>JAYYDY010000086.1:0-6399 GCA_036160375.1 Thermoplasmatota archaeon | reverse complement strand
CGCCTGTGGAGATTATAATCCCTCAAAGGACGGGGACGGACATCTGTCGGCCCGACGTCGTCAAGACGGAGGAGGACCGGTGGAGGTGAACACCCATGGCAGGGACCGCAGAACGCATGGCAAGCAACCAAAAGCAAGTCGCCATTTCAGAATTTTTTGAGAAAAACAAACACTTCCTCGGGTTCGATTCCCTCACCCGTTCCCTCATCACCGCTGTCAAGGAAGCCGTTGACAACTCACTGGACGCCTGCGAAGAGGCCCGTATCCTTCCGGAGATTCGCGTCAAGATCTCAAAGGTCGACGACAAGAAGAACATCATCGAATTACAAACCGAAGACAACGGCCCCGGCATCCCAAAGCGAAGCATCGAGAAGGTGTTCGGTCAGCTGCTGTTCGGTTCTCGCTTCCATGCCATTCGCCAGTCTCGGGGTCAGCAAGGCATCGGTATCACCGGCGTCGTGATGTACAGCCAGTTGACGACCGGCCGGAAAACCCACGTTCGCTCCAAAATCGCCACGGAAACCTCAGCGGCCATCGTCGATATCGGGCTGGACACCCGCAAGAACAAGGCGACGAAAACCAACGAAGGTCGGGAGCTCTGGGAACGCCCCAACGGCGAGATGAAGGAACACGGCCTCGAAATCACCTGTCGCATGAAGGCCAAGTATCAGCGAGGCCGACAAAGCGTCTACCAGTACCTTCGAATGACCAGCATCGTCAATCCCCACGCTGACATCACGTTCGAGGACCCTGAAGGTGAAGTTCACCACTGGCCGAGGGTGACCGAGCGACTGCCTCGAAAGGTGGAGAGCATCAAGCCCCACCCGCACGGCATCCACTTGGGTACGTTGCAGCGCATGTGCACGGAATCCACGGACAGCCGCATGACTTCCTTCCTGTACAAGAATTTCTCAGGCGTGTCGTCCCGTGCCGCCAAACAACTGCTCGAAGCCGCTGAGGTCGATGAAAAAGCCAAACCGAAATTGATGAAGCCCGACCAAATTCGCGCCCTGCTTGAAGCGTTTCAGGGAGAACGTCATCTCGGTGGCAAGCCGGTAAAGTTGCTCAACCCACCCACCAACTGCCTCTCACCCATTGAAGAATTGCTCATCAAGAAAGGCCTCTCCAAGACCATCGATTCACGGTTCGTCACCACCATGACGCGTGCGCCTACGGTCTCACAAGGCAACCCCTACCAGGTTGAAGTCGGCCTCATTTTTGGCGAAGGGATGGCCGCTGACAAACCCGTCGAGGTGCTTCGCTTTGCTAACCGCGTGCCGCTGATGTACCAGCAAGGCGGATGCTTGCTCACGAAAGCCATCGAATCGGTGGACTGGCGCCAGTACGGTCTGGACCAAGCCGGTGGCCGCGGTGTACCCAAGGGGCCTGCCGCCATCCTCGTTCACCTCGCCAGCACCAACGTCCAATTCACCTCAGAAGCCAAGGAGGCCCTGGCCGACAACGGCGAAGTGATGGACGAAGTTCGCAAGGCCATGCTCGAAATGGGGCGTGGACTTCGGAAGCACCTTGAGAAGAAGAAAAAGATGGTCAAGGTGCAAGAAAAGTTCGAGCTGGTCAACGACATCATCCCTGCCATCGCCGAAAAGTCGGCCGCTATCCTCAAGCGGCCTGTCCCCGATTTGGCCGGTTCCATCACGAGGATCATGGGTGCCGTTATCGCCGAGAGTTCTACGGAATGGAACAAAGCGACCAAGATGACGGACGTCACCATCACGCTGTTCAACTACACCTCGAGGGCTCGGGCCTACACCCTGCTGGCGTCGTGGCCTGAACGAGAAGGCGCCACCATGGAGAACAACACCACGGGCGGACGGAAGGAAGCGACGGGTGTGTGGGCTTGGAAACTCGACACCCTCGACCCGGGGCAAACCACGACCATCACCTACGCGCTCAGCGGCCTTGAACGGGGCGATTGGACGGAAACCGACGTGTTCTATCGCGGCAGCCAGGAGGTCATCGGTGCCTCGAAGATGGACGAGAAGTTGCTCGAAGAAATTCGCCGTCAAGAAGCGCGAGAAGCAGGCGAAACAGATGACAGCGAGGAGGGCGCTCCTGAACCCGCCACCGAGGCTCCTCAACCAACCTCCGCCGAGGATGAGGAGGTCCCTGCGTCAGAGCCTGTCGCAGAAGAGGCGCCGAAACCGTCCGGCCAACAAACCCTGATGGGGTTCGGGAGTGATGCATGATGTCAGCCAGCCACACACCAGAAGAAACCAAGGCTGCGCTTCATGAAGTGGTGACGGAGATGTACGACAAAATCGTGAAGGGCGAGCCCCCCACCATGACACTGCCCGTCCGTACCAAGAACAACATCGGTTTTGACAAGACGCTGGGCGTCTACAAGTACGGCAAGAAGCGATCGGTTCGAGACGCAACGAGCCTGGGTTCGGCCAAGCAGTTGCTTCGTGCCCTGCACGTCGTGGAGTTCATTGAAGAGATGATCAACACCAACAAATCCTCCACCCTCAGAGAGATGTACTACATCTCAGAGAGTTGGGGGCTTGGCAAGTTTTCCTCGCAGAACGAATCCAACAACCTCGCTGAGGATTTGGAAGTCGTGACCCAATGCCTGCGAGAAGATTTCAAACTCCGACCTGAGGAAGACGGCGCCCGCATGATCGGCAACGTGACCATTCGAGAACGAAACCGTCGCGGCGAATGGATGCGCATCAACGCACGAGACGACGTTGGCGATTCGGGCTACGGCGTCCCCTACAACGTGGAAGAAGAAAAGATCGAATTGCTTGAACACGATGTGAACTTCATCATGGCCATCGAGACCGGTGGTATGTTCGACCGTCTTATTGAAAACGGCTTTGACGAGGATTTCAACTGCGCCCTCGTTCACCTCAAGGGACAACCCGCCCGTTCCACGCGTCGCATTCTCAAGCGGATGAGCGAAGAGTGGGATTTGCCCGTGGTGGTCTTCCTCGACGGCGACCCCTGGTCGTTCAGAATCTTCGCGTCCATCGCCTATGGTGCCATCAAGACCGCCCACATTTCGGAATACTTGGCCACGCCCACCGCCACGTACCTCGGCATCACGTCCGACGACATCGAAGCTTACGACCTGCCCAGCGACGACCTCTCTTCGAGAGACGTTGACGCACTCAAGGCGGAACTGTCCGACCCGAGGTTTGCCGATTCATGGTGGCAGGAACAGATCAACATGATGCTGGATCTCGGCAAAAAGGCTGAGCAGCAATCGCTGGCCAAGTACGGGTTGGACTTCGTCACCGACACCTACCTCCCCGAGAAGTTGAACGACTTGGGCCTTGCTTGAGTCCATCAGCGAGCCTTATGGAGGAAGAGGGTCTGGAAAGCGATGATGCAAGCGCCTGAGCCTGCAAAGCGTTCCCCCTGGGGCTTTCGCCTCGCCGTGGCCGGTGCTGTCATGGTGCTGCTCGGGGCCGTCATGATGTCGAGCCAATCGTCGACCATCAACGCCGCCATGGACCCGAGGGAACAGCACCACGATGAACCCTACGTGGGTGCTCGAACACATGCACTGGGAGAACTGAACGGTTCGTGTTATCGGCTTTACCAACTCAAAGGCGACCCTGTCATGAGCGTTGAGCTTTACCGCGTAGAAGGCTCATCCCTTGCGGAAGAAGCGCTTCAGGAACGTTCGTGCATGCTCGACTGGCAGGCCATGGCCGCTGATGGAACAACCTTCGTTGAAGTGGCATCTTGGGAACTCAACGAAAGCGGCGAGCATGCGCTCGTCGTATCCTGTGAAGAAGACTGTTCGGAAACGTCCGGCTACTTGGTCCCGGTCGATGACATCCAGAGCGATCTGCTGTCGTCCACGTGGTTGGTGTTGGGGGGCGCCATGTGTTGCTTGGGTGTGTTAACCACGCCCTTGGCCCTCATCATCTACGTCGCTTCCAAACCAAGCAAAGCCCCACGCGTCATGATGGTAGGGCCAGAAGGGCAGTTGATTCCCATCACGGACGTAAATCCTGACCACCCCACGTTGTTCACACAGGGCGAACACGACCCTCAGCAACCCTCGGTCGCCCCACCGTTTGCTGACACAGCAGAACGGCAACCATCCCAGCAATTCGTGGACGGTATGCAGGATGTTGCAGCAGGGTCGCTGCTCACCACCGAACAGGTCTACGCCCTGATGAGAGGCGATGTGGAAGGGGCGCAAGACCACGCTAAAACGGGTCGCTACCAAGGCACCACCCCCGAAGAAACGATTCAAGATGCTGCCAACGCCGCCGCCATCGCATCGTGGGACGAGGGCGTTCCCCTGGCTGAACCCCAACCGGTTCAACGTGCGACGGCGGCTGTCAAGCGATCTTCGACCACCTCATCCACCGCTGGAAACAGCGACGCCTGGAAAGATTGGGACGAGCAATAGAGAAACGGTGCGTTCATAGAGGGGGGTTGACTACCCAACCTCGGGTTGAGAAGCATGACCGACATCGACAAGGCCCTTTACCTGCTCCAAAACAAGGTCCGAAGGCAAATCCTCGAACGCCTCGCCCGCGAACCCCACTACCCCATGCAGCTGTCGGAACTGGTCGGCGTCAGCCAGCCAGCCGTGGTCAAGCACCTCAAAGAACTGGAAAAGGGTGGGATGGTCTCGAAGAAGAAGGTCCCATCAGAAAAAGGAGGGCCACCACGAACGATTTACGCCGTGGAACGTGCCATGTCGATTCACGTTGACATCGGCCCGGATCTGTTCCGGTGCGAAGAGCGAAAATTGCCAGCAGGTGGCCCCATGCGCCTTTCCAGCAGCCTGCCGCCAGCCTCCGTTCCCGTGGCTGAATCGCTCAGCGGCCGCAAGAAAATCGCCGTGGCCGAAGGGTTGGCTCACATGCGTACACTCGCTTCGGTTCTCGAGGAGTTGGACGCCCAGCGAGACGCGCTCATCTCTCTTCATCAGCATGTCCGTCAACGTGTTTCTGCAGCGGTTGAAGCGGACTTTGAGTCGTACGAGGAGCGAAGCATCATCCAAACCATGGTTGAGGCCACAGGCGACCGACTTGACCTGACGGCGCTGGTTCAGCAAGAGCTCGTCGGCCACGCAGATGCGGGCGATGTCATCACCGCGCTTCGCTCAAGGCTTGAGAAGCAAATCGCACGTCGCTCTGGACAAGTCATTGCCGCTCCGCTCAACACCGAGTTGCGCTGGTACCTCGGACCGAAGTCCAAGTGATGCGCTTCAATCGTTGGCTTCGTCCGAGAGAACCGACACGAGCGACGACTGTTCGGCCAGTCGCTTGTTGACTTCGTCTCGGCGGCCCTTGCCCACCAGGTAGACCACGCCCAACAGGGCAATGGTCAACACGATGACGGCGAAAGGCAGCGCCGTCTTACCGACCACTTCCTTGGCCAGGTCAAGGACCGGGCTGTTGGATTCCAGCGGCTCTGGGATGGGTTTCACGTTGTCGCCTTCATCCGACTCAACGATTTCGTTCATCGGATCAACGACGACGTAAACACCCTTGCTGCCGGCGGTGACCGGGTAGAGCAGGTAGAGTTCGATCTCCTTGGCGTCTTCGGTGTCATCGGGAGCGAGCAAAGCACCCACCACTTGGCGCATGACGACGCGCTCTTCGTCGCAGCCATTCTTGCGAATCTCCTTGGTGGTCTCGTCGGTGACATCGTCGTATTCGCAGAGGACAATTTCGATGTCCGTGGCGTGAACGTTGCCGGTGTTCTGCAAGATGATGCCGATCGGGATCGTTGAATCGACCTCGGCCGAAGTGGACGGTGGCATGATGATCTCCTTGATTTCGAGGTTGGGTGCACGCAGTCGCAGTGTGACGATGAACTCGTTCGTGTCGAGGTTGTCACCGTCCCATGCAGGCGAGTCGTCGTGGTCGCCGTCGTTCTCCATGTCGCCGAACTTTGAGACCACCTTCAGACCGATGCTTCGGGTGTCGAGCTTGGCGTCGGTGCCTACCGCAACGGCGGCTACCGTGGTGATGGTTTCGTAGGGCGCCATCTCGGGCAGGCGCCACTCGTCAATGTCCTCGAGGTACACACAGGCGTCTTCGGGGAACGAAGAGGCGGTGGATTGCATGACCATGCACGCTTCCTCAACGACGAGTTCTGCACTGACTTGGCGCATGATGAACCAGTCAACGTCCCAGCTGCTGAGCACGTTCATGCCCGGGAGTTCGTTCCACAGGAGCGAATCACCGTCACGCTGAGCGGTGTGGTTGTTCAAAGTTGGAACATCGGGGACGTTACCGTTGTTGGTCACGTTGAACGTAAACCGAACGATTCGCCCTGGAGCAGAGGTCTTGACGGCGTTGTCAACGGTCGGGTCCATGGAGATTTGCATGTCGTGGAATTCATCCACGGTGATGGTCAACACCACCGTGTCTCGGATGCGGGTGTCACGACCGCTGGCGTCGG
>JAYYDY010000085.1:0-7913 GCA_036160375.1 Thermoplasmatota archaeon | reverse complement strand
GCCGTCCATGATGATGGCGAGGTGGTTGACCTGCAGGGGGTGCTCTTTGACCTCTCGCAGGAGTTTGGCTTCGACCGCTTGGCCGAGCACATCACCCATGCGTTCCGAGATGCCCATGCCTGCCCTCCGCCTAGTTGTGGGTGCACCCGGTGTTTGATTGCTCCCATCGGAAGTACAGCCCGTTGGCATCATCTTTGAAGGGGGGGAAGGGGTGGGAAACCCATGGTGGATGACATCTTTTGGGACATCCCAGTCCAGCCACCGTCCTCCACATCAATGCGGCAAGGCACCGAATCTTCCCCGTCGACGCCAGATGCAACACCGCCGTGGTATCCCTCAGGTCTTCTTTCTGGAACACCGGACCCTTCCACGTTTGAACTCGGTCTGCGCACCCCGATGGGGAAGGTGTACGGCTGGGACTTCCGCGATGTGTTGAATCTTGAATGGTGGCAGACATTGGCCGTGTCCTGGTGGGGTCACTGGCCAGAACGCGTCAATAAGGTACAGGTCGTGGCTCACACGGAGAATAAAATCGTCTTGGCGCTTGACAAGCGCTACATCGTTCATGTCTACCCGTTCCAAACCGGATGGGACGTCTCCACTCTCATCCGCTACGCTCCGTGGAAGGACATCCTCGAAGACGAACGCGTGTTGTTGCCGTTGGGTGGGCTGCGAAACCAACACGGCGATCAAATGTGCATGTTTGACTATCATAAGATGCACACGCCCGAGGAGATTTCAGCGAACCTCCAGGACCAACTCCGCCTGCGCCAGTTGGGGCGCGACATCGGCAAAGTCCACGCCAGTTTCCAGCCGGAGACCACGCCCAACGCCGAATGGCGTTGGAACGCCCGACTCAAGGCCCTCGAGGGGGCGCTGAACACCACCACGCTCTGGCGTGCGCCACACACCAAGAACGTCCTTGGGATTCCTCCTTTCCACCTCAGCCTTGACGGCCTGCTTTGGGATGAGTACCATGTCACGCTCGTGCCACAACCTCGGCCGCTCACGGACACGTTGTTGTGCAAGGATGAGCGCATGCCCGCCGTTGCGACCATCGCCAATTTGGAGCAAGTCATCGCATTGCGCGGTGCGTTCAACGAGGACGCCAGTCGAGCGATGTTCCTCGCCTCGTGGGAGGGGAGTCTTCCGCCGGCGTGGGGCGCCCACACCCTTCGCACGCTCAAAGGGGGGCTGTGGATTTGGAGGTACGAAGCCATCCTCCATCAGTTGGCTCGGGCCCGTGCCTTCGGCCAAGCGGACGCCGAGTCGATGTGCATGGCTTGGCTCAACGATGTGTCCCGCATTCAAGCGAAGTTGGGAGTGCTACGCATGACGTCCTTGGTAGCCAAAACCTCGCTCTTCTTGTTCATCTTCTGCGTGCTGTCCATTGGTTTTGCCGACTCGATGGAGGGGCCGTTCCAAGGCGGCACCCGGATTTTCTTGGCCAACGTGTTCTTGTTCACGGCGATTGGTTTCCACACCTACACGGATAGCCGCATCCCCGAGCCGTACTGATTCAGCGTTGCTGACGAACACGACCGTCGTAGAACTCAATGCCGAGATCTTCAGCGATGTTCTTGATGTCAATGATGAGCTTGGCTCGTTCTTGGCGCTCTTCAACACCACCCGACACGTCCCAGTAGAGGTTGAGGTCCACGTCCAGCGAAGTGGCCGAGATCATGCTCACCTGGCAGAAGGATGCTTCTTCTTTGAGCGTCTTGGGGTGCTCCTCAATGGCCTTGAGGACGCGCTGGCAGAAGGCGTCGACGGCCTCGCCGTCGGCGTTGATATCGAGATGGAGTTGGGTCTGCCAGCGGCGCCAGCGTCGCTTGCCGACGTTTTCCACGGGCGTGTTGACCAGGTTGGCGTTGGGCATCGTGATGATGGTGTCGGCCGAGGTCCGAATCAGGGTGGTTCGCAGGTTGATTTCGATGACTTCCCCTTCTGCAGCTCCGACGATGATCCAGTCGCCTACCTTGAACGGGCGGTCGAGCAGCACCGTGATGGCGCCGAAGAAGTTGGAGATGGAATCCTTCGCGGCCAGCGCCAGCGCCAGACCGGAGATGCCCAACCCTGCGATGAGGGAGGTCAGGTCAAAGCCCATCGAGTCGGCCACAAACACGGCACCGACGAAGATGATGGCAAAGCGCAGAACGCTTTGCAGGGCCGAGATGAGCGTCTTTTCTGTCCCGTCCAACTGGTCGTCGGTGTCGAACAGCATGACCACGTCGTGAACGATGTTGACGAGGCGGAAGGCCCAGACCACCACGGCGATGGCGACCACGAACTGAAGGATGCCCGGAAGGAAACTGACGGCGAGGTCCGGCATGAGGATGGGCGAACCCGCCCGTTCCATGTCGTCGATCATGATGCCCACGAGCACGTAGGCCAGGCCCACGCCCGCAGCGGTGCCCAGCGCCTTGTCGGATTCTTGGACGGTCTTGCCTTTGATGGCCTCTGAGCGGATGATGGTGCCCAGCACAGCGGGTGCAAAACGCATCGTGAGCAAGCGCATGATGAAGATCATCACCAGCAGCCCGAGCACGGCCAGTATCGTGTAAGTCGTGAAGCCGAGCACTTCGTTTCGCAGGGCCGAATCAGCAGCGGGGTTCCACAGGCCGTCCATGGTGAGCCCAGCGGGTCATTTGGGTTGTTTTTTCCGCTTCATTTGCCGTGAGGGGGGGCCGTCCTCGTGAAGCATTTCTTCGGGTTTGGCACGAACGCTTGAAGAGGTGAAACGGAGTCGGCCAAACGATAGCATGACGTCAGCCGCGCCCGTTGCACTTCGCTCGACTGCACCACGCCCCACCTTGGGTTTCCTCATCGTCCTTCCGTTGCTGCTCTCGTTTGCAGCACCGGTCGCTGAGAACGCCTACGCTCAAGAACCAGCGACCGGCGACACTCCCGAGGACATTTGGTCCGAGGATTACATCAACATGATTTTCCCGTGGGCACCTGCCAACGATGAGATTCTTCAGTTCAAGCAATACCACACCTACGAGACGATGAAAACCCGAATGATGCGCCTCGCTGAGGACAACCCGGACATCTTCGAGTTCCATGAAGGCATGAACGGGGGCACCAATGCTCGAGGCGAGGAAGTCACGGCCGATGCCTACGAAGGTTGGTACTACGGCCATTCCTCGCCGTGGATGAAAATCACACAAGATGTCCAGGGCGGCGAATACAACCCCTTTGTGGGCGACAACGGCAACTACGCTGACCGCCACGATGTCATGATCGTGGGCAACCACCACGCTCGCGAGTGGATGTCCTACGAGGTGCCGATGATGCAACTTGAGGTCATTGCGTTCTCCTACGAGAACATCGGCTACGACAACGATGGGGACGGCCTGGTGGACGAAGACACATGGGGCGACTCCAACGGTGACGGTCAACTCGATGACGACGGCGATTGTCTTGCCCTTGCTGCAGAATACCAAGACTCCAACGGCGACGGCACCAACTGCGGCCCTGGCGACCTCGGCGTGGATGAAGACTACTCGGAACAGTTCATCACCGACCTCGTGAATTCCCGTGAGATTTACCTTATCCCGATGCTGAACGTGGACGGCAACATCTACGACCGAGAGGTCTTCTGTCCTGCACCGGCGTGGGAATCCTGCCCCTCAGGCGGCTGGCGCAAGAACCTGCGCGATAATACGTTTACCGGAGTGACGCCGCTGCCCGACCTCAACGAACAGGTTGACGAGGACTGTGACGGCGTCGACCTCAACCGCAATTACCAGTTCGAATGGGGTGCACCTCTCGGTGCAACCGGTCCCATTGTTCCAGGTACCTGTACGCCGGCAGAGGACGAACAAGCAGGTATCTCCAACAACGACGTCTACAACGGCCCAGTGGACGACCGCGACAACGATGGTGACGGCCAAATCAACGAAGATCACGTTGACGGCAAGGACGATGACGCCGACGGTGTCACCGACGAAGACTGGTGGGGTGGCAACTCCGAGCCTGAGACCAAGTTCATTCAGGACATGACCGAAATGAATGACGACACCGGTGACGGTGCGAGTGAATTCAAGTCAACCTTGACCCACCACTCCTACTCCGAACTCATCCTGTGGCCTTGGGGCCACTGCACGGACTGCGAAAGCCCCGACCACGCTCAACTCCGCTACCATGGCCAAATGATGGCCGACATGACGCAGTACGCCAACCTCCAATCCTCGTCGCTCTACCCAACATCCGGTGACTTCTGCGATTGGCATTACGGCGTCCACGGATCGTACTGCTACACGTCCGAAATTGGTACCGCGTTCCACCAGCGACCCGAGGACATCGACCACATCGCCGTGCGCAACCTCGGTCTCGGGTTTTACATCGCTGAAATCGCTGACAACCCACGTGAGCGAGCCGACCTTGAAATCGCCAACATCTCCCAGCAAAACTACCTCAAGCAACCGTCGATGATCGACATCCCCGAAGAAGGCGACATCCCCATTGAGCTCTGCGTGTCCAACCAGTTCCCCTACAGCACCAAGGACACCAAGGTCCAGTGGCGCCAAGTCAAGCCAAGCCGCATGCAGAGCGACTTTGGTCCACGAGAGTGGTCCACCACACCGTGGGAGAGCACGAGCGTTGAGATGGTTGAAGGCGGCTGTTCGTTGGCCGCTGGCAACGGCACGCTTCTACGCGCTGAACTTCCGGTGTCGGAAACCGCCACGGGCGAAGTCCACTACAAGGCCACCGTGTCCACGCTGGGCGGTGCTGACCTCTACCAATACCCCGCAGAAGGCAACTACTACGTGTTGGAGGTGACCTACCGCGCCGCCTTTGGTAGCGTCTTTGGGGCCTTCTTCACCTTCTCGCTCGTCGCCACCTTTGTGTGGGGCGGCTTGGCGGTGGCCCTGCGCATCATGCTCAGCGATGACGAGGACAAGATCTTCGAAGCAGACCTCCGTGGTGAGTCAATTGAAGTTGGCCAACTCGGGGAGGACTGAGGTGATCGCATGGGGGAAAGCGACCAGTTTAACGGCCGTCTGGGCCTCATTTTTGCCTCCATCGGTGCCGCCATCGGGACCGGCAACATCTGGCGTTTTCCCCGCATGGTGGGAGCGAACGGCGGTGGAACGTTTCTCATCCCGTGGCTGATTTTCCTCTTTGCTTGGTCGATTCCGCTCGTCATCGCCGAGTACGCGATGGGGAAGCGAAGCCGGACCGGGACCATCGGGACCTTCCGTATTTTCGCTGGTCGTCGTTTTGCTTGGATGGGCCTGTGGACCGCATGGATTTCAACCGCCATCGGGTTCTACTACGCCGTGGTGTCCGGCTGGACGCTGAAGTACTTCCAACTCGGCATCACCGGTGCACTGAGCGGCGACAAGGTGGACACCACCGAGGTGTGGAACGCCTTCCTGCAGTCGCCCGGTCAAGTCATCTTTTTCCAGTTCCTTGTGATTTTGCTGGTGCTGGGCACCATCTGGAAGGGTGCAAAGGCGATTGAAAAGGTCAATTTCTACCTCATGATTTCCCTGTTCGCGCTGCTCTTCTTGACGCTCTTCCTCTCGCTGTGGATGGACCTCAGTGACGGCAGCCTTGACGGTGCACTGTTCATGTTCACCGTGGACTTCGACATGTTGTTTGAGCCGGAAGTGTGGATCAACGGTCTGTCGCAATCGGCGTGGTCGTGTTCTGCCGGTATGGGCATGTGCATCACCTACGCCGTCTACATGAGCAAAGACGAGGACACGGTGCTCAACGCCTTCACGATGGGGCTCGCCAACAACAGCATTTCCATCATCGCCGGTCTGGCGGTGCTCTCAGCCATCTTCGCGGTCAACCCCGACCCCTTGGCCACGGTGACCGGTGGTTCCTCCGCCATCACCTTCCTCGCCCTTCCCGAGGTCTTTGCTCAGGCCCCTGGTGGCGCCATTGGGCCGCTCATCATGACGGCGATGTTCTTCCTCGCCCTCTCCTTCGCTGCCCTCACGTCGATGATCTCCACCGTAGAACTCTGTGTCCGAAACTTCGTGGACCACGGCTACGAGCGAGAGCGCTCCGTGCTCATCACGGGCTTGGCCATCTTCATCTTCGGTCTGCCTTCCGCCATCCTGTGGATTCAACTTGACAGTTCAGGTGTGGCCTTCCCTGAATTCCTCGAAGTGCAGGACCACATCTGGGGCTACGGCCTGATGTTCTCGGGGCTGTTCATCGCCTTCTCGATTTGGAAGTACGGCTACATCAAGTGGCGATCCGCCGTTGACGAAGGCACGGCTCCGCCGGGCTTCGCCGGCTACCTCGGTCTGGGCGTTTCGGCCTTCCGTGATGATTTCATCAACACCGGCGACAACGACTTGGAAGTCGGTCGCTGGTGGGACGTGCTGATTTACATCGCCTTCCCCATCTTGTTCTTCGTGCTGATGGCGTCGTACTTCTCCGACATGATCGCCAACACGCCCAACGTCTGGGACCCCTCCAACCCGAAGGGCCTGACCATCATTCTCCTGTTCTGGGGCGTGGTCGCAGCCTTGTTCATCGGTCTCAACCGGAAGCTCATCGAGCGACCGTTGTTCCGAAACGTGCCCGAAGGTGCCGACGCCGACATTTCCGAACTCCCCGGTGGCTCCGACGACCTCATCGGTCAAGTCGGCGATGTCATCGCTGGGTTTGAGCACCTGGCTGCCACCGTGGACGCAGAACTGGCCGATTGAAGGTGAGGCTCCATGAGCGAGTTGTGGGAAACACTCACGACCGGGCTCATCCTCTCCCTCCTCTTCATTGGCGTCAGCTACCTCTTCTGGAGGCGCTACGATCGACCCACACCGCTGATGATTGAACGTCAGGAAGAACGAGACCGGCTCAAGGAGGAACGCAAGACGTGGCGAGAAGTGGAGGCCCGCATGCGTGCCGAGCAAGAAGAGGCCGAACTGAAGGCGGCCTATGAGCGCCGCAAGGCCGAGGAGCGTGCACGCTCCGTGGTTCCTGCTTCCACCGAGGTCAAGGACGCTTGGAAGTCGCTGGGCGTCTCCGCTCCGGCCGAATCATCCACCTTTGAGGCCAAAGGCAAGGACGCCAACGCCGACCTTCGACCGCTCGACCAAACAGGGCTGAGCGAAGAAGTGGCAAGCGACGACGATGTGCTCAACGCCGCTGAACTCGTGCAGGTGCGCCAAGACCAAGGCGTTCAGCCCGGGGCGGAAGAACCGGACTGGGAACTGATTGAGAAACTCGAGGAGATCGCCAGCAAGGACGAGGTGGTGCTGCCCGACGTGCCCGAGGCGCCTGATTTGGATGCGGTGGCTGCTCAGCCTTCTGAGGAGGAAACACCATCCGAGGCCGAAGCTAAACCCAACGCTGAATCCGATGGCATGTCAGCGCCCGAGGGGAAGAGCCCAACTGAAGAGAAATCGACAGAGGATGGCCAGGTGGACGAGGCGCCCACGGCCAGCGAAACGAGCGAAGCCCCCTCGTGGGACTTGGAGGACGGCGAGGACCTCTGGGGCGAAGCTGCTTGGGAAGAAGAGTAGTCGGGAATCCGTTCTGGCTCCCGTGTTGAAGGCGAAGGGGTCTTGAAGACTGAACGGCACGACAGGGTTGATGGTGCAACGACCACGCGGGACTCGGGACTTCACGCCGGCGGCGATGAAGCGACGGTTGGCGCTGGAGCATTTGCTCGAAGATGTGGCGCAGCGCCACGGTTTTTCCAGGGTTCAAACACCCGTGTTTGAATCGCTTGAGTTGTTCACCGCGAAGTCCGGCCCGGGCGTCATCAATCAGCTCTATGCCTTTCAGGACAAGGGTGAGCGCGACTTGACGCTGCGCCCTGAACTCACGGCCCCTGTCATGCGCATGGTCGCCGAAGAAATGCGCATGGACACCAAGCCGCTCCGTCTGTCCTACTACGGTCAGTGCTACCGGTACGAGGAATTCAAGACCGGCCGCTACCG
>JAYYDY010000084.1:0-19243 GCA_036160375.1 Thermoplasmatota archaeon | reverse complement strand
TACCAGATCGTTCAATTCCGATTGGTCGCATGCACCACACGAGCTCGTGACGACACCTGTTCGCTCTGTCAAATCATGTTCCTCCTTGGTCGATATGTCGACATGAACTCCTCCATCTCGCTCGGTCACGACAATGGATTCGATGTGATGAGGGCGCAGCCCATGTTCGGTCATCAGGTGGCCAACTGCCAATTCTTTGGCGTGTTGTGGTGATCCGAGGAGGTTGACCAGCGATGACCCATTTACAATCAACCTGATGAGCACTTCAGCAGCAAAGGATTCCGCGATAATTGACGCCCCTTCCGCCGTGCGGTGGTGGGCCGTAACCTTGCGGACATTGTTCATTCAACGCCCTCCAGTTCTTGGCGTTCAATGTCAAAGAATTCAAACTGAAGGTCGACCAGTTCTGCACTGGTACGTGCAGCTGCATAAGCGTCAAGCGGTTCTCGGTTGAGCTCGAAGAACCGTTCGCCCCACCGAAAAGCCCCCAACACCTCGCTCGATTGCTCCTTCCGCCCAACCAAGTAAAGCACGGTTGCGAGGGCTTCAGCCGTTGTTAGCCGCCCGGGTTTGCCCCAGTTAACTGGATTGGCTGCCAACAAGAGTGGAAGCATTCGGGGCTGGAGGCGCGTCCTGTCCATCACCGATTGAACAGAGGATTCTATGTGCGCCCAACTGCAATCAAGGCCGACCAGAGCTCCACCTCGTTCAAGCAGCAGTTCATGGTCTTCGGGACCAAACACCTTGCCGCAGAGCGGCTCAAGGATGATCCCGCGCTTGGGAATCGAGCGAATGGATTTGTGGAGGGTCAGATTGCCTCGCTTTGAAGCAAGAACGGCTGTGTTCTTTCTCGGATCGTCTTGTGCAAGCCACAACGCGTGAACAGCAACGGGACGCACAGCATCACCGAAGATCGTTGAAGTAGTCGCCAAACGTCATGCCGCGGGAGGGGCCCGCATTGATGTGTCGAGATTCATTGGCTGTTCGCTCCACCATCAATTCAATGGAGAGAACCTGCTCAAACTTCCGAATTACGCTGTCGGTTGGTCGCTTGCCGGATTCTGCAGACTTGATGATGTTCACCGTTTCAGCCATTTTCTTGGCCAGTTGTTGTTGTGTCCAATTCCGAGAACCTCGCGCCCGTGAGATTCGCTTGTGAAAGTCATCAGCCAACTCTTTGCTGGAGCGTGTCATGATGTCGTTTCGTGTTTTGCGAGGTGAGGGCGAGGAAGCAAATGAACGAGCGCGTTGAATCCCAGGCGCTTCGGATTTGGGGGCGAGGTTCATTTTGTCGATGCATCGACTGCAAGCCGCCACCTCGGTTTTTCCGGTGCGTACGCGTTTCACACCGACCTTCACGGCGCCACAAAGTTCGCATTCGCCCATCATTCGTCACTCCATCGTTACGCCCTTTGAACCCTTTGACATGCGTTTGTTGAAAAAAACCATCCAATTTCTTAAGAAGCGTCGGCCGATAGTCATGCTGAGTGTCATGGGAACAGACGTTGACAGAAAAGATGGGCATCTTCCCAACACCGCCGAGGACGACCTTCGAAAACTCGAGGAAGATTACGCTGCACTCCGGGATGAGACACAGCAACTCATCAATGAACGCACCACACTTGAAGCAGAAATGCGCACGCTAAGGAAACGCATAGAGCGGTTGGATGAGAACGTCAACCTTCTGAAAATGCCACCACTGATCGTCGGCCACATACAAGATGTGCTCGATCATGAGCGAGCCATTGTCCGTTCATCAAATGGGACCGTCTTCCAGGTTTCGTTGAATCAACGGTTGGACCCTGAGAAACTCAAACCAGGCACGAGGGTTGCCCTCAATCAAGACAGTCTTTCTGTGGTGGAATTGCTCCACGAAGCATGGGATCCGATGGTCAGTGGAGCGGAAATGGTGGAAAAACCAACCATACACTACGAGGACGTTGCTGGTTTGGATGAGCAAGTGGAATCCGTCCGTGAAGCCATCGAACTCCCGCTCGTGAAGCCAGAACTGTTCGAGAAGGTCGGCATCGTGCCGCCCAAAGGCGTCCTCCTCGTCGGCCCTCCTGGCTGTGGGAAGACCCTGCTGGCCAAGGCCGTTGCCAACCACACCAACGCCACCTTCATCCGAATGGTTGGGAGTGAGCTCGCACAGAAGTACATCGGCGAAGGTGGTCGCATGGTTCGCGAACTGTTTTCATTGGCGAAAGAAAAGGCCCCGAGCGTGATTTTCCTTGACGAAATCGATGCCATTGGAGCGAAACGATTGGACGGCTCGACCTCCGGTGATCGTGAAGTCCAACGAACGCTGATGCAACTGTTGGCTGAACTTGACGGATTTGATGCTCTTCATGATGTCAAAATCATTGCCGCTACGAATCGCCCCGACATCCTGGACGATGCGCTGCTAAGGCCCGGACGATTTGACCGTGTGATCGAAATTCCAATTCCCGATGATGCCTCACGCAAGGCCATTCTCAAGGTACACCTTGCCTCCATGAACACCAAGAAGGTCGCTGTGGGCAGAATTGTAGAGCGTACCAACGGGTACTCTGGAGCTGAACTGAAAGCCACGTGTGTCGAAGCAGGCATGATCGCTATTCGAGACGGTCGCTCCGCGGTGACGCAACAGGACATGTTGGATGCCGTGAGTCGGTTGGATAACAAGCGCTCACAGGGGAGAAGCACCAGTTCGCCCGAAGCCTTGTACTCCTGATCGAGGCGCCAAGGTTCAAGGACCCGAGGTTCAGGCCAAGCGGCATGACCTTTCCATTGGTTGAATGTGTCCCGAACATCTCGGAAGGCAGGGACCTTGAGAAAATCAATGCCATCGTCGACGTCGTAAGAGAAACGCCGGGATGCACGGTTTTGGGCGTTGAACCAGACGCCGATTACCATCGTACCGTCATCACCTTCGCCGGTGCGCCCAACGCCGTGGTAGAAGGCGCCATCGCGCTCATCGAAGCGAGTGTGTCGCTCCTGGACATGCGCACACATCAAGGCGAACACCCAAGATTAGGCGTGGTCGATGTGTGCCCCTTTGTACCGCTTCGGGATATCACCCTGGATGAATGCGCTGAATTGGCACGAACCGTTGTGAATCGCCTCTCAAAACGGGCCGACATACCGTTGTTCCTCTACGGTGCCGCTGCGGCCCGTGAAGAGCGAACCATGCTGTCGCATTTGCGCCGTGGTGAGTACGAGGGACTGCAAGCGCGACTTGAAGGAACCGATGAGGTGCACGCAGACGCAACCAAACTTCCTGATGCTGGCGCCATGACGTGGACGGACGTCGTCGCACGCTCTGGCGGCATTACCGTCGGTGCCCGTTCCATTTTGGTGGCGTACAACGTCAACGTGGACGAACAAGGTGCAGCCGTTGCGCGGAAAATAGGCTCCATCGTTCGCAGCAGCGGACGCTTGTTGAAGTCCTCTGGAGGAGGTAAAATCCGCAGCCGGGGAATGTTGGAAGGCGTTCAGGGCATGGGTGTGCCAGTGGACGAGTTGGGGATTTCACAGGTTTCCATGAATCTCTTGGATGTGAACAAATGCCCTCTTCATCTTGCCTTTATGACGTGTGAAAGTTTGGCCAAGGACCACGGCGCATCATTGTGCGGTAGCGAAATCGTCGGCCTCGTACCACTTCAAGCCATGTTGGAGGCAGGCAGATTCTTTTCTCCAGATTCTACTTCAGACAACGATCTTGTATCTGCTGCTGTTGATGGACTTGGATTGAACCGCCATCACCACTTTGACCCAAATGTCCACATCATTGAGTGGGCCCTCGAACAAGGGGTGGAATCATGAATTGGGCATCGATGAGTTTGCGAGACTTTCAGGCGGCGTTGGCGTCGTCTTCACCCACACCCGGAGGAGGTACGGCTTCGGCCGTCGCCCTTGGTCAAGCGGCGGCACTCTCCATCATGGTGTGCGACCTCACGCTTGGGAAGGAAAAGTGGGCCGAAGGATGGGCCATCGCCGAGGACATCCAATCGTTGGCCATCCCGATGATGGAGCGTGCCAATGAGCTCGCTACTGAGGACAGTGACGCCTTTGACGGCGTCATGGCAGGGTTCGCCTTGCCCAAATCCACAGATGAGGAAAAAGACGCCCGCCGCATTCAAATTCGAGCGGCGACCTATGCAGCAGCTGAAGTTCCGTTTGAGACCGCTTCGCTCGCACTGGATCTGCTCTCAAAACTACCAGCGCTCGCCCGGACCGGCAATGCCAACGCTGTCACGGACGTTGGTGTGGCTGGCTTGCTAGCCAGTGCTGCTGCTAAGGGTGCGTTGTTCAACGTTGACATCAACTTGGAGAGTCTGCCAGATGAGATGGCTGCAGACTTGAAAGCTCAATCATTGATTGTGAGCGAAAAGACGCGCATTGCATCAAGAGCCGTGATGGATGAGGTCCGAAACCGGATGAAACAGTGATCAGCGAACCTGACTGCCCGGAGCAATCTCGCCGTCAATGGTCACCAGTCGAACCCCATCGTTGCCATCATCAGCAGCGAGCATCATGCCTTCGGAGGTGATGCCCCTCAGCGGCCTCGGTTTGAGGTTTTCAACAAAGACCACCAGTTTGCCTTCCATTTCTTCCGGCCTGTAGTATGCCTTCAACCCAGCACAAATCGTACGCCCTTCATCGGTGCCATCGTCAAGGCGCACAACGTACAATTTGTCGGCATTGGGGTGATCTTCGACGCTGACAATTTGACCGACACGAAGATTCACCTTCATAAACGTCTCAAACTCAAGATATGTGATACCTTCAATTTCTTCTTTCACCTTCTTTCCTCCTTTCTTTTTCCCACCCTTCACGCCATGGACGGCATCTGATTCGGAGCCCTCCTCAACGAGGTTTTGCTCGGCAGCCAGGATCTCTTCCAAATCCAAGCGCTGGAACAGCGGCTGGGGCGTTTCAACGGACCATGTCAGAGGGGCGTCCCAGTTCACCGCTTCCTGCCATGCCATGGCGGATACATCGTCATCGTTGCCAAGCGTGGACCACAATCGTTGTGCACTGGTGGGCAGGAAAGGTTGGGTCGTGATGGCCAAGAAACGAGCAATCCTCCAACAGAACGCCAGCGCAGCGAGGCTCTCATCAGCCCCTTCTTGAGGCTCCTTGAGATGCTTCCATGGGGCGGCGTTCTGCAGGACTTGGTTGCCGTACTGGGCGACGGTCATGATCGCCCGAAGCGCTTCTTTGTACCGATGTCGCTGAAGCGATGAGGTGATGTCTCCAAGTGCTCCCTCGAGGTGGACTTGGTGTGCTTCTACCGAAGCATGACCATCGTAAGCGGCAAACGGTGATGCTCCCTCTTCATGAGGCAACCGTGCCCCAAGCGTCAGGACACGGTGGACGAAGTTACCGTAAGCGGCGATGAGTTCACTGTTCACTCGTTCTACGAAATCGGGCCAGTTGAAATCCGTGTCATGATTTTCTGGCATGTTGATGCTGAGGTAATACCGCAAGGTGTCTGGATCGTAGCGTTCAAGAAACGAAGGGAGCCAAACCGCATGCTTCCTCGACTTCGAAAATTGTCCTCCTGCAAGCATGAGGTATTCCATGGCAGGAACATTGCTCTCCAAAGCAAATTCCCCCGGTCCGGGAAGTGAGACCGGCTCGCTAGCGGTCCCACCTTTGTGGACATGATTCAGTCCCAAAATCAGCGCTGGCCAAATCACCGTGTGAAACGGAATGTTGTCCTTTCCGAGGAAGTACAAATGCCGTGGCACAGTTCCGTTTTCATGAACACACCACCATCGTTTCCAAGTTTCATCACCTTCGGGTAGAGAGTGCGCATGCGTCTTTGACCAGATGCGCGCACAGGTGGAATAGCCCTGAACCGCCTCAAACCAGACGTAGATGCATTTGCCATCCCATGTTTCGCCGTCCAACGGTACCGGAATACCCCACTGTAAATCACGGGTGACTGCTCTCGGTCGCAAACCCATGTCAAGCCATTGTTTGGTCATGGCTTTGACATTGGATTTCCAGAAAGACTGCTGGTTGAGTGCATGTTGTTCCAAGGCATCTTGGAAGAGGTCGAGTCGATAGAACAAATGGTCAGTTTCACGAATCTCAATCGTTGCAGACGGGTTCATCTTTGACACTGGGTTCTTGAGTTCTACCGCCTCATAGGTCGCGCCGCATGCATCGCACTGGTCGCCGCGTGCACCCTCTGCGCTGCACGCTGGACAGGTCCCCTCAACGTAACGATCGGGGAGAAAACGGCCCGTGCCATCTTCATGGAGCTCGTAATATTGCTCTGTTGTCTTGCGTTCAAAGAATCCGCCGGATTCCAACGCTCGGAAATTTTCCTGCACCATGCGTTTGTGTTCTGGATCGCTTGTACGGTTAAACAACGCACCACCGTATTCGGCGCCCCTTGGGTCGAGGTGGTTGGACCAACTGCAGCCCAAGTCAAGGAGGGCTTTGAGATTCATCTCGTGGTACTGATCGACAACTGCCTGGGGCGTGATGCCTTGCGTTTCTGCTGTCACGGTGATGGGTGTCCCGTGCTCGTCCGAGCCCGAAACCATGAGAACATGATTGCCCATGGCTCGCTCAAACCTGTATTGGATGTCCGGAGGCAGATAACACCCTGCAACATGGCCCAAGTGAAGTGGACCGTTTGCATAGGGCCAGGCCACACAAATCAAGACGTGTTCGCCCGACATGGTCTCCCTCTCGTATCGGCGATATGCCATTGCTTCTTGAGGTTCACCCATCCATCATCCGGGTAATTCAAGATACCACTGACGATGCGTCATTTTGAAGAACCCTCCTCTCGTCGGATAGACTACGCCCGAAAGGGTAGGGGTCTTCGAAACAACATGACCAACGAACTTTTTGCGGCCGCTGGCGTCGCTGTCTCCGCCACAGGCGAGGGAGACATGGGTCTCCTCATTTTCTACATCACGCTCGCACTCGGCGTGTCCTTCATGTGCTCCATTCTCGAGGCCGTGGTGCTTTCAACGCCTCAAACCTACGTCAACATTCTGAAGAACGAAGGAAAGCGAACCGCTGCAATGTGGGCGCATCTCAAGGACGATGACTCCGTCCGCCCGTTAACAGCCATCCTTACACTCAACACGATTGCACACACGATGGGGGCGGCAGGCGTTGGATCCCAGGTGCAGCAGATATGGGGGGTTGAGGTGTTAACAGCTGCATCAGCCATCCTGACATTGGCGGTTCTCTTCTTGTCCGAAATCATCCCGAAGACCTTAGGGGCAGCCTACTGGAAGCGACTCTCTACACCAACGGCGTATTTGCTGACGTGGTTTACGAAAACCCTGTTTTTCTTGATTGGCCCCATTCAAATGCTCAAGTCAATTTTGCCCTCATCAAAGAATGCAATGGTGACACGCGATGACGTTGCTGCCATGGCCGATTTGGGTGAAATTGAAGGGGCACTTGAGGAAAATGAGGAGACCATTATTCACAACCTCCTCGGTCTCCGAGAAGTCTCGGTCCACGAAGAAATGACGCCCCGTACCGTCGTTTCGGCTTTCGAAATGCACCAATCCATCAAAGAGATTCTCGACGACAACACCATTCTTCGGTTCTCACGAATCCCGGTGTACGACGAAACCATTGACAATGTTCGCGGCTTGGTCATCCGGTCGGAGATCCTCATGGCAGCAAGCAGGGACGAGTGGGATCTTCAACTCAAAGACATCATGAAACCTATTTTGAAAATTGAACAAGACTCAACCATTGAACAAGCATTGGATGTGTTCTTGACCAACAAGCAACAATTCGCGCTCGTTCGAGATGAATTCGGCGGGACTTCTGGCATCCTCACCATGGAAGACGTGATGGAAACGCTCCTCGGAAAGGAAATTGTCGACGAACTGGATGAAGTCGAAGACATGCGTGAACTGGCACGAGAGCAAGCGGCTCAAACTGAAGACGAATGATTGATGCGCTCGTCAACCCAAGCATCGACCACGGCCTTTCTCGATGAAGAATCATGCGATCCTGAATGGCGCAAGTCATCAAGAAGGTGCGTCGACAAAAGCGGTGAATGATCTCTGGACGACATCGCCTCCATGAGGCGTTGATGGTGAACGGCCCCCAATCGTTCATCGGGGTTGGCCTGAACCAACAACGTGGGTTCTGTTGGGAGCCCCCAATCTGGTACGTCAGCATCGGATAGCCTCGTGACGAGACGCACAGGTCCGTTGATGGCGTTGAAGTGGCGCAATGTTTTGGCCAAAACCCAGGGGCGTAAAACCATCGGAATTTTGAGAATGTTGCAGGTTTCATCATGGATTTCTGTGTACCCTGTCATGGGTGATTCGAAGATCCAAGATGTTGGATGGATGGCTTCATTGAGTTCTTTCCGGCGCTTGCTCACCCGCAATCCAATGAACGCACCAATGCTATGGCCATAATAACAAACACCGTTGGTGAACATCTCTGGTCGTCGCTCGTGAACCTCATTGATGGATTTCATCAAGAGCGTCGATGCCTGCTCTGCACTCCATTTTGGAAGCGATTCTGAAGCACCGTGACTGGGGAGGTCGACCAACACGACGTGCCATCCTCGCTCAATGAAGGTGGACGCACGGTGAACCATGCGAATGGCTCCTGCCGTCCATCCATGGCAAATCCATGCCAAAGGAGCGTCCGGTTGGCCTTTGTGAACATAATAGGCGATACCGTAGCCGTCGGCATCGATGGTCATGCGCTCCCACGCTTTATCCACGAGCGCAGGTTTTCGTTTCAGTGGAGCGCGAAACGACCACTGAGTGACGACCTCAAGATACACGAAAAAAAACGTCAACAGTCCTGCGGGGATACTCAGATACCATCCACGTGTGGCGGCGACGAACATCGATATGGAGCCACCAGTGACGCCAACGATGACGGGCAAGACATGGTTTCGCTGGCGTGCCCAATTCAGCATGTGAACGACTCACAGGCCGAACTCAGTCTTCTTGAGAGGTTGTCTCGGCTTCAGCGGATGCATCCTCTTCGTCGGCCTTTTTCGATTCTTTTTTGGCCTTACGTTCCTCTTGGCGCTTCACCAACTGGTCGCCAAAGTTACCCATGTTCTCAAGGCGTGCCCAAATGCCCGAGGCTTTTTCTTCCTCTGTTGGCACGTACTTCACCAGGTAAGCCCTGAACGCTAAATCGTACAGGCCTTGACCCATGGCACTCCCGCTTCGAAGGTAGCGGTCAACGAACCAGAGAATCATGAAGATGGTTCCGAGGGCGAACGAAATGATGGCGCCGGTGTTGTCCGATTCCGAGAGGTTTTGGAATTGTGTGCCGACCATGATCAGACCGATCAGAGCGAGGAGGCCGGATGTGTTCACGAGAATGCCGTGCAAAAACAAGGGGTTTGAACCGTCACCGCGAACAAATTTGGTGCGCGATACGAATTGGCCGAGGTTTCGACTGAATTTCATGGGGATGAAAATGGCGTTGATGATAATGATGCCACCGCTTGCTGCAAAGAGGATCGTTGTCACGATACCGGTGTCAGAGGTTGCAATGAACAGGGCTGCAAACAACACACCGAAATTGATGAAGAAATTGACGAGCGATGAGATTCTTCGGTTCATTTTCGAAGCCAATTCATACTCATCGGAAAGTTCCATGGGGCGAGCTCGAGGTGCACGTTCCTTCTTGACCTTGGCTGGTTTTGCTGCCTTTGCTGGCTTGGCTACTGCCTTGCCCTTTGCAACAGGTTTAGCCTTTGCAACGGCCTTTGCTTTCGGTAAGGCTTTTGCTTTCGGCTTGGATTCATCGCCACCAGAGGCTGCTGCTTTGTCCAATAGTCCCATCTTGTTCACTCATCCTTGTAGCGTTCGCCGATTGTTTGGTAGATTGCGAAGTCATCCGACTCAACAAATGCAGAAATGGACTCGGAAGACATGTTGCCGAGTTGGTCATCAACCATACGATAGTAAGCAGTCCGTGTCTCTTCGTCCGCAGTGTCTGGCGATTGTGCGACTTCCTGATAGATGGCGAAGTCCTCGCTGGCGATGAAGTCATTGACAATGGATTCGGGGAGGTGGTCGCCCAGCAGGGCGTCAACAATCGCAACAAACTGAGCAAACAGGCCATCGTCGTCTGCCGCCTCAGCGACTTGCGTTTCTGCGGCAGGGGCGCTTCCGCCTTTCAACGCCTTTCTCCGAGCCATGAGTGCTTGGAGGGTTGGCGTGAGTTCGGCGAGGGTTTCTTTGTCGCCCAAGGCCTTGGCTTCTTGATACAACGGCTTCAGTGCTCGAAGTTCGTCTTCAACTTGTTGCAGTTCGCTGACAGGTTCGGCAGGCTCGTCATCGATGAGTTCAACAGTAGGTGCATCGCGGATTTCAGCCACCTTTTCTTCCATGGCAGCCTTTCTCATGACGATGATTTCACGGTCGAGGGAGTGACCGAATCGATCAGCGTAGCGGTCCAAAAGTGAGCCTGCTTCTTTGTTGCTGATCCGGTCGATGTGGCCGTAAATTTGTTGCAGTGGTTTTTCCGAACGCTTGGCCCACAATTCGTTGTAGCCACTTTCCTTGGCAATACCTGAGAGGGTGGTTTCCGGGTCGTTGACCGGTGCAGGAAGCGGAACTGGAGTGGCGGGGGTTGCAGCCTGGGGCGTTGGTGCAGGCAGAGGAGCGGGCAAGGGAGCAGGAACGGCAGCATCTCCTGGCGCAGGGGCCACTGGAAGAGGTGGGAGCGGAGCGGTTCCAGGCAAAGGAAGCGGCGCTGGAAGGCCTGCGGGTGGAGGCAAATCGGGCATGGGCAGGGACGCATCCGACTTCTTGGATTTCTTCCCTCTGCGCAGACCCACAGGACTCACCTCGACCTAAGGGATGGGAAACCACCCTTGAACCTTACCGCACGTCGTCCCGAAAAGTGAGCGGTTCTCAAAGGCCTGCCCTGCGATTCAAACCAACTGTGCCCATCCTTTGAGAACAAGGAACGTCGCAGCGGATTCGTGGACTTGAATTCGCTCGCCGATGGAACTTTCCAATCGGCGATCTCCGAACTGGGCGATCGCATCGTCTACGGTCCATTCCACCTCAGCGGTTTGGTCAAGACCCAAAACAAAGGCCTCGTTGAGCGGGTTGTAGGGGTCGTGTCCATCGGGGTCTAATCGACTGAGCGGGAATTCGCTTACACGCATCCCAGATTTGCCGTGCAAAGACGTCGGCCATCGTATTTGCCGTCGGACATCAATGGTGACCACTTCGTCTGTTTCGCCTGCAGAACCCAGAACGACCGAAGCGTCGGCCTTGAGGAGATTCAAAAAGAGCGCTTGGTAGTTTCCAAGGACTTCGAACTTTCCATCTTTCAATCGAGCAACACGTTGGTCATGGTCCATCAGTTCTGCAAGGCGGCGAATGGCCGCAGCTGAACGTTGCGAGGTGGTTCCTTCTCGGTCTTGCATGGCTTGGAGTTCTGATTCCAACCGTCGCAGTTCGGACGTGCTGCCTTCTGAGCCGCGGTGAATTTCACGGAGCGTGCCAATCATGGCGTCCATACCGTCACGAATACGTTGCGTCCAACCCTTTGCCTGTTGGTCATGGTATCTGGCAAGACCGCCTTGGACGTCAACGCCCTCCCCCCTGATGTGCGACACCAATTCCCTTCTGGCTTCCGAGTCAAGGTGAAAGAGGGCTGGGTCTCTGTAGTGCAAGTGGAAACCACGGTGTCCGGAGAACGTGACTTGGAGGTGGTCTTCTTTGAATCCAAATTCCGGCTCAAGAAAATCATTCCAAAGCGACCATGCTTGGTCTTGAATCACGGCCAACATACCAGGAAAATCACGGTCTGTAACCCCCGGGAGGTGGTCGCCATCCAAATCGAAGATCAAATCCGCACCTTGCCACAGTTTTTCGGCCATTTTCAATTCATAAGGGCGGCGCCAATACGCCGTGGAATAGAAACACGAATGCATGGCGCGCTGCGACAGGAACGATTGCACTTGAGCGACGGATGAGAACGATTTGTGTCGGAGAGGGGGTGCGCCACCGAAGGGGATGAACATCCACTCGCGTGTTTTAATGCGCGGTGGTGACCAAAGCGGTGCATGTTGGTAGTATTGTCCAAACCGATGAGCAAATCTCGCCCAGCCTGCTGCCATGTACACGCCTCAACCCTACGAACCGTTGAGGGTTCATGAAGAAAGCCGTATCAGTCCTGTTTCATCCAGAATCGCTCATCGGCGTCGGAGATTTCGGTGGCGGTGTCTGCACCGGTGGCTTCCACGTAATGCTCCCAGCACATGTAATACTTGTCGACCACCATCGCATTGCCGAACGTCAAGCGCATGCCACAGTTGTGACACCGTGGACCAAGTTCGCCGTTTGGGGCCTGGGCCAATTGAATGTGATCGTGAGGCATGGAGCTCCTTCCTGTTGTTGGGTAGGCGGTCTGGTCTTTGAACTTGAGGGACACTAACATTCAGTGTCGTGGAATTCAGCGCCGTCAACCCATGCGAGGAGATCGAGTGCGACAATGCACGATTCAGCCACTTCCGGCAGTGGGTCTTGACTGAATTTCTCAAGGGAAGGGATCACGGAGCGGTCGCCGATCGCCCCCATCGCCTCGGCTGCTTCGTGGCGAACCATGACATGTTCGTTACCGTCCTCGAGGCGTTCAATGAGCGTTGGGAGTGCCGCGGCGTTTTGCATTTGACCGAGCACGTAGGCGATTTCGTGTCGAAGAAGGGCACTTTCACTGCTGAAGCCTTGGCACAACGCAAGGCACGCAGCATCCGTCCGCTGATTCCTCAAAGCAAAGACGGCTCGCATACGTTGAAACATTGGCAAGGATTCGTCGCACAAGCGTTCCGTGAGTTCGTGAACCACGGTCTCTTGAGAGGGTGGTGCAGGATCAACCGAGCCGTATTGGCTCACTTTGGGGATGCGGCCCTCAGCGTTCATGGTCAAGCCTCAGGGTTCACCAATAAAACGCATAGCACCGGTGTCAAAGTCTTCTCGGATAAGTCCAATGGCTTGTCCTTCGGAGATGAATTGGCGAATGGATGCACGTCCTTCTGCTTTGTAGTCGATGGTTCGATCGTTGACATACATGCCGACGAATTCACGGTTGGTATCATCGTCTATTCCACGGCCCCAGGCCTTTGCAAATTCAAGGGCTTCATCCGGCGAAGCAAGCGCATATTCTATGCTCATTTTGGTGTATTTGGTGATGTCTTGCATGACGTCCTCACCAAGATCTCGGCGAACGACGTTCCCACCCAGTGGCATGGGCCAGTTGTTTGTTCGAGCATTCCACCATTTGCCAAGGTCGATGAGGACGTTGAGGTCGTGGTCAACGTAGGTGAGTTGACCTTCGTGAATGATGAGGCCGCTGAGGTAGGTGCCATCCAGAATGCGAGGAATGATTTCATCAAACGGAACGACGGCGACTTCACAATCACCCCAAGCGAGACGCAGGCCGAGGTAGGCACTGGTCTTCAAGCCGGGGACGGCAATCACGCTGTTTCGGGCCTCTTCCTCAGAAACGCCTTCCTTGCAAACGATCATCGGGCCGTAGCCTTCGCCCATCGAGGCACCACAATTCATCAACGCGTAGTGATCGGCAATATCGGGGTAAGCATGAATGGAGACGGCTGAAACCTCCAGGTCCTGGTTCATGGCGCGGTGATTCAGCGTTTCGATGTCTTGGAGTTCGTGGACGAAATTGTAGCCAGGAGTAGGGAACGCATTGGTGGTCATGGCGTGAAACATAAACGCGTCATCCGGGTCCGGGCTGTGGCCGATGCGCACAATTTTGTTGCCGTCTTCGTCCAGTGGAAGTTCAACCATGATTTGTCCACCTGTGTGCCCTTCAAGAACCATCCGTTTGAAATCTCATACAACGGCGTCAGCCGTCCATGCAAATCGAGGGTCATCAATCATCCCACACGCTTGAGAAAGGAACCTGAAGAGACCGTCGAGATGATGCTGATTGAGACGATTGAACACTTCCCCGTAATATCGGTCGAGGCGGTCATGAGTCAACCCTGATTTTTCCATGGACCATTCGATCACTTGTTCCCGCTTCTCACGGTTGTCTTCGAATTGGATGAGGTTCTCGAGGAGGACGGCATGAGCCTCGCGCACCATCGCAGGCGGGGTATCAGCACGTGCGACAAAGACGCCAAAAATCATCGGAAGACCCTCGTCTTCCATCCACGCTTCGCCAAGGTCCAATTGAACCATCTCCGGAAACTCTCGGGCAGCCTCAAGCGCTCGGTCGCCGATGAGCAAGGCGCCATCCGCCATCGCCATCATTGATTCGTAGTCAGGACCCGTCGACACGTAGGACATGACGTGGCCTCGCTTGGCGAGTAGGTGCTTCAGCAAGGCCACAGACGTCGCAGAATCGGTTGGTAGCGCAATGGTCTTCATGGATTCGATGGGGACCGCGCCGAACAACAAGACGCTCCCCACTTCGCCTTGGCTTCCGATACCAATGTCGGGGAGCAACACGAGCTCATCCTGATGTTTCGCATAGTCTGCTGCAGGAATGGGCGCCAAGATGCAATCCTTCCGAAGCACATGGCCCGTGAGCCATGAGGGTGGAGCTGCCAAAACATTCCAACGACTCGGAAGTGCGTGATAGAGTGGGTCGCAATTGATGAAGGCCACACGACCGAGCGTGGAGGTCCATGTTGCGGCCATGTTCATTCCTCAATCAGACGCCATCTGGAGGCGACGGCGTGGTTGTACCGGCGGTGGTGTGTAGGCCTTGAACTCGGTGTAGATCGTGTTGCGTTGGACCGGTTCACAACCGGCATCGTGGATCAGGCGGGCCAGTTTGGCTCGGTCGTGGTCCAGCGGTGCTGTTGAACCTGCGAGGTGCATGATGGATTCTTTCTGAACGGTGCCGTCAATGTCATCGGCACCAAACTGAAGGGCCAGTTCTGCGAGATGGTCACCAATGTTCATTCTGTAGGCTTTGATGTGCGGAATGTTGTTCAGCATCAAGCGGGAGACGGCAATGGTTCTGAGCACTTCAGAACCACTTGCAAGTTGGGCTTCGGGCAAACGGGTATCATCGGGAAGGAACGGGTACGGAACGAAACATTGGAACCCATGGGTTTGTTCGTTGAGTTCCCGAAGCGAAATCATGTGTTGAAGGCGCTGTTCAAGGGTTTCAATCGTACCAAACAGCATGGTGCAGTTGGATGGAAGCCCTACCTCGTGAGCTTCACGGTGGATTCGAAGGTATTCTTCTGAACTTTCCTTCCCGTTGCAAATCACTGCGCGCACGTCATCGTCAAGGATTTCGGCCCCGCCACCTGGCAGGGACGTTAACCCGGCGTCTTTGAGGCGTCTGAGCACCTCTTTGGTCGAGATGGATGAGCGTTGGCCTAAGTGTTTGATTTCGACGGCTGTCAAGGCCTTGATGGAGATGTGAGGGTGTTCGGCTGCCACGCGCTGGAAGAGCGTTTCATAGTGTTCGACACCCCATTCGGGATGGAGGCCACCGACGGAATGAACTTCGTCGACGGCGTGAGCGTACGTCGCCAAATCTGCCAGATAATCTTCAACGGACATGGCGTAGGCGTCCTTGGCTTTCGGACCACGACGGAAAGCACAGAACCGGCAGGCGAGCACGCAAATATTGGTTTGATTGATGTGGACATTGGAGTTGAAAAACGCCTTGGAACCAAAGCGTGATTGACGGACCACATTGGCCAAGGCACCCACTTCATTCACGTCCGGGTGGTGATACAGAACAAGGCCATCTTCAAGCGTGAGGGGAAGGTTGGCTGCCAACTTTGATGCGATGGGATTCAGCGCAGACGACCACTGTCGCTGTTCCAAGGAAGATTCCAACCGCTGCGCCCAGTCGTGGTGTTCTCCTGCGAGTGGCGCAGGACTCATCACGGCCTCCATGCAGGCTCCTCGAATGTTCACCTCAAGAAGATGTGCTTCGCACCATCAAGGCTGACGAATGGCAAACATGCCCGACTTGACGATGAGTTTTCGGAACTCTTCAATGATGAAAACACTGGAGGCGATGAGAACAACCACCAGCCAGTCGTTTTGAGAGAGTGGATTGGTTCGCAACAATGAACCCACCTCGATGCCGATAACGGGAATGGTCATCTCGGCAAGTTGCACAAAGAACAGCAACAGACCTGAGGAGATCAACAAGGCGTAGTTGATGGCCGGATTTGAAAACAAACCCAACTCGAAGACACTTTCTTCGTTTGACCTGCAGTTCATTACATTGAACAACTGGTAGACAATGAAGACAGCGAAGGTCATGGTTTGTGCATGCTTGAAGTGATCGTCAGCGTACGTTTGCCAGTCGTCAATGGCAGCCTGTTCTCCAGCCAAGCATGCCTCCATGTCAAAGGCCGTCGTGCTTGTCTCCGTGGTTCGCAGCGTGCATGGCTCTGCTCCAGCGAGTGCGCCGCCTCCCAGCCAGAATACCATCAGCGTACCAATGACCATGACGGCACCGAGGTAGAAAATAAGCGAGATATCTCTGCCATTGGGGAGACCCTCATCGACCGGACGCGGTGGTCGCTCCATGACGTTCCCGTGCTTCTTTTCCACCCCCAACGCCACGGCGGGTGGACCATCCATGAGGATGTTGATCACCAGAATTTGTGTAGCGGTGAGAGGGAGCGCTTCAGGCCCGAAGAACAACGTTGCTAACACGAGGAGCGATACGGCCGCAACGTTGGTCGATACCTGATACCGGACAAAGTTGCGAATGTTCTGGTAAATTTTCCGACCTTCTTCCACGGCGTGGACGATGTTCGCAAAGTTGTCGTCTTGGAGAACCATGTCGGCTGCGTCCTTGGCAACGTCTGTACCAGCAATGCCCATGGCGATACCAATGTTAGCACCCGAAAGGGCGGGGGCGTCATTTACGCCGTCCCCCGTCATGGCGACAATCTCGCCCTGTGCTTGGAGTGATGAAACAATCCTCATTTTTTGGTCAGGAGTAACGCGAGAATAAATGGCTACGTCGCCGGTGGCTGTAACGAGTTCGTCGTCGCTCAATGCAGCCAGTTCTTTCCCGTCAAGCGCCACGCCGGATGCTGACGAAATGTTGAGTTCTGCACCAATAGCGGCGGCCGTCATCTGTTGGTCGCCGGTGATCATCTTGACCTTGATACCGGCTCGCTGACACGTCTCAATGGCGGCCTTCACTTCGGGTCGTGGTGGATCCATGATGCCAATGAGCCCGAGGAACACCAGCTCGGATTCTATGGAATGAATGTCCTCAATGTCCTCACCTTCCTTCACCTTCCGTGCAAGGAGCGCAATTACGCGCATCGCTTGGGAGCCCATGTCGTCGTTCATCTGGGAAATTTGCTGTCGGTCGACGTCCGACAAGGGAACGTATTCATTGTCCACGATTTTGGTGGTGGCGATGTCCTTGAATCCTCCCGCACTTCCCTTCGCAAAGATCCACTGCTCGCCCTCGTACTCGTGCACGACACTCATTCGCTTGCGGACAGAATCGAAGAAGAACTCGTTCAGACGCGGGTGGCGATGTGAGAACTTCTTCACGTCGCCATTAACTTTCCAACCGGCGACGGCGCAAGCAGAATCCGTGGGGTCGCCGATCGCTTGCCAGTGGCCGTCCGTCTTCACGATGGTCGAGTTGTGGCAAAGGGTCAAACAGGCACCGAGCAGCCTAAACCCAAGGTCTGCCTGACGGGACTTGAGATCATCATCGGTCAATTCAACACCGTTTCGCACCAGTGAGCCGTTTGGCTCGAATCCTTCACCGGTCACGTCAAACGTTCGTTCCAATGTTTGGATTCGGCGGACCGTCATCTGATTCTTGGTCAGCGTGCCTGTTTTGTCTGAACATATGACGGTGGTTGAGCCGAGTGTTTCAACAGCTTTCATGCGACGAATGATGGCTTTGTGTCGCGCCATGTTTCGCATCCCAAGGGAAAGCGTGATCACCAAAATGATGGGAAGTCCTTCAGGGACGATGGCCACGAAAATGGCGATGGCAACGATGAACTGCTGAACGACGACTTCCTTGAGGTCCACGCCTGGTTTACCGTACGAGACTACGAGGTTAAGCGAAACCAAGAGAATGGCCACGATGAGCGCGATGAACCCGAGGAATTTGCCAAGGCTTTCCAGTTTGAGTTCCAACGGCGTTTTCGGTGTTTGAGCATCTGCAATGTTGCTGGCAATTTTACCAAGTTCCGTCTTCATTCCCGTGGCGACAACCAATCCAAGGCCGCGACCAGAAGAAACCGTTGTTCCCATGAAGGCCATGTTGTTTCGGTCAGCGAGGAGGGTTGCTGCAGGCAAGGCTTCGGTCAATTTCCTGATGGTGAGGGATTCACCGGTCAGGGCCGACTCATCGATTTTGCATTGTTGCGACCAAATCATCCGAACGTCTGCTGGTACGTTGAGGCCTGCTTCCAAGCGGACAACGTCGCCTGGTACCAAATCCGATGTTGGCACCTCACTCTCGAAATCACCCCGAATGACCACACAGTTTGAAATCGACATTTGTTTGAGGGAATCCATGGCTTGCTCTGCTTGATTTTCCTGCCAAAAACCAAAAAAGGCATTCGCAGTCAAGACAATGAAGATGAAGATGGCATCGCCAGGATGGTCTGGATTGATCAAAAGGGCAATCAATGCAGCGCCCATCAAGAGGTAATTTAGTGGGTCGTTGTACTGAGATAGGAAGCGAAGGAAGGCAGATGTTTTCTCCGCTTCATCCAATTTGTTTTCGCCAAACCTGGCCCTTCTGGAAATGACTTCATCCACACTGATTCCATGCTCAGATGATTGTTGTGCGACGAGACTGTCGTCGATTGAAAGGTTGTGCCAGTGTTCGTCCATGGGCAAATCACCCCTCAATAAAATATTGAGATGATTCACCGGGGAGTTAGAACGGTTATTATTATGGCGGGCAGAATCCCACGTGCATACCTTGGTCAAGGAACACAATCCTCCATCGTAGGCTATACCTACTGGAAAGGATTGGAACGGGCATGAGCGGGACACAGGAACCCTACATTCCCGCTCATGAATCACCGCTTGAACTGACCACTCGAGTCATCATCGTCGGCATCGTTCTCGGCGTCTTGATGACGGCAGCCAACGCCTATCTCGGGCTCTACGCAGGTATGACGGTCTCGGCGAGTATTCCCGCAGCGGTCATGTCGATGATCATCCTGCGCACCATGTTCAAAGACGTCTCCATCCTTGAGAACAACGCCGTCCAAACCATGGCTTCAGCAGGTGAATCCCTCGCTGCAGGGGTCATCTTCACC
>JAYYDY010000083.1:0-5347 GCA_036160375.1 Thermoplasmatota archaeon | reverse complement strand
CAAGAAGAAAAGACTGCATCTCAAACCTCGAATAATCATTATCCAGTAATTTTTGGAAGTGCTGACTTTGGTGATTATTACCATGCGTCTACAAGTTCCACCTCGTCTGATGTTTTGTTTGGCCGTACATTGTATGCAGTAGATTTCGACGGAAATATTACCGATTTCGGAATTGATGTTGATCAAGACGGAGTAATCGATTTGCCCGTACAAAACTGGGTCGAGCAAGGGCCTGAACTTGTGATGGTCGCAAACTCTGAGAACGCCAGTTGGAGAAATCCGATTGAATACGATTCTTGGGGGAATGGAGATGTTGAGTACTGTCATCAATGGCTTTCAATTGTCGCGGTTGATGACGACGGAGATATGACTGTTGAACCGTTTATGGTGGTTTTTGACTATGACGAAGAAGCCGAAGCATGTTCAATAGGAAATGCAGAATCGTAATTTCACCATTTGTACACAACCGTCCCCCTTGTACACAACGTCCTTCACAACGGTACCCATGTGAATGGCCTTCGTGGTTCATTCCTCGTCTTTGGACCAGGATTTTCTCATGACAAGCCCCGCGGCTTCACCCGCATCCATGGGGTCATAATCGTGCTCGAAGATCAGGTGCTTCACGAGGTTGTGCTGGGCCACGCTTTCGTTGCACACCGGGCAGTCGTGGCGTTCCGGCTCACGGTAGCCCTGGAAGGCGGCTCGCCCTCGGGGCGTGGCCAGACCCGACACGGTCCGCAGCAAGGTCGACATGAACACCAGCCCGAACAGGACGAGGCAGCAGCCCAGCCCGCTGAAGAAGCCCGAACCAGAACTGTCTTGGGACAGCCGAAGGTTCTGCGTCATCTTCCCTTCGCTGGTGTTGCGGAAGGTGTCAAGGTCGATGACGTGGGTGAAGTTCTCGCCCCGCAACTGCAGGTAAATCTCCGTACCGTCCTCATCTTCGTCCACGTCAATGGCGATGAGGTAGACGCCCTGAGCGTCGGTGATGGCGCTGGCACCGCGGTACTGGTAGCAGTCAACGTTGCCCGGACGGCACTCGACATAGACGTCTCGAAGCATGACAGGCGTGTTGTCGCTGTAGGTGGCCTGGCCTGAAATCCGGTAGGTTTCGGCGCTGGCCAGTGGAAGAGCGAGCACCGCCACGAGGAGGACGAGCGTGAGGGTGCGCATGGTTGGATGGCCTCGCCTGAACTTATCAAGGGTTGATTTCGCCCAATCGTTCTTTGACCGCAGGGAAAAGCCCTGCACATGGGCACCCTGGTAACCGGAACCGCCGCCACCTACGTGGAAGAACTGCACATCAACACCGACAAGCGCTACGAGATTGTCTGCATCACCCGAGACGTCGAGCGGGTCGTGGCTGAAAGCGGCATTTTGGACGGTCTGGTGCTCGTGAACCCGATGCACATCACCGCCTCGTGTTATGTCAACGACTTGGAATACGGTTTGCACCACGACATCATGACGTGGCTCGAGAAGCTGGCACCCTTCTACGGCAGCGACGGTCGGCAGGGGGAAGAATACCACCACCACCGCACGGGGGAGGACAACGGGGATGCACACCTCAAGCGACAGTTGCTGGGTCAGCAGGTCACGATGCCGGTGCGCGACGGACGCTTGCATTTGGGCACGTGGGAGCAAATCCACTATGCGGAATTTGACGGACAGCGCAACAAACGCATTCTGGTAAAAGTCGTCGGGGTGATGGCCAAGTGACGCTCTCTTCCCCACCGGAGATAATCGGCTACATGGCGGGCTTGGGCGTGGAGCGCACCCTGTGGAAACCGGGCGCTTCGAGGCTGGAACTGACGCTGACGGAAGACCACCTCAACAAAGGCGGCGTGGCCCACGGTGGCATCCACATGATGCTGCTCGATTCGGCCCTTGGGAGTGCGCTTGTGGCGTCCTTGAAGGTGGAGGAATGGTGTGCGACGGCGCAACTCTCCACGAGTTTCCTCGCGGCTGCTCGTCCCGGGGAGCGCATGGTGGCGGAAGGGCGCGTCGTGCGACGAGGAAAGAACGTGGCGCACCTGGCGGGCGAGGTCAAGGTGGGCGAGCGGCTGGTGGCGAGTGCGACGGGTACGTGGGCGATTTGGTCGAGCCGACCGCCTTCGCTCTCGAACGACTGACGCGAGTCGCCCTCAGCTAGGGATGGATGGTCATCATCAAAAACGACATCATGGCAAAAAAGGCAAAGGTCAGCACGCCTGAAATCTTGGCTCCAGCAAGGAGTTCACTGTCGTGATCGTCAGATGCGCTCAACCCCATGGTCGTGATGACCAAGGCGGTCCCAAACGGGAGAAACAACATGAAAATGTATGCTCCAGTACCCACTTCGTTGCACTCCCTGAACGCAGGGTGACGGCACCAATCGAGGACGGACGGGACGATGAACGAGACGGGCATCATGAGGAGCGGGAGCACGATGGCCAGGTAGAACTTGGTTCCGAATCCGGGCGCGACGTTGGAGGTTGATGGGTCCGTGGTTGCATCGACTTCTGCGTCTGACTCAAGCGTCGGATTTGGGTAGGCCTGGTCGCCAAACAGACGGCCCCGATGGCGTACGACGTCGGTCAAGGCCACCACCAAGATGCCCGCAAAGCACAACAGTTGGGCCAGCATCTCATACAGATCGCCAACATCGAAGAGATGGTCCCGAAGCCAACGGTTGTTGGCCCACAACTGGTAGGCGAGGAACATCAAGAAGAAGCCGAGTTTTTTGTTGAACCAACCGGGTGTATTCACGACTCTCGGTTCGAACTTCAGCGTGATGAGGTTGTTGCATTTGGCGCATTCCACCTGCCCTGTTCGTCGAGGGACGCTCAGAGCTTGGCCGCACTCGCCACAGTGGATGACGGCACGTACCATGGAAGAATATCATCTCGGCTTTATTTATGCATTCTGCATCAACAAAGCAAGGTTCTGACATCGAAGTCTGTGGCGCTCGAGCAGGAGTCACCAGAATCTTTCTTCCTGCGGTGTTTCGTCGCCGTCGTTTTCATCCGGCTCCACATCGGTTTCTTTTTCCCCGAACAACAAGGTCCATTCTGACTGCGCAGCCTCAATGCCGAACAGGCGCTGAATCTTGGCGTAAACGAACCAAACGGGGACGAACACAAAGAGATAACCGCCGAGGATGATTCCAGCAAAGAAAAACAAGACATACACACCTTCCAAAACGCCGTCCCATCCTTGGACGTGGACGGCCTGCGAGGGTTGGTCCGGATTGACATACAGTGCGACCGAAGCTTTGTCAAGCCAGTACCCTTCAGTCTCCATCCAGTCGTCGGAGAGCACGCTGTAGTCTTTCGTGGTGTAATTCTGACCCTCGTAGGCATAGGCCACGGAGACGTAAGTGTAGTGGCTGCAACTTGACTCTCCGTCAACACCGGAGCCCGAGCAATCGTCGACTTCTCTTGCATCAATGACGTTCCCTTGAACCTCATCCCAGTTCGCAGAATCAATTTGGGTCAGGACGGCGCTGAAATTGAACAGGACAAAGGCCACCAAGATGATAACAGCAACGCCGACGATGCTGGCGGCCCCGACGGCGATGATGCCAGGGCTTGGGTCCTCCACCGGCGTCCAGTTTGATCGTGGTTCGCGTGGTTTTTCGCGAAACTTACCGTCACCCAAGGACTCGTACCGCTCGTTCAAAGAATCTATTCGCTTTTCTGGGTCCAAAAAAACAGCACTCATGGGGCCGGTAAGTTCCTGTCCATCCTCCGTGCGGACGGTGAACTGGTCGGCATCGTCGTCGATGCTGATGATGGTAGCGATGTACATGAGGTCGCCCGTTCGGAAACCAACGACCCTGCCGATGTCAGGGTCCACCTGTTCGTCCATGCATAATTTTCTCGTGGATTCCTAGTTATGGCTTTCTCCGGCAACGGCCTCCAAGTCAGCGAAGGCATCGCGCTTCCATCAAGTCTCAAGGCTCGAGCGCACAGCAAGAAGAAGCGCCTGAACGAAGGCTTCAGCAGGAACATCGTAGCCAAGTTGTGCGAGCGATGTCGTGGTGTCGGCAGCGAGGCCACAACCGGCCACGCCCTCCACTCGCCCTGCTGGTGTGTTGAGATTGACAGAAAATCCGTGGCGGCTGACCCAGCGAAGGAAGGAGAGGCCGATGCTGCAGATTTTGCGGCCGTCGACCCAAACGCCTTGCATGCGTTCATCTCGCTCGCCCTTCACGCTGAACGTCGCCAGCGTCTTAATCAGCCAGCCCTCGATGATGTGGATGATGTCGGCCACCGAGCCTTCTCCTTCACGCTCACCCCATTTGAAGATGGGGTAGCCCACCACTTGGCCGGGGCCGTGCCAGGTCAGGCCGCCGCCTCGGTCCACGGCCACGGTCGTGTAGTCTGGCGGAGGGCGTATCCCGTCGTTCCGGGCGCGAGGCCCGACCGTTACCACTTCGGGATGAGACAAAATGAGCAACGTATCAGGGATGGTTCCCTCAATGCGTTGGTGTTGCAGTTCTTTCATGAGCGTCTGCGCTTCCTCGTATGGAACTTCGCCGAGGATGCGAACGTCCAACATTCCATCACGCCCTCAGAACTTGCCTGACGAGCCAAAGCCGCCTTCGCCCCGGTCGGTTTGGTCCAGTCCTTCCATGGTGGTCTCTCTAAGGGTCACAAGAGGCACGGGGGCGAACAAGAGTTGGGCCACGCGCTCACCGGCTGCCACGGTGAACGAATCACCTTCGCCAATCCACGTGGCCAGGACCTTGAGCTCGCCTCGGTAGTCTGAATCGATGGTGCCCAGGCCGTTGGGCATGATCATGCCCTTTTTTCCAAGGGATGAGCGACAACGAATCTGACCCTCCCAGCCTTCGGGAATGGCCGCTGCCCATCCCGTGGAGATGAGGACGCTTTTCCCTTTGGGTACGATCGTCTCCTCGATGGCATAGAGATCCCACCCCGCTGCTTGCGCAGAGCCTTGGGTCGGAAGCACGGCGCGTTCGTCAAGCCGGGCAAATGGAATTTCAAGCGAAATCCGGTCCATGGAGCCACTCATCATACAGCCCTTTTTGACTGTTGGGATAATGTAAGATTTCACCGACATTCGGTTCCAGTGGAAAAGAAGGTGCTTTTGACATGAAAAACGAAATTTTTGAAGAAAAAATATCATCGATGTTCTCACACTTAAATCGTTGTACTGCGTCCATGCGTGAAGGCTCTGAAACGCTGGAAAAACCGTTCATTTTAATCTCGCCGAGGGGGGATAGATTATAGGCGGCCTACGATGGAGGAGAAATTCCAGCGCGTCTGTAATTCACGGAGGGAACGAAGATGGTAATTGAGCACAGCAAAGACGACGGCCTGAACATTGACTTGACGAAGGA
>JAYYDY010000082.1:0-6922 GCA_036160375.1 Thermoplasmatota archaeon | reverse complement strand
AGAAAAAAGCAGCCGAGAAAGCCATTTTACCACCTTCACTGACCAACATCGGGGGTGGCGAGGCGGCACGGACAACCGAAGCAGAGCGGGCACACGCAGCCTACCTTGCGTCCAGAAAAGCCGTCCGGGAAGCCGAATGGGACGCTGAGCGCCATGCGGCAGCCTTGGCGGTGGCCATCGGTGAGGACCGTGAAATCAGCGGTGTGATGTCGTGGGTTCGTGAAGACGTGACCACCGAAAACAAGTGGAGCGCCGATCTCGCAAAGCGGCACTTCCCAGAGAAGTACGAAGCGCATCGCGTGGAACGACCGGACACCGTTGAGGTCAAGATTGCAGAAGGGCACGCCTACTGAACGCACCGTCGCCGTGCATTGTTTATGTACAGTAAAAGGCCCTGACCAACATGCCACTTTTACTCGGAAATTGTCAAGAAGTCGGAATCGTCGATCGCCTCGAAATCAGCGTGCCGGGCCACGTCGTCCAACCCGGAGACTGCCCGCTGTGCGGTCAACACCAGGTCTGCAACGTTCACTGGCGTGAGGACCATTTCACGCCTTACGACTTGGAATTCATTCGCACGCAAGAGGACGTACCGCCTCACCACAACGTCTACCCCGGCGGCACACCCGGAGCGTTCCAACCTCACCTCGTCGTCTTCGTTGACCACCCCGACTTCACCTTCGAGGGCCTCGAGCAGACCCTTCGACGTCGCGTTCGTCTGCACAACAACCCGGACACGCGCACGCTGTCCATCCGTCTCGTTTCCCTGACCAAGCGCTCCATGATTTCCAAGATGGGCACCAAGCATTTTCGCCCGATGGTGGAGCGATGGCGATGGCTCGAGCCCACCTTTGCGCCAGCCGTCCAGTTCCGGACGCTGCACAATTCGTGGCGTTCTCGCACGATGTAGGGGGTAAACCCTGGCTGTTCAGAGATTCAACACCGTCCAAGGAGCGGAGTTGGCTTCGCTCAACGGGACGGGAAAAAGGCCTCAGCGGTCAGGCAACGCTCGCACAGGTAGCTCGACTTGTCCACCTCCAATTTGACCTTGAAGTTGGAGAGGAACACGGCCTCGCAGCGCTGACACCTCAACGTGATGGCCTCGGCCTGATCGGGCGTGAGGATGTACGGTGTTTCGACCACCTCGGGTTGAATGCAGGTCGGGCAGAACCATCGCTTGCTCTCACGGTGGAGCGACATCTCGGAAGGCGGATGGGTCGTGTGGCAGCGGAAACACGCCCAGTGTTTGTCCGGCCCCCACATGCAAACCACGAGGTTGCGGAGGTATTTGAGGGCTCAGGCCGACGGTTTCGTTATGCCTAATTTTTTAAATCTCGCAGGGTGGGAAACAACATCCGTACTGCGATTCCAGAGAGGTGATTTCATGCGACGACCGATGCTGCTCCTGCTCCTGATGCTGGCGGTTTGCGTCGTCGCCACGCCGGTTCAGGCCGTGGAGGGTGCGGCCGACGAGGTGGATTCGTTCAACGTCATGGGCTACGCCATTCTCGGCCTCGCCCTCATCGGCTGGATGTTTTTCCTCGGTTTGCTCGGAGGCGCCATTTTGCACATCGTCAAGAAGGCCAGAAAACCCTACACGCCCAAAAACCCGGTCAAGTGCAAGTGAAGCCCTCGTCGGAATTGAACCGACTCCTCTGCTTCTGCAGCGTGCACCGTACACCAAGGGCGGGCCGTAGCCTTCCACCATTCCTCGTACCCGCGACACCTGCCGTGAGCGAGCCCGTGTGCGAACACCGATCTCAGTCGGCGCACGAGCCGTCGTCGGGGAGGAATTGGAATTGATGGGGCACGGTCTGAACGTCCGTGTAGTCGTTTTCGTCGAGGCACACGATGGTCATCTGCATGGGTGCTCTGCCCATCGCCGGTGGCAGAGCGTTGTAGTACGCCATCACGGCCTCCATGACTTCGCCAAGCGATGCCGTGCCGTGAGAAACGGTGACGACATGGTCGACCTGCATCGGCTTGATGCTTGGATGGGCTCTGCTGTAGGGCTGCTGTTTCGCCAGTTCGAGCATTGTTTTGGCCAGCTGCGGCGTGGCGGTCTCACCCGACCATGTGAGCCCCTTGACGGGGTTGGACATCCACGGTTCTGGGGATTGCAGTTCGAGGGTTTGGCCGAGCCACCTCGGGCACCTACCGACCACGTTTTTCCTCAACCCTTCCCTGACGGCCAACACTGCGTTGACACCGTGAAGTGCGGGAGCAATCCTCAGCAAGTCGCCGTGAACAAGATGAAGGGTGAACGCTTCACCAAGCAGCCTGTACGACCTCCTTGCGACGTCGCCGACCAGTAGACTCGGGTGGTCCAACAACCATCTGAGATAAGCGGTGTAGGCGCCCGAAGGCCAGGGTTCAAACGGTGGTGTTGGGCCGAGAAACGACGGCCCGGGCTCGTGCTCGTCTTGATGCCTTAACCAGTCCCTCAACCACTGTTCCTGGGTCGTTGCATCGGGATGAACGGGAGGGGACGGTTGCTTGAACAGCAGGTCTTCGATTTGAGCGAGCGACATCGACACCTCGGGCATCGTCATCCAAAACCACGGCTGCATGGCTTCGTCCCAGTCTTTCTGCGACAGGGGGCCGTCCACACCATGATGCACCTTGAACACGGTAGCACCGTGCGTTTGCATGTCGCCGTAAAAATCAGGTGAAAGCCATTCCACGAACCCGTTGTTGATCAGCATCGAGCCGTTGTTCAGATGGACGACGGGTTCGTTGAGGCTTGAAAACCACGGGTGCTGACCGCCCCTCAGGTGAGCGTGTTTGTGGTCGAGCACCACCAGGCCGCCTTCCCTGACCTTGTGGATGAAGGCAGCCATGATGTTCGAGAACTGGATGTTGTCTTCCACACCGTGCGGGTCGAGCCATTCAAGCCAATCCACGTACAGCACGTCCACGGGCGGCGAGGCCGTGAGTTTGGCAAAGGCTTCGTGGTTGAGATGAACCTGCCAGTGCGGGGTGCTCACGTCGGCCTTTCTGTAGACCTTGTCCCCATGCGGCGTGTCGGCCGTTCTCTGCCAGGTCGCCATCCCCGCCACGTTGGCGTTGATGCCCCAGCCGTCAGGGGTGAATTCTCCTTGCTCAGCGAGCACGTGGATGAAAGGATGTCCGCCGTCGGCCACCAAACCAAAACTGGCGTGATGATGAGCCGCTGCTGCAGGATGGGCGATGACCATCGGCCTGTCCTGAGGGACGTCGACGGGAAGGCCGAACGCAAACGGTGGACCGTAGGCGATGCAACCACCCCATCCTTGAGGTGTTCCTTTGTGAACGGCCATGCTCATCAGAGGCACCTCGGGTGATGAAGCGGCACGACCCTGAAAATTCTCTTTGTCTGCCTCTCAAGCCTGCCGTAGTCCTGCAGTTTGCACACACCGCCCGATGAAGGCCACTTGGCCGTGTCGTAGACCGTGTCGCCGTGCAAAGTGATGATGTGGGCGGTGCACAACTTCCCCGACGGTTGCGGGTCGGAGGGTGGGTCTTCGGAATAAAAGCAGAGGAAGAACAGGTCGTCGTAAGCCACAAGTTCGTCCACAAAATAAGCCAGCCTCCTCACATCGTTGTTGCAGTAGGCCAGTTGCAGTCCGTAGGGCTTCAGCGCCTCCGACCAGGTGTGCGGTGCCTGAGAATTGGTCACGGCCTTGAAGTCCTCGGGCGAGGTGTTGGCCCCCGTGGCGTTGGCCACCATCGAAAGCGTCGTAGCGACGCACGACGGGCCGACCTGCTTGACGTGCTCCATGGAAAGGGCCTCAAAGAAGGGGCCGTGCGGCTCCCCCTGTCCGCCCTCGTACCACAGGGGTGCGGTTGCGTTAGGCGTCCAAGCGGTCAAGCCCATTCCCCCTGGAAGTCGTCGTCGAATCCGTGGTCTTCTTTGGCGGCCTCTTCGACCGCTTGAGCAAAACACGCCTGGCATTCCGTGGACGGAGGTTGCCATTCACCGAATTCTTCAATCTTCAATTTGGTCAGCTCGTTTTGGAGTGCAAAATACTCCATCACCAACATCAGCAGTTTCGTCCATTCATTGTCTCTTTTCTTCATGTTGTTCTCTCCGTTTTCATTGGTATTCGTAATCTTCAGGCCTTCCACCCGGCCATTCCCTCTCCATCCTTGCAACGTGGACGGCCGTGTTCAACGCTTCCTCGTATTGCATCACCCAGATGTGGTGGTCCTCGAGGCAGAGGTGGATCAACGAGAGCAGATTGGAAGGAAACGTCTCGTTGACGCCGTCGATGCAAAAGCAGTCATCGGGCGTGTAAACGGTGGATTCGCCGCCGTACGCTGGGATGTAATCAGGGCAGGTCCAATACGGCCCAAGTGAGTGTCCGACGCTGTCGGCGTACGACCACAGCGGCACCGCCCACATCCACGCCTTGGGTTTCTTTGCAAAGGCCACCATGTCGGCCTTGTGCGCAGCGTAGGTGCTCGGTGCACCCCACGCCTCGAGTTCAACGCTGAAGTCAAAGGCGAAGGTGTGGCCGTGCTGGCCCTGCACCGTGATGGTGTAGCCGTCCATGGAGATGGAGGGATGGTTGTGCATCGTTTGAGCGAGAGCAAGCCAGTGCTCTCTCTGCACCCAGTCTTCGTAGGTGTCCGTATCTGGCATCAGGAAGTGCAGACCGATGTCCATCTCCGTCAAGCAAAGCTCCCAACTCGGCCACGTGTCCCATCTGGTACCGCTGGCGATGTTGTGCTGGTTGTAGGCCGCAAAGATGCCAAAGAAGGCTGCGGGCTCGTCCAAGTTCGCACCGTGGTCAATCAGTTCGTCGGGGTGGATGTGGCCGCTGGCCACAAGCCACTCACCGTTTCCATCGACCACAAAGGTGTCTGGTTTGGCGTGGTTGGTCGTTCCGTTTTTTGCTTCGTGTTCATTGTTCATGGGTCTCGCTCCTGTGTTGCGTTTTGGCACCGCCGTGCGTTGAAGTGGCTGGGGCACCGGGATTCGAACCCGGGTCAACGGTTCCGCAAACCGATATGCTCTCCACTGCACCATGCCCCACTGGTTGGGAACTGGCAGAGGCACCCGGATTCGAACCGGGGTCCAGGGATCCGAAGCCCCTGATGCTATCCGCTACACCATGCCTCCTTGCAGTTCCCAGCAAGCCTGCGGTGGCACTCAGGATGCCGGTCGCAGGGTTGCACGTTCCGCTGATCGTTGAATCAGCGGCGATGGCGGGAGGGCCGCTTGGTGGCATGTTGGTCGTGGTTGTTCGTCTCCATCATGGCCGGCCCTCCTCGGGTGTAAAGGTGCATTTATTGCATCACCTATATAATACTATCCTATTCTTGTTATACTATGAAAATAATATGAATGGTTCATGATTTTACGAAATGGCGTCCAGTGCATTGAAAATGCCCCTAAACACGGTTTGGAGAGGGTTTGACGGGTCTACCATTATAACCCCAACGCCACGAGGTTCCTTCCATGACAACCCTAACGTCACCCCGAAACATGTTGATTGCCGGAATCGTGCTGATCCTGTTGAACGTCGCCGCCATTGCGCCGGCGGCCACAGGAGCCGTCGAAGACGTGGTCGACGAGACCTTTGCAAGCTACACCAAGGACACCATCTGCGCCGACGCGGACTGCACGGAAGCCGAAGAAGACTGGGCGTCCTCCACCGCTCAGCGAGACTACTACGCCTGGGACGTCACCAACCTGGCCGACGTCATGGCGGGTGAAGCCCCCGTCACCGAACAGGTCGGGCCCTTCACCTACGACATCACGACCACGCGCACCATCAACGATTACAACGCCGACGCAGGAGAACTCACTTACAACGCCGTGAAGACCTTTGAGTGCGCCGCTGACAGCGCCGTTTCCTGCGACACGGAAGTGACGCAGCTCAACATCCTCTTCCAGGCCCAAGTCATCGGTGCAACCGGCATGGCCTTGGGCGGCATCATGGACTTGACCAAGGTCGGCTTTGCCGTCCAAATGGTCCTTCAGGACATGAACACCACGCAAGCAGGCACCGCCAACGTTGGACACATGTGCGCGACCGACATGAACGGCGACGGAACGCCCGATGCGATTCCGTGCCACGCTTGGGCCAACGGTGGGCAAGCACAGCTCGCGCAGTCCCCAACCGGTATGGGCATCATGATGATGAACAACAACGACGACCTCAACACCACCATGAATTCCAGCGCTGCCTTTTCGGAGGGCAGCCTCGACGCCGCCATGACCGGCACGTCCCATCCAGCCGACCCGAACTTCAACATCTCGTTGATGACGCCGCTCGGGTCCGTGGCCTTCATGGGTCTTGGTGCACCGGAGATGATGATCTCCGACGTGTTCGCTGACCCCTCGAATTCCACGGTGTTCGCTCGTGCGAACACCTACGGCTACCTCGCCATGACCATGGTGGACGATGATGGAGACGGTACGCCAGAAACACCCGCGCCTGACTTCTACACAACCTTCGTCCGAGACTGGGCCATGTACGCTACCGTTGGTGCAAGTTTCCAAGCCTACGGCGGCGGATCCGACGCCAACCTCACCAACAACGACGACCTCACGTCCCGACTTCACAACCTGCTGGGCGTTGACATGACCGGCGTGAACGCCGTTGGCCTCATGACCGCAGGCCATCTCACCGACACCCCGACCGGCGTGGTCGCAACCAACGCTGAGGGCACGGCCTTCGGCATGCCTGCATTCCTCGGGATGGAGGCCAGTGACGCCATGACCGCCTACAACATGACCGCCGCACAATACGGTGCTGTCGCAGGATGGGTTGCAGGATGGGCCACGTCCGCTTCCTCTGCACAACTCGGTCTGCTGGGCGGAGTGGGCACCATGAACGCCGAGCAGTTTGTCAACCAAACCTTCGGTGGCATGAGCCCCGTTGGCGACCCTTACCTGGACCGCTCGCTCAACCTCGGCGGTGCTTGGAGCTCC
>JAYYDY010000081.1:0-18601 GCA_036160375.1 Thermoplasmatota archaeon | reverse complement strand
ATTCTCCCGGGGAATTGGACGAAGAACACGTGCCCTGGTGGCGAAGTACGGACATACTTACTCCTCAAGCCCTCATGGCGATCGGTGTGGTTGTCCTGATGATCACCGCCGTCTTCGTCTTCCGCCCTACGTGGCTCGGCTTCTCCCCGAACTACGAATATGCCCTCATCGATGACGACGCCGCCCACACCCGTGCCTTTGCTGAAGACCTCGTGGCGTTGGGCCACCCTGAGTGGGAAGGACGCATGAGCGGAACCGTAGAGGAGGCCAACACCTCGGCCTACATCGCCGCCCAATTCGAAGCGATGGGGATGTCCGTCACCGAGCATTCCTATCAGGTGCCCATGCACCACGTCAACGCAGAACCGAGCCTGCGTATCTGCATTCAGGGATTCGGTGGTAACAGCCCGTGTGAGGGCCCGCTGGCTTTTGGAAGCCAAATTGAACAATTCCAGCATCGCATCGATTACGTCATTCAAGGCTTCTCCGGACGCTCAGAGTACACGTTTGACCAAAATGTGCCACTGACCGACGTCGGCAACGGCACCGACGATGCCCTCTGGGCCTCGGCTGCCGGCAGCATCGGCTACGTGCGAAGTGGTGCTGATGTGGGCGGAAATACCGGTATCTTCTCCAAAGCGGCCGAAAACAACCTTGCAGGCCTTATTTTCGTAAACAAAGACGCCAATTGCGGCCAAATCGAGGCCAACGACTGCGTGCCCATCTTCAAGGGAAGCAGGATTGACGAGGTCGCAGCAGCCAACGGAGGAAGCATTCCTTCCGAGTTGCCGTTCATCGCCATGTCAAAAGATGCTGGCGAAATCCTCGAGCAGTCCATCTTCAACGCCACGGGCCCCCAAGGCGTGTTGGAGATGATCATCGATGTCACCAACGACCAGGAGCGCACCATCTACGTGCCCTGTGGAGAAATCCGTGGGAAATCCTCCGAGGTCGTCATCGTCGGCGGCCACCACGACACCGTCTATCACGGCCAAGGCGCCGTTGACGACACCTCGGGCACCGCCAGCGTGATGGAAATTGCTCGCCAATTGAGCGCCGTCGTGAACGAGTCCGGCACGCCCGAACGCACCCTACGATTTTGCACCTGGGGCGGCGAAGAAGAGGGGCTCTACGGAAGCAAGGCCTACGTGCAAGCCTTTCAAAACAGCCTGCGGGACAACCTCCGCCTCTACCTCAACCTCGACATGAATCATGTGGACGGCGACACGGCCAACCGAGGGAATTCCGTCACCCTCTTTGGGAATTATCAGGATGACATGGACCACGTCCAACGCATCGCCGAGCTGTATCAAAAAGAACGATCCGATGTCGCCGACCGCTATGAGATTCGGTTTGCAACACTTACGGGAGAAAAAGGCGCCTCCGACGGCATGCCCTACAACTCCGACCACGGTCCGTTCGTCTACGACCTGGGCGAAGGCAAGAACGGGCGAGCCGTCGTGTGCTACGGCAGCGGCAGCTGGGAATACCACACCTACGCCGACACCATGGAACGCTTCAACGAGGAATCCCTCGGCGTGTCGGTGACCATCTACGGGACCTACATGCGCTTCCTCGCCTATTCGGATCACTGAGCGTGGGGTTCAAAACACGACGACAGGTGGACAAAGCATGGTCGCACCGAGCGCTTGGGCCAGCCACATCTTGGTCGCTTCGAAAAGCGAAGCCTTGCAGATCAAAGACAAGGTCGCGAAACTCAAGGATTTCCAGAAACTCGCCCGCAAAAAGAGCACCTGCCCTTCCAGCCAGAAAGGCGGCGACCTCGGTTGGTTCCGCAAAGGACGCATGGTCAAGGCCTTCGAAGACGCCGTTTGGGACACCCCGGTGGCGACCGTGTCTTCACCTGTGAAAACCCAATTCGGCTATCACCTGATTTGGGTCCACGAGCGTGACGAGCAAGACTGAGGTGAGTTCATGCAGTGGCGTGTCGGTCTCGAGGCCTACGAAGTCATGGCCGTCCACGGCTGGTACGAGGAGGAGCATCGTGCACCGCAACCCTTTGTCTTCACCGTCTGGGCCACGCTGGCGGGTGAGGAGCGCATCGAAGACTTGGACGAGACCCTCAACTACGCAGATATCCAAATCGCCATCGATGAGGTCATGCTCAACGCCCCTGAACCCATTCGTCTGATGGAGGACATGGCTCAACGGGTGGTCGACCTTTTGGCTGCCCAACCCGGCGTGGCGTCCCTCTCCGTTCGGATTGAGAAGCCTCAGGCACCGCTCCCCCATCCGGGCGGTCTGCCCGTAATCGAAGTCCTCTGGCAGCGCGAGTGAGCGAGACTTAAACGCCGACTCGCCCAGCCGCCTTCATGGTCATCACCGGACGGGTCTACGTCCCAAGCGCCGTTGAGGAGGGCGGTGCTGTGGTGGGCATGGGCTGTTTTAGCACCCAAGAAACAGCGCTCAACGTCCTCCGTTCCTTCCTCAAGAAATCCCACCAGGTGCCCCTTGAGCGAGCCAGCGTCGCTTCGTGGGACGTGGACGTGGTGGGCGACGACGCCGTCACCGTGCTTTCGGAATACGAATGCCGTACATGTCCCGTGTGCCACCGCACGACCTTCTGGATCGACATTGAACGCTTCAAGGCCAAGTGCTACGGCTCGGCCTGCGGAGCGTGGATTGAGGAAAGCACCGTTGAGGCTGGCGTGATCGACTGTGGATGGCCGCCAACACGTTTTGCCGAACAAGTGGAAGACGTCGACCAAGCCATGCGCAGCCTGCGCCGCATCGCAGCCAAAGCAGAGGCTGCAGGATTGTCGGCCATTGACAATCGATTTTCAATGAATGATGTTTGATGCTTTATATCGGGTCGTGACGATTCTTGGTCATGTCAACCGAATACATCACCGAACCTGGAACCGAAGAGAACCTTCGCCTGCTCATGGACCCTCATCCCTTTGACCCCGCACAGCAGGAGATGTCGGCCCCCTACCCTGCCCTTGTGGACGGGATTCGAGCCCTGGCATCGATTGGAAGCCACGGCGGCTACAGCGATCGCATCGTCATCTCGCTTGAGAAGGACCACCCTGAACTCGGGCGGGAGTTTGCGACCAAGTACTACAGGATCGACACGCCCGGTGTCGTAAGCTGGGGCCACAACGGTCAGTCCTTCACCATTGAGAAGATCATTCAGGCATCGTCCTCTTGACCGCACAACCAGCGTCATGGAGAGCACGTGGGCAAAGGAAACAGGTGTTGATAACCGCTGAAGAGAAGTGGGAATCATGCCAGAGGGGCCTGAAATCCGTCGAGCAGCCGACCGCATCGGCAAAGCGCTCGTCGGCAAGGTCATCGAAGACGGCAACTGGCCGTTCCCGACCCTTCAGCAGGCTGATTCATTGATTCTTGGCCATGAGGTGCTCAGCGTTACCAGCCGTGCCAAGGCCATGCTGATTCGCTTCAGCAGCGGCTGGACCATGTACAGCCACAACCAGCTCTACGGGCGTTGGACGGTTCATCTGAAAACCACCGACCCTCGCTCAAACCGCTCCCTTCGAGCCGAATTCCTGACCGACAAGCACGCCGTTCGGCTGTGGTCCGCCACCGACATCGTCCTCGTGCCTACGCCAGAGGAAAACGCCCACCCCTTCCTCGCTCGGCTTGGCCCCGACGTGTTGGATGACGACATCACGTCCAAGCACCTGCTCACGCATCTGAAATCCAAGGGCATTCATCGCAAGAAAGGGGCGACGCTGATGCTCGACCAGCGCAGTTTTGCCGGTTTGGGCAACTACCTGCGCTCTGAGATCCTCCACGCTGCGGGCGTTCACCCGGACGACCGACCGTGCGACCTCGACGAAGGCACGCTGAAACGCTGGGCGGACTGCATCAAGTCGGTCACCGTCCAAGCCTACGAGCACGGGGGTATCACGGTTGACCTCGATGTAGCGGAAGCCAGCAAAGCAAGGGGCGAGCCGCGCCGGATGTGGCGCCATGCCGTGTTCTGTCGCAACGACCGGCCATGCTTAACGTGCGGTGATTTGGTGCTTCGCGTACGCTACGCAGGCCGCCGTCTCGACTATTGTCCAACGTGTCAGCCCGCACGCCGTGGTTCATGACCACGAGCGAAGGTCGCCCTGTGAGGGTGGCCGTACTTCCTCGCCCTTGAGCAAAGTGGAGCGCACGTGCTCGAAGGTGGCTTCGTCCAGTGCCTTCTCTTCGTCGGCCCGCCGTGCTACGTTCTTCATGGCGATGGCCATTCGGTGATTGCCTGTGAACGAGGGCCCGTGCCGGTTGAGATAAGCCCAATACAGACGGGTCATCGGGCAGGTTTTCTTGTGATGGAACTGGCAGGACTTGCAGTGGTCGCTCATCCGATTGATGTAGGCTGAACCGGCCACGTAGGGTTTGGTCATCATCGCCGTTCCCAGCGCAAAGGTCCCCATGCCGAGCACGTTGGGCTCCACGACCCAATCGTAGGCATCGATGAACGCAGCGTGGAACCAATCCGTCAGTTCACGGGGATTCACATCGAGCAGGTTGGCGATGTTGCTGAGCACCATGAGCCGGGGAATGTGATGCGTCCAGCCGTCCTCCATCACCGATTCGACCGACGCATCAAGGCAGCGCAGCCCGCTGGTTGTGCCCCAGTAGGCCTGCGGCAGGGGATTGGACTGCGAGAGATGGTTGGGATGGGGCTCCTCGTCGAGTGAGGCAAAACCTTCCCAGCCGGCGCCACGGGCACCGCTCGTCCGGTTAACCTCCAGGGTACGGAAACCGTCCGTGACGTCGTGGATGTGGCGCACGTACTCACGCCAAATCATCTGCCGAACAAAGCCCTCCACGCTGTTGAGCGGCGCCTCACTGGTCAAGGCAGCATCCACCACACGAGCAGGCATCACACGATGCAAGTTGACAAGCGTCGCCAAACGTGAATGAAAGAGCCCTCGGCTCTGCTCGGACATCGCATCTTCGTAGGTCCCAAAATTGGGCAGGCATTCAACAGCAAAGGCGAGGGCCTGAGCAACATCGTCGCCACTGGTGGGTTGCATGGAGAGGTCGACGCTCCCCGGATGATGGCCGTAGTGGGTGCGGACAAGGGATTCCACCTCGGCGTCGATCGCATCGCAGGCAAACACGGGTGCATCCGGAGCGGGAGGGTCGCCTTTCCACGGGAACCGGTTCTCAGCGTCAAAGCTGTACTTCCCACCCATCGGTTTGCCGCCCTCCATCATCCAACCTGTGGACTGGCGGACTTTTCTATAGAAGGCATCCATGCGAAACGGAGGTTCGGTGCCAACGCTCTCAACGAACCACGAGCGGGGTGTGAGCCAGCCAGGGTGTTCGTGAATCATCAATGAGCCGTCCTCCTCGAAGGGAGCGACCTCCAACCGGAGTTCCCGCTCGGCTGCCCGAACACCGTGGATCGTGCCAAGGCTGCTGCTCAAATCGGAGAGGACTTGGGCGTAGGTCAGCCGGCTGATGACGTACAGGACCGGGAACCCAGCCGCCTGCAATTCAAGCGCAAAATGCCGCTGATTGGACAACAACACGCCCAATTTTTGCTGGTGGTAGGGGCGACGTTGCGCTTTGTGTGAGGATTCAATGAGGACCACGCCAACCTTCCCTTGAAGGTCGAGAGCATCGAGGAACGCAATGTTGAGTTGGTCGTAGGCCAACCACACCCATGTGTCCACCGTCGAGGCATCAACCGGGAGCATGGCTTCTCCAAACGACCCGGACATCTCGCAAGCAAAGAGGAGGCTTGAATTGTCTGAGAACGTCATGTTGACAATGGTCAAACATCAGACTGACGGAGATAAAGGGATGCTTCTCGCCACTCAGTAGTGAACCGTCAGCTTCCGAGGTTGGAGGTCTTCCTCGATGTGCGCCCGCATCGCTGCGACCTCCATCGAAGCGCCCCGCATGGTCGTCACGAAGGGAATGTTGAGTTCAACCGCCAAGCGTCGCATCATGTTGCCGTCCCGAACCGCACCGCCCGACACCGTTGGCACGTTGACAATGAAGCTGACCTTCCCTTGGCGCATCAAATCAAGCGCATCAGGGTGCTGACCTTCGGCGATGCGGTAGACGGTGGTGACCGGCACGTCATGCCTGCGAAGCGCATCGGCCGTTCCCCCTGTGGCGTACAGGGTAAAGCCGATGTTGACGAGTTCTTGTGCAACCGGGATCAGGTTCTCTTTGTCCTCGTCTCGGACCGTCAGGTACGCACCGCCTTCGGTCGCGACGGGCACCTCGGTGGCCAATCTGGCTTTGAGGTAGGCGAGGTCGGCCCGTTCGTCCGAACCGTAGACCTCGCCCGTCGACTTCATCTCAGGACCAGGGGCGGGATCCAAACCTCGCAACTTGATGAACGGGAAGACGGGCGCCTTCACGCAGACCTGGCCGGAGGTTCGGCGAGGGATGCTTTGTTCCTTGAGGGGCTGGCCGATGGTGATCCTCGCTGCAATGCGAGCCAGCGGCAATCCGGAGGCTTTGGCGACAAAGGGCACCGTGCGGGAGGACCGAGGGTTCACCTCCAGCACGTAAAGGTCATCGCCCTGAATGGCGAATTGGATGTTGAAACATCCCTGAATCTTCAAACCGAGACCGATGGTTTTGGTTTGCTCGGCAATTCGCTCCAGCATGGCCTCAGGAATGTTTTGGGCCGGGATGAAACACGTTGAATCGCCCGAGTGGATGCCGGCTTCCTCGAGGTGTTCCATGATGGCGCCAACCAGCACCTCTTCGCCGTCCGAGGCGGCGTCGACGTCAATCTCCGTGGCGTGTCCGAGGTACTCGTCAACCAGGAGCGGCTTGTCGGGAGCAAGGTAGGCTTCTCGCAGGTAGCCGTCGAGCTGCTGCTGATTGGACAGGATTTCCATGCCACGCCCGCCGAGCACATAGGATGGGCGAACAAGCACCGGGAAGCCGATTTCTTCCACAGCGGCCCTCAAGTCGTCGGCGGATGTGCCGGTGGCACCTCGCGGCATACGGAGGTCGTGGCGGCGTGCGAAGGCCTCAAACCGCTCACGATCGCTGGCTTCGTCAATCGCATCGCAGGAAGTGCCCATGATGGCCAGGTCGAGACCGCTGGCAGCAAGGTCGGGCAGGCGGTCTTCAAGCGGCAACGCGAGGTTGATGGCGGTCTGGCCCCCGAACTGGAGCAGAATACCGTGGGCTTGTTCCCGAAGTAAGATTTCACTCACATACTCCAAGGTCAACGGATCGAAATACAATCGGTCCGACGTGTCAAAGTCCGTTGAGACCGTTTCGGGGTTGTTGTTGATGAGGATGGCGTCCTTCCCCGCTTCACGAATCGCTTTGACAGCGTGCACGCATCCGTAGTCGAATTCAATCCCTTGACCGATGCGAATGGGACCGCTCCCGATGGCCACGAGACGCTCCTTGGTCCGTGACTCCATGTCGGGGAGCAAGTCAATGCCAGCTGCACCGTAGGGCTCGTAGGTGGAGTAGTAGTACGGAGTTTTGGCAGCAAATTCAGCCGCACACGAGTCGACCATGCGGTAGACAGGGTGGAGTTTGAGTTGGTGGCGGCGCTGCATGACGGCACGCTCGTCCTGTCCGGACAGCAGCGATTTGAGGCCTTCCGGTGGGAAACCGGCCAGTGCATCGGCGATGTGAGCGTCGCTGAAGCCGTGGCTCTTCCAATGACGGAGTTCTTCCGCCGTCAATTCAGCCGGCGAGACGCCACGCTCAACGATGCTGCGCTCCATCTTGGCCAAGCGTTCGAAGCCGTAGAGGAACCATCGGGTGATGCGGGTGATCTCATGCACCTTCTCAACACCCCAATCCCTGCGGAAGGCTTCGAGCAGCGCACCCATGCGGCGGTCGCTGGCGATGGCCAGCCAGTCCACCAGCGTAGCATCGGGCAGCGCTTCATGGGCACGCTGCGACATGCCCTCGCCCTCAGACTCATCGGCACGGGTCAGCGGACGTGGGTGAGCACAGCCTTGTTCCAGTGAGGCCCATGCTTTGAGGAAGGCTTCCTCGAAGTTGCGACCGATGGCCATGACCTCACCCGTGGACTTCATGGAGGTGCCCAACGTTCGGTCAGCGGTGCGGAACTTATCGAAGGGCCAACGAGGAATCTTGACCACACAGTAGTCCAGCGTAGGCTCGAAGGCCGCCGTCGTGCCCTCACCGGTAATGGGATTGGGAAGTTCATCGAGGGTGTAGCCTACGGCGATCTTGGCCGCCATACGAGCGATCGGGTACCCCGTGGCTTTGGAGGCCAAGGCAGAGGAGCGCGACACACGTGGGTTGACCTCGATGACACGAATTTCCCCTGTGAACTGGTTGAAGGCAAACTGAACGTTGCACCCGCCCTTGATGTTCAAAGCCCGAATAAGAGCGAGGGCCTGGTTTCTCAAGCGCTGGTGGTCGGCGTCGCTGAAGGATTGCAGGGGGGCGACGACCGTGGATTCACCGGTGTGGACGCCCATGGGGTCGATGTTCTCCATGGTGCAGACAATGGTGGCGTTATCCGCCTCATCACGCATCACCTCGTACTCAAGTTCCTGCCAGCCGAGGATGGATTCCTCAATCAGCACCTGAGAAATACGGGAGTTCCGCAACCCAAGTTGAGAGATTTCAACGAGTTCACCCATGTCCCGGGCCGTACCCCCGCCCAAGCCACCCAAGGTGAAGGCGGGTCGAATGAGAATGGGCCAGCTGCCGATGAGTTCGGCGGCGGCGATCACTTCGTCAATGGAGTTGCAGGCGACCGCTTGGCTGATGGGGAGATTGATGGATTCGCAGACCTGATTGAACAACTCCCGGTCTTCCGCTTTGTCAATCGCGTCCAAATCCGAGCCGATGAGTTCGACGCCCAGCCGTTCAAGCGTCCCGTTGTGGGACAATTCGCTGGCGATGTTCAGGGCGGTTTGCCCTCCCATGCCGGCCAGCAAAGCACACGGCCGTTCCTTCTCCAAGATCTTGGCAATGGTCTCGGGAAGCAACGGCTCGATGTAGACGATGTCGGCCATCTCAGGGTCGTTTTGGATGGTGGCCGGGTTGGAGTTGACGAGGATGACCTTGTAGCCGTCCTCACGCAAAGCCCGGACGGCTTGGGAGCCAGAGAAGTCGAACTCAGCCGCTTGGCCGATCTTGATCGGTCCGCTTCCAAGCACCATGATGGTCTCAAGGTCGTCACGACGGGGCATCAGTTCTCACCTCCAAGGTGAGCGTCGACCATGGCGCGGAAGCGAAGGAAGAGCGGAGCTGCGTCGTGTGGACCAGGGCAAGCCTCGGGGTGGAATTGGACGGTAAAGCAGGGCTTCCCAATGACGTCAAGCCCTTCTACGGTGCCATCGTTGGCGTTGATGTAGCGAACTTCAACCTCAGAGCCGTGCTGATTTGACACCGGTGGCGAGGTAGCGCCTGTCGGGTGAGCAGCCAGCATGCCGTCGTTGGGGTGAGCCACGGCGAAGCCGTGGTTTTGACTGGTGATGGACACCGTGCGGTCTTGAAGGTCAACCACGGGTTGATTGGCCCCACGGTGGCCGTAGCGCATCTTGTAGGTCTGCAAGCCCGAGGCCAGGCCCATGAGCTGGTGACCGAGGCAGATGCCCATCACGGGCAGGCCGTCTTGGACCGCACGGGCCAGCGTGGTTCTCGCTGCCGTGGCCTTCCCTGGATGAGCAGGGTCGCCTGGGCCGTTGCTGCAGAACAGGGCGTCGATGGCGTACTCCGTTCGCAGACGATCGTACTCCATGTCGGGCGGGCACCACACGACGTCGAAGAGCATGCACAAATGCCGGAGAATGTTGTACTTCACGCCGCAATCCAGCACACCGAGACGTGGTTTTCGAGCCCCCAGTTCATCCACGGAGCCCGCATTGAGTTCGAGCGGAGCGTCAATGGACACTTCGTCGACGAGGTCCTCGAGTTCCGGCGAGGTCAGGTTGGCCAAGACCGCTTTCATTTCGTCTTCTTGCTCCAGCGGTCCAAAGACACAGAGCACCGTTCCCAGTTCTCGAACTCGACGAGTGATCGCTCGCGTGTCGATGTTGTGGATGCCCGGCACGCCGTGGAGGCGGAGAAATTCGTCCACCGTCCCGGCCGAATGACGATGGTCGGGCTGGTGCATGGCGTGGCGCACGACCACGCCTTTGGGCCATACCTGGCCGGATTCGGAGGCCCCGATGTGAACGCCGTAGTTTCCGATCAGCGGATAGGTGAACGTGAGCACTTGGCCCGCAAAGGACGGATCGGTGAGCGATTCCTGATAGCCCATCATACCGGTGGTGAAGACCAGTTCGCCCGTCCCGATGGCCTGGGCACCAAACAGTTCGCCCGGATAACGCCCGCCATCAGCGGTCAACAGCACGCCAGCACCGGTGGCGCCTGGAGGGAGGTTGCTCTTGTCTGCCAGGCCATCGGCCGCATCGGGAATGTCGAGGGATGAGGGATTGTAGAGCCGGTGAGTGGCCGGGAGGGAGCGTGTATTTGCGATGCCGCCCCCTAACATTGGATTTTGTCGGAATCGACCCCCCATAATGATTGGGTGCGAGAAATCTTGAGCGCACCAACCTCACACAATACGCTTCATCGATGAGAAAGAAACAACTGCAAACAAGTTAGCAGTTAATCACTTTCTTCGTTACGGTCCCGGTCAATGACCGACTTTCCTCGGGCGGAGGGTTCGATGATGAGCTTGGCATCTGGGAAGTGTCGCTCGCTCCCACCTTGACCAAACCAGCCCTCCATGAACAGAGCCAGGGCAGCGACCTCGGAGTGCGGTTGGTTGCCCACAGCGACGTTGTATTGGGCGTACTGGAAGACATCGCTTGGCACCTTCGCACCACCAACCACCACCACCACCGGACGATCTCGACGGATCCTCGGGATGACCTCTCGGTAGGGTTCACCGTACATGGTGAGATGAATCGCCACACCCGGCTCCCCGTCACCAGCATCCTTCTGCGTAAAGCGCTTGAGCCAACCCATGGGCCCCGAGAGATGCTCGCACGTCATGTCGCCGCCAAATCGCTGGTTCACAGAGGCGACGTTCTCGAACAGATCGGGGTCTTCATCGCCTGCGAGCATGAAATTCGTAGCGCCCAATGCTCTCGAAACCAGCGCCAGATGCGTGGTGATGCGAGGATCCCTGCCCTTGCGGTACCCGAGCCGTAACACGTTGAACGGCGAAGGGGTCATGGTCTCGCCACCTGCCTCACCCTCATGAGGGTAGCGTTCAATCCTCTGTGGCCGAAGCAGGCGGAGCACGAACGGGCTCGTTTCGCTCCGAGAAGTCGTAGTCGTTTGAATCAAGGAAGCGAATGAGCCACTTGAGCAGCAACGCATTCACGATGAGGTTGGAGCCGTAGGTGGTGCCGCCCCAAAGCAGTCCCAAACGAACGCTCCGCCAAAGACCGACCTGTGTCTCAAGGTCACTTCCACTGACAAAGAGCGCCCCGACCAAGGGTTCGGCGACGTAGAGGCCAGCGAGGATCAGCATGCCACCGGCCGCCGTGGAAGGGAGAATCTTCCCCATGTCTCGACTGAATTCCGTAAGCAGCGCCGAAAACAGCGAGAGGACCATGACCGCCAACGCTGCCTGTTCAAAGTTCAGTCCGAAGAACACCGACACACCGAGGGACACATCATCGCCGTTGTTGCCTATGAAAAGCCACCAAACGACCACCATGAGGGTGATGAGCATCCCCCCGTTCTTGGAGTCCCGAGCCGCCATGTCGTAGACGTCCTGTTGATTCCGAGGATTCAAGCGCTTCAGAATGCGCTCGGCAAACTCCCAATCTTGCGGAAGTTCGTGGCCGCTGGCGTCCACGGACGAGCCAAGGGGTTGGTTCCCATCGAGGATGGCATCCGCCTCGGACATGCACACCCCTTCCTCGTAACAACTTATCAAACCTGCCGAACTGGGCAGGCTCATGGCCTCCGACTTCGGGGATTCAACCTCACGCCGAGCCTTGCTCGCCAAGGCCTTGGTGGGTGCTGACGGACCCCGCATCATGGGCATTGTCAACGCCACAGACGACTCCTTTTTCGCAGGAAGTCGCTCCATGGATAACGAAGCGGTCGCCAGAGGACTGGCGATGTGGGACAACGGCGCCACGTGGGTTGATGTTGGTGGGGAATCCACCCGCCCCGGTGCTGCACCGGTTGACACGGACACGGAACTCGGTCGTGTGCTCCCCGTCATTGAAGGCCTTCGTACCGCTCGCCCGAACGGCCTGATTTCCATCGATACGCGTCATGCTGTGGTCGCCAAGGCGGCGTTAGCGGCAGGCGCCGACATGGTCAACGACGTGTCTGGACTGCGAGACCCTGACATGGTGAATCTTGTGCTCGAGACCGGATGCGCCGTGTGCATCATGCACATGCAAGGTGAACCGGGGACCATGCAGGAAAATCCGTCCTACAGCGACGTCGTCGAGGAAGTAGGAGCATCACTTGAGGCGGTGAAGCATGAACTCATCAGCCGAGGCCACCCGAAGGAGCTGATCGTCGTCGACCCCGGGATTGGATTTGGAAAAACCCAAGCACACAACATCGACTTGCTCAAGGCAGGGCGAGGTCTCCTCAAGCGCGAGGGACCACTGCTATGGGGCGTCTCACGCAAAAGCATCGTGGGCCATTTGACTGGCCAAACAGAAGCAGCGCAACGACTGCCCGGTACGCTCGGACTCGCAGCCGTGGCCATGAACGAGGGTGTTGACATTGTTCGTGTCCATGACGTTGAGGCCCATCATGACCTCTTCAACGCCATGCGGTTGGGGTCAGCTCAACCCGAGCACGTTGAGTAAAATCAGCGGCGTTGCCCACGCACCAATCATGGAACCCAAGTTCGTCAGGGCGGTCACGAAGAGCACTTTTCCCGCAGGGTTGGACCACATCAACGACAATTCATCCAGTTTGAGAAAGGCCTGCAGGTCCTCAGCGGTTGGCTCGGCCAGTTTGAGTTGGACATAACCCGCAAACCATCCTGCAGCAAGCGCAGGATTGAGCGAGGTGATGGGCGAGGCCAACGCCGCCGTCAGGATGGCCAGAGGATGGCCACGAGCGAGCAGGCAAGCCAGTGCGGCGAACAGCGCGTTTGAAGCCGTCCAGACCGTGAAGAACGTGACCCAATCGATGTCCCTGCTCGTGGAGAACACAGCGGCGAGGACACCGATCATGACGAGGGGGAAAGCCCAGGGGAGCGTGCGCCGCACGAGGGACGGCGAGGGTAAGGTTTCGAGTCCTGAAGAATCTATAGAACCGCCTTCACCGTTTAATTTCTTCGAGACACCTTGCAGGTGGCCGGCCCCCAACACGGCCAGGACGCGACGTCCCGTGCCCAGTCGCTCAAGGTTGGCTGCGATGTAGGTGTCCCGTTCGTCGATGAGGACTTCACCCGCACCAGGCGAGAACCCCTTGAGTTCGTCCATCATGGAGGACAGCAGGTCGGTGTCCTGAAGCAGTTCGTTAACGTCAAGGTCCTCGTCATCGTCTTCATCCGCCAAGAGCGAAGTCAACAATCGCCATTTCTCGCGGAGTTTCATTCGCTTCCAGGCTCGACGGAGGGTGGTCTGAATGTCGCGGTCGACCAGTTCAACCTCGCAACCGGCCTCGTTGGCGGCTTCAACCGCCGCCAACAGTTCAGCACCGGGTTGTTGTCCTTCGTTGATGCCCAACTTGCGCTGCTCGGCCGAGAGCATGGATTGCATCAGGACCATCGGAGCCTTGCCTTCTTTGATGACCTTAAGCAAGCCCTCTTTGTCGAGGCGGCGGTCGCTGACGAGCGCGTCATGACGGCTTTTGCAGAGCTCAACGGCCACCACCTCAGGTTGGTAGGTGGCGATGTGATGGCGAACCGCTTCAACCGAAGCCGTGGCGATGTGGGCCGTACCCAACAACCGAAGGTTGTCGTGGACGTCGATGACGGGTGATTCAGACATTCATCCACCTCAACCCGCAGGCGAGAGGGCGCCAACTCAGAAGGTGATCTGAACGTTCTCTCGTGCAACGCCTTCAACAGACCAGAGTTCACGGCGAACGCAGCCCTTGATGTTGGCCACGATGTTCGAAGGAATCATTTGGATGGCCTTGTTGAAGTTCGTAGAGGCGGCGTTGTAGAACTCTCGGCGGTCAGCGATTTGGTTCTCAAGGGAGACCAATTGGTTCTGAAGGTTCAGGAAGTTGGTGTTGGCCTTGAGGTCGGGGTACTGCTCGGCGACCATGTTGATGCGAGGAATCATGCCGGCCAGCATGCCTTCAGCAGCAGCGACACCGGCGACGTCGCCAGCCTTCAATGCACCAGCAGCGGTTTGGCGAGCCTGAGCGAATTGGTCAAAGATACCGGCCTCGTGCTCGGCGTAGCCCTTGACGATGTTCACCATGTTGGGAATCATGTCGTAGCGCTGGTTGAGCAAAACGTCGATGTTGTTCCATGCATTTTGGGCGTTCTCATCGAGGTTGATGAGGCGGTTCCAAGTGGAAAAGAACCACACAATGAGGATCAGGAGAAAGACGGCGGCAACGGCAATGGCAACAATGGTTGTTGTATCCATGGCCCTTCCACCTGCAATTCCCTAATCAAACCTTCCTCCTCCCACCCGCCTCGCTTGGAGACAACATGATGAACGAGCACTCCCGCACTCCGATTAAACCGGCGTGCCGGCGTTGAGGCTGAACCCATGGAAGCGATGCTGGTGATGACGGGCGTCTTCTTCGTCGCCTTCGTCTTTGCACCGGTGGGGATGGGCGGCGGCATGCTGTTTGTCCCCCTCCTGCATTACGGGGCAGGATGGCCCATCGACGGGACCTTGCTGGCGGTTTCACTTTGTCTGACCTGGGCGGTCAGCATCGGCAGCGGTTTGCGCCACCGTCGAGAGGGGTTTTACCACGATGCGGCCACGAAATCCGCCCTGTATGGGGCTCTTCTCGGCGCCCTCATCGGCGTTGGGATCGTGAACGCCTTGGGTGACGGGCTCGACAGCGTGTTCAAGTTGCTCTCCATCGTGATGCTGGTGTGGGCCCTTGTGACGACCTACAACAAACAACGACGCCCATCGACGAGAGGTGAAGAAGACGGACAATCGGGCGAGATTCACCACCTCCCGCTCCGGGTGGGAGGCGCCATTGGTGGAACTCTTTCTTCGGTGTTGGGCATTGGTGCAGGCGTCATCTATGTCCCCGTGCTTCAACAGCAAGCCGGCCTGGGCCCCCGAACCTCCATTGGCTCAAGCCTGTCCATCATGATGTTCGTCGTACCGGTCGCCATCCTCGCCCTGCTTTCCACCGCACCAAACGGGCTCATCACCGAGCTCACCAGCCAGCCTTGGTGGGTCTTCACGCTCCCGGTACTCGCGGTTGTCGGCGCCATCAGCGGAGCGAAATTCGGTATTGAACGCATCAGCAAGGAGAACATCATGAACATCTTCATGGCGCTGGTCGCCATTGTGCTCGTGCGCTACGTCCTTGACGTGTTCTCGCTCACGAGTTGATGGCTTCGATGACCATGGCGATGCCTTGGCCGCCGCCGATGCAGGCGGTGGCCACGCCGTAGCGGCCGCCACTGCGACGGAGCTCATGAGCCAAGGTCAACACCAACCGGGTACCGGTGGCAGCCAAAGGATGGCCCAGGCCGACGGCCCCACCGTTGACGTTGACTTTCTCAACGTCGATCTCAAGGTCCTTGATGCAAGCGACCGCTTGACCGGCAAAGGCTTCGTTGATCTCCCACCGATCGATGTCATCAACGGTAAGGCCAGCGCGCTCAAGGGCTTGACGAGACGATGGAACGGGCCCGTAAGCCATGATGGCGGGCTCCAAGCCCACGATGCCCCATGACACGATGCGAGCCAGCGGTGCATCACCGTCCGCCTCCGCTTGGGAAGCCGACTTGATGACCACGGCGGCAGCACCGTCCACCACACCGGAAGCGTTGCCGGCGGTGACGAAGGATTCGGGACCAAAGGCGGTGGGCAGGCCTGAAAGCGATTCCTGTGTGGTGCCTCGCACCACGTGGTCCTCGTCTTTGTGCGTCAGCACCGTGTCGCCTCGTCGGGATTTGATCGTGACGGGGACGATTTCGTCGGCGAAGACATCGTTGTCGATGGAGGTGGTGGTTCGAGCATGGGAGAGGGCGGCAAAGGTGTCAATTTCTTCTCGAGTAACACCCTTGCGACGGCACAACTCATCGGAGGTTTGCGCCATGAACAGCCCGCAGGTCATGTCCTGCAGGTTCGTCATCATGTAGTCCTCTACCTTGGGGGAGCGACCGAGTTTCCAGCCGTCCCGTGCACCGCGAAGAATGTGCGGGGCTTGCGAGAGGTTTTCCATACCACCGGACACGACGGTGCGAGCTTCGCCGAGTTTGATCATCTGAGCGCCGGAAACAATCGATTGAATGCCCGAACCGCAAATTCGAGAGAGGGTGAGCATGGGCACCTCTTGGGGAATGCCCGCCTTCAACCCTGCATGGCGGGCGCCGTAGATGGATTGCGAACAGGTCTGGAGGGCGTAGCCCATCACGACGTGGTCAACTGACTCAGGTGCCGTTCCGGTCTTCTCGAGGGCCCCTTGGATGGCCACGGCACCCAGTTCTTGGGCGCTGATGGTTTTCAGCGCGCCACCGGCTTTACCGTCGCCTCGCTTTCCGCCAACCCATTCACAAAACGGTGTGCGTGCACCGCCAACAATGACCACTTCGTCGCTCATGGTGCCTTCGAATCAAACGAGGGGTATGAATCTCACTCTTGCCCTGCGTGGGAGATTTACCTCACTGAAGGCCGTTGTTGCTGACCATGAGCGGGATGGCGACGATGAGGGCACAGATGCCAGAACAAAAGGCCGAAAACCCTGCAAAGATGCCAAAGGCGGCGCCATCACCTACCATGGAACCGAGGCCACCATCTGAACCAGCGGCAAAGGCAGCGATGCCGAGCACCAATTGGAGAACGATGACGCCCATGGCCACCCACACACCCCGCTTCTCATAGCGAGTGAGGAACACGCCGGCTGCAATGAATCCAACCACGCCAACAAGGGTCGAAATCCCGTTCAAAGCCAGTGCTGAGGTTGGAATTTCGAGGGTTTCACCGGTCACAGGGTCCACTTGTTCGAAGAACAAGCCGATCAAACTCAACGCTTGAAGGCAACCGTAAATGATGAGAAGAATGCCCATGACTTTGGCAGCGCTTGAGGGGGGCTGGAGGTAAATGAGTTGGCCCGTAGGCATTTGTGTCGTTCCCGTCAGCATCGTTCCTTGGTTCATGGGAACAAAGCCATCGCTGATGCTCACCGGTTGTGGGGCGGGTGATGTGCCGGCGCCGGTTTTCGGTTGTTCATCGGGGGAATCCCCCCATGGAGATGTGCCTTCCATGATAATGGATGGGAGCGTGCTCCTTGATAGTTTCTCGTCCGTGAAGGGAGGGTGGTGTTCTTGAACGAGGGCCACCTGCATGGAAGCGAGGGGAGACGATTGAACATCCTGGTCGTCTTCAAGAAAAACTTCGAGGAGGTCCACGATGAGGGACTGATGGCCCTGAAAGCCATCCTTCAAACCGCGGCCAGCGACCGCCACCAGGTGGATTACAAGCCGAGAGAACACGTCCGTCGTGCCGACTTCATCGCCCGAGATTTGGTGATCGTGTTTGGTGGAGACGGCACTCTGACCTCGCTCTCGCACAACATCGATGCCGCCACCCCCGTCATGGGCGTCAATTCTCACCCAAGAAGCGATGATCCTGATGGAAGTTACGGCTTCTACATGGACTCCACCATGGCCACCTTCGAGAAGGACGTTCAATCCGTGTTCGCAGGAGAGGCCATCGTGAACGAACTGCCCCGCCTGCAGGCGACCATCGAAACCACGTCGGGCAACCGATACACCACGGACCCCGCCATGAACGACCTGCTCATCGCCAACACGCACCAATATGCGCCCAGCAAGTACCACTTGCGCCGAGGAACTCAACAAACCCACCAGCAAAGCAGCGGCCTGCTCTTTTCCACATGGTTCGGCCAGGGCGCCTGGCTCCGTAACGCCATGAGTGGCGACGATTTTGAACAGCTCAAAGCACAGGCTTCGGCGATCCGAGACTCGCAGCACTATTTCGTCTATGCACGAGACCTGTCGCCTGAGCAGCGGACGCATGAATGGGCGTGGAAGGATTGGACCGATGAGGAGACCACCATTACCTCCGACATGCATCGAGGGTACGTGGTTCCGGACGGATGGGACGAGGTTCATTTCAATCGAGGAGCGACCATCACGGTGAATGCAGAAGCTCCGAAACTGATGTTGCTTACCTTCAGAACGACGATTGAGGCGAAACTCGAATCAGCCTTCGATTCAGTTTGAACCACCACGGGGGCTTCGGCCGTGGTTGTCAATCCAGCAACGAGAAGCGTGTTGAATGTCCATGGAGGGCTGTGCGCCTTGTGTCCTTGGTGTAAAAAGTAAACTGCGTGGGCGATAAAAAAAGGTTTGGAGACTGGGGTCGCAAGCGACCCCAGCCTCCGGTTTCTTAGGAGGTGATCCATCTGCAGGTTCCCCTACAGATACCTTGTTACGACTTAACCCTCCTTGTCGAAGGCAGGCTCGAATACGCCATAAAGCGCAGCCTCACCCACCCCCAACTAAGATGGTTTGACGGGCGGTGTG
>JAYYDY010000080.1:0-2500 GCA_036160375.1 Thermoplasmatota archaeon | reverse complement strand
CAACTGGCAGGTCAGCCCGCCGTGGCGGTTCAAAGGCCGACCACCGAAACTGAAACTGTCCGCAGGTCAGGCGAAAACCATCGTGGTGGACTTCCGAGAAGCGAACACGACCGACTGTCATATCGAAGTGGCGATTGAAATTGAATCGTACGGAGCGTGGAGACAACACCTTTGGCTCAAAGCGAAGGACCACGGTGTTCTGAGCCATCAAGAAGAGGAGTAAGGGTTGAAGGGAAGTAGGCGCTGCCCGAGGTGAGCGCCATGAACCTTGACGAGACGGACCGTGCCTTGCTCCATCTGCTGGGTGAGGATGCCCGGGTGAGCCACCGACAACTCGCACGGGAACTTGGGCTCGCTCAAGGAACGGTGACCAATCGAATCCGACGCCTTGAGCAAGAAGGTGTGATCGAAGGCTACCGTGTGGCGCTCAACGCCGGTGAACTCGGATGGACAATGACCATCATGGCCGGACTTCGAATCCAAAAAGGACGAATGATCGATGTGCAGCAAAAAATCGCTGCGGACCCGAGGGTGTTCGCCGTCTACGACGTTACGGGGGACTGGGATTCCATCGTCTTGGCGAGGGTCAAGGACCGAGCGGATTTGGACAACTTGACCAAAACGGTCTTCACGCTGGATGGCGTTTCTCGCTCCTACACCCACGTGGTGCTCAACACGGTGAAAGAAGAGGCGTTTCCTTCTCTCTCAGCCGATGAGTGAGGCGTCGTCGTACATATCGACAAGCGGACCCAAGGCGTCGATAAGACCGGACAGGCCCTCCACCACCCGGGTTTCTGGCTTGAGGCAACGCATGAGTGTGGAGCGAAGGTCTTCCCCAAATCGAACATCAAGGGATTCCAAATTACGACGAATGGTGGTTTGTAATCGCCCTCCCGTACGGTCCCAATCCATCAACACGATGATGCTGGGGCCACCGTCAACGGTGCTCTTTCGACCGTATGTTTCGAGGAGGTGAACGAGCACGTCATCCACCGGCCAGCCACGATTCAACACTTCGATGGGGCCGCTGAATCCGAGTTTCTCGAGTGCGATACGGTCGCGTCGGCCTTCCACCAGCACAACCGCTCCTGCGTCCCGATTTCGTTGCCGTTCGTGCGCTAAGGCTTGAGCGGCCTTGTGCCACCGTTCCTCAGCGTTTGAAGAGCCACGGCCAACGCCGTGGAAGGGGTCATTTGTCACGACATGACCTCCTCAATTGAGATGTTTCAACGCCCACAAATAACCTCTGCCGCGGGGGGTTCAAGTAGCATCGCACCCGATGTTCTAACGAGGCAGAAAATGGCGTCCGAACCGTTCAATTTCACATCAAAAAAATCGCGAAAAAAACGCACACAGGCTCGCCATGTGGCATCGGAAATGAATGACGGTTCTAGCCCCTATCAAGCAACGCTTAAGGGGGGGCTACACGGCCGGTCAAACAGGGTGGTTGCATGGTAGCAGAAGACACGGTGTTTGCTGTACTCTATGATAAGTTCATGTTTTGGTCCATTCTGGTCGGTATCTTCACATTCGGCTGGATGTTTTTGGCCATGCTCCGCTACCGAGACGGCGTTGAGCCGGACACGACGCACATTGACCATATCGAAGTCGGGTCGTTCCCCGTTGACCGCCACCACACCACGCTCGAGGTCTTCTTTTACGTCCTCCCAACGGTCATTGTGGCTTGGCTGGTCGTCCTCGCTCTCTCCTCCAACACCGCCGTTTGGGTCATCCCGGACGAGGCCGAAGCGCACGACATGGAAATCATCGGCAAGCAGTGGTTCTGGGAATACAAGTACCTCGACAGCCTCACATGGGAAGACGACCCATCACTGACCGGCATTGATGTTGACTGGGCTGGAACGGCACTCACAGTTTCCAGCACGCCAGGTCTCGCCACCAACGTCTCCATTATCAAGGGAGGCGATACACTTGATCCCGTAGCGGTTGACCAACTGACAGGAGATGCAAACGCAGCCGTCACCTTTGACCCGTACAAGCACGCTATGGTCGAAGTCACCGATGCCGACGGTGCTGTGCTTCACACCTGGATGCACATTCCCCGTGACCACGTGTTCTCCTCTGCACTGGGCGAAGACATGATTCTGCCCTGCGACGAAGCCGTCGTGTTTGAGATGCATTCGCAGCCATCCGACGATTCCAACCCCAACTACATCGGCGTTCAGCACTCCTTCTGGCTCCCTGAGTGGGGCGTCAAGGAAGACTTGGTTCCCGGCATCGAGGGCGGCACCTACATGACCATCACCGCCGATGACCCCGGTACCTTCCCCATTCGCTGCGCAGAATATTGCGGAAACCAGCACTCCATGATGATTGGTCAAGTCAAGATCGTCGCCGCTGAAGGCACCGACTGTTCGGTTGACACCGGCGTCAAGAAGAGTGGCGAGTCGCCACCTGCTGGAGGTGCGTACTGATGCGAGGTCGTGTCACGCTTCTTCTCGGCGTCCTCTTGGTCGCTTTGATGGCCGCCCCCCAATTT
>JAYYDY010000079.1:0-12785 GCA_036160375.1 Thermoplasmatota archaeon | reverse complement strand
CTTTTGCTGTAGAGAGGGATGAACTCATGTTGAACGTCACGGCCCGACAGGACTTGATGAACAAAATTGTAGAAACTCTGGGCGTGGTCGTCGAGGACGCACGCTTCGAGTTCAAAGAAGACAAAATGCAGGCGACCGTCGTGGACGCCTCGCACGTGGCGATGATCGACATGAAGGTCGACGCTGCCGCATTCGACACTTGGGAGATCGAGGAAAACGACCTCGCCCTTGAACTGCGCAAGGTCAAGGAACTCATCAGCCTCGGCGGCGCCGACGACTTGATCGAAATGGCCTACACCAAGGACTCCGGTGTCCTCACGCTCAACCTTGGAAAGATTGACCGAAACATTCGCCCGCTGGACCCCAGTACGGTGAACTCCCCCAACCTGCCCAACATCGACATCCCCTCCACCATCGAAATCAACGGTGCATCCCTGGCCCAGGCCCTTCGTGCTGCCAAGCAGGTGGGCGACCTGGTCAACTTCAGCATCGACGGCAACTCCTTCACCGTTCACGTGCAAGGCCAAACCGACTCGGTCACCGTGAGTTTCTCGAAGGATGAACTCGAGTCGCTCAACTGCTCCAAGCCCGCTCGCAGCCAATATTCGCTGACCTACCTCGTGCCGCTTTCGAAAGTCTTCGGTTCCCTCGGCACCGTCAAGTTGGGCTTCGGCGAGAGTTTCCCACTGAGCCTTGAATTCACGTTCAACGACGGCGCAGGCGAAGTGCTGTACTTCTTGGCACCACGTGTGGAATCGGATTACTGATTCAGTATTCGCGCCATCCGTTGCCGCAGTCCTTGCAGGTCAACATACGAGTTTCCGGTTCGTCAGAGGAACGGGTTTGCTCGAGGTAGGCAAAGACTTCGACGCAGTCGCATTTGGGGCACATGTAATCCCCCGTGGTGAGGATGCCTTGCATGTTGTCGGAATCCTTGATGACTTCATAATCACGGGATTCGACCTTCGTGCTGGAGGTGGCCTTGGAGAGGTCAACCTCCTTTCCGCCGATCTTGGTTTTCAGGTTGGCAGGTCCCTTGTAACCGCACTTGTAGTTCGTGCAGGAGATGTCTCCGGAAGGAGTAGGGAACGAGAGCGTTCCACATTGAGGGCAAAACATGGGTAAGGCTGCCAATTCGGATATATAATGTCTACCGCTTTTCGGAAATACAAGGGAATGTTGTTGCTGAACATCACCTGTATGGAAGGGCAAGGGTCAAAATCAACGGCGTGAAGGGTTCACCCATGTGGTTGTGGTACGACTGGCAGGCTGCCGCCGTCGCCGACGAACACGGCCACCTTGTCGATGTCATGCAGTGGGACGGTCACATGACCGAACACGCTGTGGTCGAACGGCTCCGCCTCATCGCTTCGGGACAACCGATTCGAGAAGCGGTGACCCTGCACGAACGCTTCCCAGAGGCCGTGCTCTGCGTGCACGGTGACCCTCAACTTCCCGACGCCCAGTGGCCCGTTCCCTCTGCTGAGCAACAAGCGCTGGCCGACAGCGCTGCCCTTCGGTTGGCGGTGGAAGGCGTCCAAGCGGCGGCCAGCGACCCCGACCGCCGTCTCGAGCACCTCGTCAGAGGCAGCGATGAACTGAGGGCCAGTCACTTGACCATGGAGGCCCGCCTCATTGAGTGGGCTGGCCTCTTCTTCCCCATGACCGTCGTGAAGGACAGGGCTGCGTACGTTCGCTCGGTAGCGGCCAGCGAGACGCCCCAAGCCTTCGCTGAGGCCATGAACGTCGACGTTCCTGCCGAATTGCCCTCTGACGGGGAATGGCGGTCGCTGCGGGAATGGGCCGAGAGCACGGCTGGCGCCCATGCACGGCTCGACCGGATGGAGCATGCCCTTCGCCAGTTGACGGAATCTCACCTGCCGTCGGTGTCCGCCCTGGTCGGACCGCTTCTGGCAGCTCGCTTGTGCGTCGAAGCCCACGGACGGGCTCGTTTGGCCCGCCTTCCTTCCGGGACGGTTCAGATCCTCGGTGCGGAGAAGGCCTTCTTCCATCACCTCAAAACCGGGGCCCCGTCGCCCAAACACGGCCACATCTTCATGCATCCTTGGATCAGCCGCTCACCCCGCTGGGTGCGAGGCAAAATCGCTCGTATGCTCGCTGGAAAAATCAGCATCGCCGCCAAGGTCGACGCCTTCGAAGGCGAGGCTTGGGGCGAAGACGAGGTGGCCAAGGTGGAACAGCGCGTGGATGACCTCCGTGAGGCCAACAAGCACCCGCCGTCCCGCCGTTGAGAGGGTGTTCACATGGGCGGCGGGAAAAAACGAAGGCAGCGAGGTCCGCAAAACCTGTCCTCGACCGTCCTTCTCGACCGTCGAGCCTTGTGGACCCGAAATGCGGTGCCGGGCACCGCTGTCTACGGCGAATCGTTGCGCAAGTTCTCTGGCAAAGAGCACCGACGCTGGGACCCGAACCGTTCCAAACTTGGGGCGGGGCTGTTGCGAACCAAACGAGACCCGGCGCTCTTGCTTCCCGGCCAAGGCGAGACCGTGCTCTACCTCGGGGCCGGTCACGGCACGTCCGTGAGCCACCTCTACGACCACCTGTGCGGTGCTTCGAACCGGTTCGGTGGTCGCTTGGTGTGCGTTGATTTGGCCCCACGTTGCCTTCGCGATTTGACCTTCATGACCAGCGAGCGGCCCGGCTTGGTGCCCGTGCTGGGTGATGCAAGGAAGCACGCCGCTTGGGGTGTCTTGTTGCCAAGCAAAGTGCCGTGGTTGTTCCAGGATGTCGCACAGGCCGGCCAAGTGGACATTTTCCTCGCGGCGTGTCGGCGCTTTTTGCAGCCCGGTGGAACAGGACTGCTCTCCTTGAAGGCGGCCAGTGAACGGTGGACGGGAGAAGGCGAAGCCGCCCTGTTTGCCGAAGTCGAACACACGCTCCGTTCGGCGGGCCATGAAGTGGAGGAAGTCATCGAACTCACCGGCTACGAGGACAACCACCGTCTCTTTGTCGTACGGGCGCCGGAGGCTTGAGCATGCCTGAACTTCCCGAGGTCGAAACCGTTCGCCAGGGCCTCTTGCAAGGCATGCAAGGCAAAACCTTCGAGGACGTGCTCATCCGGCGGGAAGGCCTGCGCTATCCCTTTCCTGAGGGGCTGGCAACGCTGGCGGGGACGACGGTGACCGACATTCGTCGTCGTGCGAAGTACCTCCTCATCGACCTTGATGACGGTCGTGTCCTGCTCTCGCACCTCGGAATGAGCGGCCGCTACACGCTGTTCGACAGCGACCAAGCTGCCTCGGCCAAGCCGCTGCTCCAGACCGTCAACGGCGGCGTGCCGGTCTCGGCCTTCGGAGACGAAACGGGTCACGGAGGCAAGCATGACCATCTCGAATTCATCTTCACCGACGGTTCCCGTGCCGTCTACACCGACCCTCGTCGGTTTGGCATCATCGACCTCTTCCCTGCCGAGGACGAAGCCAGCCACAAGTTGCTCGCTTCACTGGGCCCTGAACCGTTTGACCCGTGGGACGCTCAGGCCTTGGCCGACCGACTGATGGGCCGTAAGGTGGCCATCAAACTGGCCCTGCTGGACCAGAAAGTGGTGGTGGGCGTGGGCAACATCTACGTTTGCGAGTCCCTCCATCGGGCCGGCATTTCACCTCGTCGCGAGGCGGGAGGCTTGGTGCGGAAGAACGGCCAGCCGACGGCTCGGTTGGTTGAATTGGTCGGTCATGTCAAAGACGTCATCGAGGAAGCGATTCAGGCCGGTGGCTCGACCCTCAACGATTTCGCCAGCGTGGACGGCACGCTCGGCTATTTCGCTCATCACTTTGCCGTGTACGGACGTGAGGGTCAACCGTGTGAAAAGGCAGGCTGCGGTGGCGTGGTGCGACGCATCGTTCAGAGCAACCGGTCAACCTTCTTTTGTCCGACCTGTCAGCGATGATCAGAGATTCAGCAGCACGCTGGCCGCAAGAATCACAGGTTCAACAGCACGATGCCCGCAAGAATCACAGGTTCAGCAGCACGCTGGCCGCAAAGCCCCACAGCACGAGGGCGGTCAGCCGATGGATGAAGGCGGCTCGGTCTTTCAAGCGGTCGAGCCATGGTGTGCCGGTCAAGACGACGGCCACCAAGAGGTACCAGAGGGCGTCGATGGTCATGCCGAGCAGACCAACGGCGGTTTTCGAAAGCAAGTTCATGTCGGGCTGAAGGACCTGGGCGAGCACAGCCACGAGGAACAACGCGATTTTTGGATTGAAAAACGCAATCGCAAACCCTTCAGCAAAGCCCTGTGCGCCCGAACCGGTGTCTTCGCTGAACAGGGCTTCGTGGTTGGCGTTCCACATCGAGATCCCGTACCAGACCAGCAGCGCACAACCGATCAGTTGCAGGCCGGTGAACACGGTCGGGGCTTCCTCGAGGAGAACGATAAGGCCGAACACGGCGAGCCCGGCGTACATGCCGAAGCCTAAACCGTGGCCTAAGGCGCACATGACACCCTGGCGGCGACCACCGATCATGGTGTTGCGAAGCACCACCATCAGGCTTGGACCGGGTGAGATGGCGCCGAGGGTGAACACCGTCCCTGCGGCCAAGAGCACGTCCCAAGCGATGGCCTCCATGCGTCGCCCAAGCGGTCAACGCATTCAACCTTGACCGTGAGATTCTCCGGCGGTTTGGCCTTGGAGCATTCAGGAGAGCCGACCCTGCTGCTCACAAGAGGTAGAGGGTGACACCGTTGCCAGTCTTGCGTTCCTTTTCGGCCGCTGCAAATTCAAGGCTCCAACGCAGCATCGAGGCGTTCGCTTTTCGCTGGCTGACCACGCGGAGGTAGGCTGACTGCAAAGCAGCGATTGAGGAGGGGTTCGGTTGTTGGTTCTCCATGGTAGGCTCATCGAACTGTTTGCACTTAAATGTTGTTTTCCGTGCATCAGCAGTGCATCATCCGTAGTTTTCTTCGAAAAACAGACAATTCTTGCCGGATTCCAACAAGTCAGTGTATGATTTACACTGCCCGTAAGCGGTCTGAAGAACTGTTGTGCCAGGTCGGTTGGCTCCGCTGGCGGTAGACCCTGAAGGACGTGGGCCCTCTGGATGCACCCTGAAGGCGTTCTTCCTGCGTTTTTCGGTACACTCGGTAGCCTCCGGCGGTGATCGCATCCGGTTGTTCAGGAAAGACCACACCCGCTTGTTCCAACTCACGCTGGGCTCGAAGGGTGGAGGTGCTGGCGGACTTGGCTCGAGAGGCCAGGGCTTTGAGGCCGAAACTTCTCGCCACCTCGGATTCCCGGAGGTTTTCTTCACCCTTCCACGCTCGCTTCTTTCCCTTCCCTTTCTTCCTTCGAGTGTCAATGCGTTCGAACCATCGGTCGCAGCGAAGCGTGGGTTGCTTGACGCATCGGAAGGTGGTGGCTTCCACGGCGGCCAAGCCAGGTGCCACGTGGTTGTAGGCGCCCACATCGAGGCCGACCCAGGCAGGACGCCCGTCCGGTAGGCGGTCGTCGGAAAAGGCCACTTCGCCCGCATCGCCGAGTTTCGTGGTGGTCGTGTGGCCGAAGAAGACGGTGCGTGCAGGGTCGACGGCCCCTTCGTGCTGGAACCACTCTTTGCGAATCCAAAGGAGCTCTTTCTCGCCCTGCATGTCGAGGGGCATCCTGGGGTCGTAGCCGGCGTGGACGAAGCGAAGATGGTCAAGCACAATTTGGGTGGGAAGCGTATCGAGCCACATGAAGTCCTCGGCCATCTGACGTTTGGCTTCGTAGAGGTCACCGTTCGCCTGAACGATGTAGGAAGCGTAGGTGGATTTTCCACCCCGTTGCATCCACGGCTGCCAGGCCTCGAACGACCCGTCGGGCTGGACGCACTGAATCGCCATGTGCTCGTGGTTGCCCTTGAGGCAAATCACCTGGGGATGGGTGCGCAAAAGGTGGACGAGGCCGGCGGAATTCGGGCCTCGGTCGATCATGTCGCCCAAGCACACCACCCTGTCCTCGGGTTTGAGGTTCAGTCGATGCAGGAGCGCCCTGAAGGTGGCCAAATGTCCGTGGATGTCACCGAGCACGAAGAGACGGTGGCCGTCGTCAAGGCGTGCCTGCAGATCGGCTTCGAGCGAGGGGTCGCGCAGCGACGGTCCAAGGGGGAGATTCAACTTGCAACTCAAGCTGTTCACCGAAGAGATGGTCCCTTCGGTCAACGGTTGTTTGAATCCCTATATGTTCTTCCCCCTAAAGCCGGGGCTCAAGGGCCGGTTTTCCGACCCTTTCACGAACAATGGACTTCACTCTTCTTCCGAAGCAGCGGGGACGTCCTTGGGCTCTTCTTCGGTGGGTGCGTTGGCAGCGCCAACCATGCCCATGCCGATCATGGCAATGCCGCCCACCCAGAACAGGAGGGTGACATAGTCAATCCAGGAGTCGAAGTTTGTCCAGTAGGTCATCTTGTCTTGGTTCTGCACGATGGCGCTTTCCATCTCTTCTGCGTCGCTGTCCTCAATCATGGACGAGGAGTGAATCTCGAAGACCGGAACCAAGTCCGACATGCTGGGCGTGCTGGCTTGGCTGCCGTGAGCTCGGGTGTCCAAGAAGAACGTGGATTTCGACTCTCCAGCGATGATGAGGCCGGAGATCTCCTCGGCCTGCATGCTGATCTCGCTGCCGAAGTAGACGGGGAGCGCACCGGGCGTGGCGTCGAGCAGGCTGTAAGTCTCGAGCAGGTTGGCCTGGATGTTGCGCTCGGTGGCGACCACGGTGGCCGAACAGTCGTCCACTGGGATGCCCTTGACTTCGCTCGTGCCGTCGCAGGTGATGTCAGCGATGGCGTAGCCGCTCACGTCCACCTTGTCGCCCGTGCCGGTGAGGAAACCACCGGTCGTACCGACAAGGGATTCGGGCGTGATGAGGCCGAAGGTGGCGGCCATCATGGCGTCGTTGCGCCAGGAGAGTTGGGTCGAGCCGTCCTCGGCGAGGGTCTCGCCCTTGTCGCAGGTTTCAACTTCACCCGTACACATGGTGTAGTTCGTGCCGTCGCCGTTGGCGATGGCCACGCCACCGTTCAACACCTCCGAACTGAAGTAGGTCTCGTTGGATTCAAGCGACGTCCAACCGACGCTGGTGTCTGCGGGGTTGCCGGTCGCCAAGAAAGCGCTGACCGGGTCGTGCCATCCGAGGAGCCAGTTGTTGAACGACTGGGTCAAGTAGGGTGCCGTACCGAACGAGGACATCAGGAAGCCGGGCACGAAGGAATCGGCCGTGGTGCCGTAAAGCGGGCCCATCATGAGGGCTCGCATGGCCGTAGCAGCGTTGGTGTCAACGCCGTAGAGGGCGCCGATGGTGGTCGCATCCCAGACCATGGGGGTGCCAGGGCCCATCGTGGCGAAGTCGATGGGTGGTGTCATGCCAGAGAGTTCGCCATAAAGGAAGATCGAGGCACCCGTTCGGGTGGTCAGGCCGAGCGGCCCGTAGAGGACGTTGGCGGATTGTTCCTGGGTGAGGTCGACGGGTTCGTTGCCAAACAGCGCGCTCCAAGCGCCGCCCATGTTGAGGGAGTTTTCCAGGTAGGGGTCGCCCACGGGGCTGGCAGCACCGAAGGTTTGGTTGACGAATTGTTCAGCGTTCATCGTACCCACGCCACCAAGGAGACCAAGTTGGGCGGAGGAGGCTGAGGTGGCCCAGCCTGCGACCCAACCTGCCACAGCGCCGTACTGCTCTACGGTCATGTTGTAGGCGGTCATCACGTCAGCGGCTTCCATGCCGAGGAAGGTGACCATGCCGAAGGAGGTGCCTTCAGCGTTGGTGGCGACGATGCCGGCGGGGGTGTCGGTCATGTGGCCGTCGATCATGAGGCCAACAGCGTTCACGCCGGTCATGTCGACGCCAGTCAGCGTTCGAAGGCGAGTCTGCAAATCATCGTTGTCGGTCAGGTTGGCATCGGTGCCGCCGCCGTGTCCGGCGAAGAGTTGGCCGATACCTGCGTAAAGAGACCAATCCCGAACCAAGGTTTGGTTGTAGTCGATCACGACAGTTTCAGCCGTTCCATCTCCATCAAGGTCAACCATCATTGGGGTAGTTGCATCAACCATGACAGGCTGGGCATATCCATAGGTCACCGCACGTTGCATGGTGGTGGAATTAAGCGGGTCTGCTTCAATACTCGAAACGGTATACTCAGGTTCTCCCATGCCCACAAAGGCTACCACACCAAGCGGTTGAAGCAAGGAGATGTTGAAGTCTGGGTCAAGTGGATGCATGGTATCGTACAATGCATCGTTGATCCCTGCGCTGAAGTCCGCAGCCTGAAGGGTCACATTTTCAGCAGCATTCATGGCAGTGATTCCCGCTCCGGTGTCACTCCCGCTCCAAGCCATGTACATGCCGTTTGGATCGAGCTGGCCTGAGGAATCCAACATCGACCCAAGGGAGGATGCAGTGCCGATACCGGCCTGGGTGGTGTTCATGTCCTGAAGGACCATTTGAACGGCGAATCCGACCTTGGTCAGGTCCATGATGCCGGCGATGGCGGTGCCGGTGGCACCGATGACCTGGGTCTGGAAGGCAATGTTGAGCTGGCTGACCTCGGTGTCGCAGGGGACGGCGGTGTCGGCAGAACAGGCAAAGGACTTGACCGAGTTGTAGGTCAGTTCGCCTGCAGCGCTGTCGTAGTCGAGGATGGTTCGGGTGGTGGTGATGTCGTAGGTGACCGGGCCGATCTTCTCGTAGACCGGTGTCGCACCGCTGGCCATCACATCAGCCACGTTGGTGATGGAGTAGCCGTAGAAGTCTCGTGGGGAGGTGGAACTGGCCCAATCCTCCTCGGCTTCGGTACAGTCGTCATTGGCGCAAACGCTGTCCTTCGAGAAGGAAGCGAAGTTGTCCTCGACGGCGCCTTCAACGGCACCGGTGGCCATTGGGGCGAGGGCAGCAACGTTCAGCAAGACCAGAACAATTCCAGCCAGCAGCATGTTTCGGGGTGACATCATGGTTGTCATGCATCGTCGGTCGACTCGTTGAGGTTATAACAATACACCCTTCAAATAGCGTTACGTGCCTTTTTGGGCATGTTTTCAAATCGGCTGAATCGATGCAGTGAAAACATGAACTCTTCTTGAATGCTTCATAGTATAACAACAATGAGATAGTTATATATAGGTGATGTGATAAATGCACCTTTACACCCGAGGAGGGCCGGCCATGATGGATGAACAACAACACGTCCCAAATGACACCAAGCGGCCCTCCCGACATCGCCGTTGATCTACCGATCGACGGAACGAGCGAAGTGGCGTTTGACACCCTGAGTGCAACCGCTGTTTCGCCGGGAACTGCAAGGAGGCATGGTGTAGCGGATAGCATCAGGGGCTTCGGATCCCTGGACCCCGGTTCGAATCCGGGTGCCTCTGCCAGTTCCCATCCATTGGGGCATGGTGTAGTGGAGAGCATATCGGTTTGCGGGACCGTTGACCCGGGTTCGAATCCCGGTGCCCCAGCCACTTCAACGCACGGCGGTGCAAAAACGCAACACAGGAGATGAACACATGAACAAGAAACACGACCAAACCAAACAGAAGAACGACCATGCTAAGCCGAACACCTTCGTGGTGGAGAAGGACGGGAGCTGGTTCCTCGCCAACGGGTACAAGCACCCTGACGAATTGATTGACCACGACGCCAATCTGGACGAGCCCGCCGCCTTTTTTGGCATCTTTGCAGCCTACAATCAGCACAACATCGCCAACAGGACGAGGTGGGACACCTGGCCCAGCTGGGAATTGTGCTTGACCTCAATGGACATCGGGCTTCATTTTTTGATGCCTGAAATCGACACGCACGACGATTGGGTGCAAAGAGAGCACTGGCTTGCTTTAGCGGAGACGGTGCACGACCATCCTTCCATTTCCATGGAGGGCTACACCATCACGGTGCAGGGACAGAACGGGCACGAATTTGCCTTTGATTTCTGCCTCGACATCGAAAAATGGGGTGCGCCTGGAACCTTTGCCGCCTACGAAGCGAGGAAGAAGGCCGCTGCCTCAAAACCGATGGCGTGGAAGTGGGCCCCGCCCGCTTACCTGTACGCCAACAATGTCGCCCATTCACTGGGCGAGTATTGGACCTGCCCCGACCACATTCCCGAGTACGGAGGCGAGACCACGGCCTACACCCACGACCACTTCTTTTGCATTGACCACTTGGCGGGGACCTTTCCTTCCAACGTGCTGTCGCTCATTCACCTCTGCATCGAGGATCATCACATCTGGGTGATGCAGTACGAGGAGGCACAGAACATGCAGGCGTACGTGGAAGAGATGGAGAGGGAATGGCCGGGTGGAAGACCCGAGGATTTTGAGTATCAATGAACGAGGAGATGAGAAGATGAAGAACACAGAGAATGAATGGATGAAGCTGATGATGCTGGTGATGGAGTATTTCCAACTCCAAAACGAGTTGACCAAATTGAAAATTGAAGAGTTCAATGAATGGGAGCCGCCTGAACTGGACTGCCATGAGTGCTTTGCGAGAGCGGTGGAAGAAGCCGCCCAAATGGCGGAAGAAACCGTTCAAGGTGAACACGAATTTGACGACGCCTTCAGGGAGGCATGGGAATGACCGTCGCTTGGAGGCCGAACCCCACTGCGCCGCTGTGGTACGAAGAGAGGAGGGGCGAGCCCGTGGGCCCGTTTTTCCACGACCTTTCGCTGCAGCACGCCAAACAGGTGGGCCCATCGTGCGTCGCCACGACGCTGTCGATGGTGGCCAACGCTACGGGGGCGCAAACCACACCTGAGGACTTCAAGGCGGTGACCAATTCACAGGCACCCCACACGTGGTCGGAGGCCCTCAAGCCCTACGGCTTGCAACTGGCCTACTGCAACAACGATGTGAGGAGACTCGGGTACTTTGTGGACGAACTCGTCGCTTACGACGACCTGTTCTTCCTTTGCTTCTACTCCGAGGACCCGCCTTCCGACCCGCAAGCCTCGGGGAAATTGTGCACGGCCCACATCATCACGCTGCACGGCGACACCATCTACGACACCGCCAAGTCGGCTTCCATGGGTGGTGTGTGCAAGGCCGAGGAGTACAGCAGACTCGAGAGGCAGACCAAGAGAATCTTCAGGGTCGTCCCGCTCTATCATCCGAGGTGCATCTGATGAGCATGGCAGCCAACAGAAGAGCACCCCAAGGGTTCGGTGGCTGTGTGGCCTACGGTCCACCGTTCGGCATCGGGTTGCCCATTGAGCCGCCCAAGGGAAGGCCGCTGGTCATCGCCCATCCAGCTGCTGCGATGCACCATCACGCCAGTTTTGGTTTGGTTTGCGATGCAGGTCATCCCTTCATCCACGTGGTGGTGGATTACGGCGAGTACACGCCCAACGGTTGGGGCATCAACGCCAACGAGGCGGGTATGGCGACCTGGCAGAGAATTTCCGACACGTCGCAGGGACACGCCGTCTACAGAAAGGCGGCCCTGTTCACGCCGCACTGGCAGGTTCACATTCAACACGAGGCCTTCTCCACATTGACGGCCTCGCCACCCGTGGACGTACTGTACGTGGATTGGCTCGAATGGTTGGACCCGCACAGCAAAGGTGACGACAGAACCTTCCCCCACCTCATCAGCGCCTACGTTCACAAGATCAGGGAGGGCGGTCTGGTGGTGCTTGACCTCAAGCACGCCCACTTTCTTGAGGGAGAACATCCCTGGTTTTCTTCAAGCGGTGAGGCCGTGCTTCACTTGGACAACGGTTCTATGCTGGTGAACAAAGGCACCGTAGAATGGATGTCGCCCGACTTCTACGGCAACATGCAAACGCACAGCGCCAGCGTCTTTCAGGTCCATCACGGTGTGAAGGGCCCACTGGCGGAGAAGCATTGGGAGGATGCCATGCAGCCTTGGTTCTGGACGACGGTGCCCGAGGTTTCCATGTCACCTGCCCAGGTCAACGCCTTGCTGGCCCAGCAGGCGAAACCCCCTGTTCATCCCGATGCCCCCACCCAAGAACAGTGGATGAGGGACTGGATGAGGTATCACGACGAGCACGAATCAGGCCCGCTGTTCCTTGGTCCCACGCCACCCGCACAGCCCTGGCCTGCAGGCGCCTATGACGCTTATTTGCAGTGGCTGCTCGACCATCCGTCGCTCCTGCTTGGCGGGTTCCCGAAGAGAACGTACAGCCTCCTCGGTGAGGCGTTCAAGCTCCACATCGTCCATGGGGATGTCGTCAGGCTTGCTCCTGCCCTCCACGGCCCCAACACCGTGCTTGCCGTCAGGGAAGGCCTCAGGCAGAAGGTCGTCGGCAGGTGCGCAAGATGGCTCGGTCAAGCGCTGGAACTGCAGGCGCCCGAGCCGTGGATGAGCAACCCCGTCAAGAGGCTGAAATGGTCGGGCGAGGATGCTACGCCGCAGCTCGCCAAAACGATGCTCGAGTTGGCCAAATCACAACCTTACAACCTCGCCTTTCCGAGCATCAAATCGATGCAGGTGAACCACATCGTGACCGTTTCCTACGGCACGGCGTCGTTGGGTGAAATCATGAGGGCCGTGATGGCGTACTACGACAGCCTGCCACCGATGATGGGCAGGGCGCCGATGGAGATGACCGTCGTGTGCTTGGACGAGAACGACTACACGGACGTGGCGACGATGCCCCATCAATTCCAATTCCTCCCTGACGACGGCTCGTGCGCCGACTGAGGTCGGCGTTCGCACACGGGCGCGCCGTTGGCAGGTGTCGCAGGTTGAGGAATGGTGGAAGGCTACGGCCCGCCCTTGGTGTACGGTGCACGCTGCGCAGGCAGAGGAGCCGGTTCGATTCCGGCGAG
>JAYYDY010000078.1:0-7073 GCA_036160375.1 Thermoplasmatota archaeon | reverse complement strand
TGACACCGCACAGGTCGCCATAGCTCCCCTCTTTGAAACGGAACCCGCTGATGACCTCATCGAACACCAACAGCGCTCCGTGGGCGTCGCAAAGCTTGCGAAGACCGTTCAAAAATTCTGGGCGCTGCACTAAGAGGCCGTTGTTAGCGGGGAGCGGTTCAATCACGACGGCAGCGATGTCGCTCCCGTGTTCGGCGAAGAGGTATTCCACGGCTTCGAGGTCGTCAAGTGGGCAGATGAGCGTCGTGGCCACCGTATCTTGAGGAATGCCGGGGCTGCTGGCAATACCGAAGGTGGCCAACCCGCTTCCAGAAGACACCATCAGGGCGTCAACGTGGCCGTGGTAGCAACCCTCGAACTTCACGAGAACGTCCCGTCCGGTGAAACCTCTGGCCAATCGAACGGCGCTCATGACAGCTTCAGTACCCGATGAAACGAAGCGAACCTTGTCCATGTGAACGAAGCGCTTCTTCACCCGTTTTGCGAGTTCAATTTCACCGAGGTGGGGCGCGCCAAACGACGTACCGTTGAGCATCTTCTCATGAACCGCTTCAATGATTTTTGGATGAGAATGGCCGTGAATAAGGGGTCCCCACGACTGGACAAAGTCAACCAGAACGTTTCCGTCGACGTCCGTGACGTGAGCGCCGGAGGCCTTTTCGAAATAGATCGGGTTTCCGTGAACAGATTTGAACGCCCGAACGGGGGAGTTGACACCACCGACCAGATGGGACAGCGCTTCATGGTGCAGCGCATCGGACTTGGCACGGTTCATTTCCTCACCTCATGCAACCCATCGCTTCTGCGCCGCCTCTCGGGCGTGGTAGGTGACGATAACACTGGCTCCCGCTCTTTTGAAGGCTGTCAAGACCTCCATCACCATGCGTTGACGGGAATCCTCATCTTCGGTGGCGCTCATGACCATGGCGTATTCGCCACTCACGTTGTAAACAGCGACGGGTCGAACCGTATGGTCGGCCACCTTCCGAAGAACATCAAGGTAGGGCAGTCCGGGTTTCACCATGATAATGTCCGCCCCTTCCCTTTCGTCCAGGTTCGTTTCGAGAAGCGCCTCCTCGTAGCCCGAACGCACGTCCATCTGGTGCGTGGCACGGTCGCCAAACTCGGGACTCGATTGAGCCGCATGACGGAACGGGCCGTAAAACGCGGAAGCGTACTTGACCGAGTAGGACAGGATACCCGTGTTGGTCAACCCGGCCTGTTCAAACGCTGAGCGAATGGCCGATACTCGCCCGTCCATCATGTCGGAGGCGCAGACGTAGTCAGCCCCTGCTTCGCCGTGAGAGAGGGCGATGTCGGTGAGCGCCTCAACCGAGGCGTCGTTCACGATTTCACCTTCATGAACAAGACCGCAGTGGCCGTGGTCGGTGGCGGTGCAGAGGCAGACATCGGTCATCACGACCAACTCGTCGCCGAAGGTCGCTTTGAGTTCCATCACGGCTCGGTGGAGATGCGATGAACGGTTGGATGCCTGCGTGGCTTCGCTGTCTTTGTGCTCCTTCGCTACGACGCCAAACAGCATGACGGCTTTCACGCCGTTTTCAGCATCGGCCTTGACGGTTTCAAGAAGTACGTCGACCGACTGCTGATGAATACCCATCATGCCCCGAATGGGCTCGTCAATACCTGAACCCTCAACGACAAAATGGGGCTGGACGAGGGAGCTGAGCAGTGAATCGCCAAACAAGAGGTTGCGCCTTGACGCAGTCCAACGGTTGATGCGAGGGCGAATGTCCATCTTACTCTCCTCGGTTTTCTTTCCACCATGTGATCAGGGCTTCTGATGTGGGTCCGCTCAACACCGATACACGACAACCGCTGAAGTGGTCGAGGGCGTGTATGGTATCTCTCGCATTCTCTCCCATACAAAGAATTTCGTGAGGTGCCTTGAGCCCGTTTTCGGCCCACGAACGGGCTGAGGAAGAAGAGGATAAGACCAACACGTCGTCGGGACGAACCTCAACCGACGGCATCTGCTTTGGACTGTTTTCGTAGCCGAGCCACGACTCAACGGCGAATCCTGCCGCTCTGAGCGTCGTTTCAAGTTGAGGTGAGGCCTGATTTGAGCGGGGAATCAAGAATCCAGTGCTGGTTTCAAAGCGGTCGCAAATGTAGGCTGCGAGTTCCTTGGCGTTTCGCGCCCGTGCACACGCCGCTACGGTAACCCCCAACCGGAAACAGGCTCTGGCCGTTCCCTCGCCAATGGCCAACCAAGGTATGCGACCGATGTCCGCATTGGACGCCGCCGCCTTGACGGCGCATTTGGCAGCAAAGGGCGAGGTGAGCACCAAGTAGGGCCAGGACGCTTTGCCGTCGTAGGCGTTCAGGAAGTTCGCCGGCCAATTCTCGAGAAGAGGAACCAAGTCCACAACGGGAATGTTTTCCATGTTCACGCCGCTTTTGGAGAGCACCAGCGAAATTCGGTCGGAATTAAGCGTGGAGAGATAGCGTGGACGACCTTCCTGAAACGACACCTCCTCCAACGGTTGGACGGGGAGGTTGATGTCGAGGTCGGCCATGGCTCCAGCGTGGTGGAACATGGTGTAGGCCGACCCTTGACAGAAGATGGAACGCCAGTTTTCCGGTGAGATTTGAACACGGACCTCATCGCCCTCAACCCCGATGCCCGCCGGGAACAGGCAACCTCCGCCCACCTCAGCCAGAAGGCGACGTTCAGCCGAAACGTCCCGTTCGGTTTGCTCGTGGTTTAACGTTGTGCGCAGGCCGTTTAATTCTTCGAATCGGTCGCTCAAACAGTGAACAGCAATCGCGCCCTGCCCGGGCGCTGTGGGCCAGTCGTTGGGGTCGATGCGAAACGCCGAGATGTCGGCTTTGACATCGTCGAGCACCCCGATGCTGTTCAGTCTTGCAAGGCCGGTTTCTGCCAACACGATGGCGTCCACCCTTCCCTGCATGAGCCGTGCGATGCGCGTCTCAACGTGGCCTCGAACAGCCAGCGGGATGATGTCAGGCCGCTGGCTGAGCAAAAAGGATTGACGGCGCCCGGAAACGGTTCCAAAGGTCGCACCTCGGTCAAATCGTTCCAACACGAGGGCGAGCGGGGTGGACGTTTCGGTGGCGAACACCTCCTCAAGCACCGGAACATCGGGAGTTTTTCGCATTAGAATGAGATCGTTCGTGCTGCCCCGTTTAAGGTAGGCTAAATTCGTGATGCGGTCGTCGACGTCCACGGGCACATCCTTACTCGAGTGGACGGCAATGTCGATTTCACCCGAGAGCAAGCGGTTGTCGATGGAATGAATGAACTGCCCGACCGAGGAGGAGAGTTGACCGCCCAAACTGCGGTCGCCGGTTGACGTCAGCGGAACGAGTTCGGTCGCCACGCCGCTCGCTTCGAGAGCAGCGCTCACCGTCTTGGCCTGCCACATGGCGAGGTTGGACGCCCGTGTTCCGATTCGGACGGTCATGAAGCCCCACCGGATACCGAGCCCTGCTTGCTCAACGCCAACACAGAGCGCTTGACTTCGTGGTCCACGTGGGCGAGGATGGCTGAACTCAGCGTCCGCTTGGTGTTGGTGACGAAGGCGGACAGTTCCGAGAGGTAGAAGGTAGAGGGTTGGTGACACACCCATGTGGCGATTTCTCGAGAAAACGCTCCGAGTTGAGGAACATCTTCGGCCGTAGCGTGAGGAGATTCTTCCCACGTTTTGGCCAATTGCTCCATCGTCCCGTAAACGAGGGCTCGGAACTGGCCTTGTGCTTTGTGTTCAAGCGCCGTTGCATAGCGTTCCTGAATGTCGTCGATCATCGATTCGCTCTTGGCGATGATAGCGTCGTAATCCCATTCCTGCCCGACGTTTCGAGCAACCTTGATCCAATGGTCCATCCCGAGCAGCGTGTGGTGCTCAGCCAGACCCGAGGCGTCAACAGAGGGTGGCCACGAGAAGTCCATGACGGTAGCCGCAGAGGAAAGCGGAAGTTGGTGGTCGGCGTTGTAGGTCGGTGTTGCGTTTCGGATGGTCGAGATGACGAGGTCGGCTTCGTGTCCGCCGTCGTTCCACTGCTCATAGGATAGCATCGTGCAGACTTCTGCCAGTGCTGGGTTGCGTTTCGCCGAACGCTCTGGGTCTCGGGACACAACAGCGATGGTGGTTTGATCGGCTTCAAGAAGGGCTTCCACGGCTTTCATACCCATGTCGCCAAAGCCCAACACGACCGCCTTAACGGGCCCCCGTTCGTTCAGCAACGTCTGGAGGGCCGATGTGGCCAAACTCAACATGGATTCCGTGGTGTGGGTGAAACCGAGGTTCTTTCGAACCGACCGGTTGGCTGCGATGACGTGCTCGAAAAAGGCCGAGTTGAAATGACCGACCAACTCGCGTTCCTTGTGGAAGTTGATGGATTTTCGGAACTGCGACATCACTTGTAACTCCCCCATCATGAACGAGTCAAGGCCGCTGCAAATTTTGACCAATTGTCGCCAAGCGTCGGTGTCTTCGTACAGTTCAAACGGAATGGAGGCGGTGTTGTTGAGACGGGAAATGGTTGAACTCAACTCGTCTGCCTGGATATCAAAACCAACGTAAAGCACGCGATTGCAGGTTGAAAATTCGAAGATTTCTGATGAGGTGGCCTCGCTGATTTTTCGGATGTACTGCTGACGTTCATCTTCCGAGATGCCTTCGGTCGTGATCTCCTTCGCCACGTCAATGTTGTCGGCGGTGAACTTGAGTGCAGCGAGGGCCACGGGTTTGTTCCGTTGTTGGTCGTGGTCAGGAGGCGTTGCAGACGCTTCTGCAAGCCATCCCAAATCCACCAACGTATCACCCATGGGGACGCCTCGGTTCAAGCCAGCCTCGTCGCGTTTAGGAACCTTTGCAGAACACATCCAGTGAAGTTGGTTAGATTTTCTATAAAAGAAGTACCAAAAACAAGCGCAGTGCCCCGTTTTTCCCGCCAACCCGTCCGAACTGAGGCACCGTTGGAAAAGCGAGTCTTTGATAGCATCGGGAAGCCGCCCCCGAACCATCCGAGCCACCCCCAACCGGCCCCGCCAACCGAGGACCGTGGCTCCAGGAGTGAGCCGCATGGCAGGAATGGACCCGCAGCTAAAAGCCAAACTGCAGAAGCAACGCTACCACATCGTGGGCGAACACGGTGGCGTCAAAACGTGCCACTGGACCAAAGAATCCCTTTTGCGCGACCGCCAGTGCTACAAAGGCAAGTTCTACGGCGTTGCCAGCCACAACTGCATGCAAATGTCTCCCGTGGTCGACCAGTGCAACTTGGCGTGCACCTACTGCTGGCGTGAACCGCACATGGACACGTTGGAGTTGACCGACCAGGACCCGCTCGACCTGCTCTACGAATCGGTGCGCGCCCAGCGCCGTCTACTCTCGGGCTTCGGGGGCAACCCCAAGGTGCCTCGCGAGAAGTGGCTGGACGCTCAGAACCCGAAGCACGTGGCGATCTCACTCAACGGGGAGCCCACGCTCTACACCCGCCTGAGCGAGTACATGGACCTGTGCCACAAGCACGGCATGACCACGATGCTGGTGACCAACGGCACGCTGCCCAAGGTCCTCGAAAAGTTGGACACGCTGCCCACCCAACTCTACGTCTCGGTGGACGCGCCCAACAAGCAGGTGTTTGACGAGGTCTGCCGGCCAAAGTGGAACAGCGGTGCGTGGGACCAATTTGAGAAGACCATCGACCTCTTGCCCTCACTGGACACCCGAATCGTCTGTCGTCACACACTGATGAAAGGCGTCAACATGTCGGATAATCACATCAAGGAATTCGCTGCACTGGACAACCGTGCTGACCCTGATTTCATCGAGAACAAAGGCTACGTCTTTGTCGGCCACAGCCGGGAAAACCTCGCAATGGAAAACATGCCCAGCCACGACGACATCATGGAATTCTCACGGAAGATTGCGCCCCTCACCAACCGAGAAGTCCTCTCAGATTCGCGCCCCAGCCGAGTCGCTCTGGTCGGAACCGAAATCACGCCGATTCCCATTCCCGAGGCGACGATGTTCTTCCCCGAAGACCTGGGGATTGCCCCGCCGGTCAAGCACCTGCCAATCATCTCCTGAATGATGTGATGCGTGGCTGAGCAAAGGGTACACTTCGTAACCCATCAATATGGAAGTTCGCTCACGCGCCCGATGCGCCTGCAAATAACAAGAACAGGCCAAGGCCCAAGAAGGGGACGATGAGCGTTAGAAGATGGAACAGAGAGAGCGCAAGGTTGGTCGTCCCGCTCTCAATTCGCTTACGGGTGATGCGGACGAGATAGACCACGTACATGAGCACGAGAATCGGTGAAAGCCCGAGACTGATGCTGACAACTGGGTAAACAACGTAGTCCCAGAAAACCCAAAACCAGGAAGGTGGATCGTCCAATGAGTTCTCTAACCACATGATACTGAAGATGAATGGAAAAAAACCCAAAGCAACGAACGGCAGCCACCAAATCTCTGTATCACCAATCTTACCCGGGACAGGTTCAGACTCCGAAGGTTCAGGCATGTCGTTAGACAGGTCTTCACCCATGAAATGAGAAGAACCATATCGATGAAATTATTGTTTGGGAGGGCACACCGCTCGCCTCAACGTAATCCGCCAGAGAAAACCGCACTGATGAACGCAAGCGTTGGCATCGCCACGCATATCGCTCCTCCAGTCATCAGACCATTGGCGAATTGTTCCCTGCCGGTCATGCGACCCCAGACAATTCCCACAATGATGAGGATGGGCCAAAATCCAACAAAGACTTGTCGAAGCATGAGATTCCTCTCATAATCCGGACTCGTGTAGGTGTATTCGATGAACGTCGGCTTTCCGTAGTTGGTGGCGATGTGAACGGTGCCATCGGTGTTGATTCGGATGAACATCCCTTCTTCGCAATCAACCTCCGGGCCGTTTTCCTCGCAATACTTGAGGTCCATTTTGTACCATGTATTTCCATTTTCGACAATCGGGTCAAAGGACGCCGACGAAGGCTCCACAGAAGACCCCCATAGCAACCCCGTGACGCCACGACCGTATGCGTTTGGAGCATACACTTCAACCAAGAATTCCCAACA
>JAYYDY010000077.1:0-28224 GCA_036160375.1 Thermoplasmatota archaeon | reverse complement strand
CACGAAAGGGGTAGCGTGAGCCATGGAAGGTCTTCGTGACGTCGAGTACCTTCCGGAGCCTTCGGACCGGCGCATCGTTTCGGCGGTCGACCCAACGGTGATCGGGTTTCAGGACCAGTGGCGTTCAGAAACCATGGGATGGGCCCCTCTAACGGTTGAGCCAGTGGCTCGACCCATGCGCCGTCGATTTTCAATCTCCGGCGTGGTGGTCTTGGCCCTGCTCATCTCCGCCAGCGTGCTGATGTGGCAGAACCAGTGGCTGGTGGTTGAACTGCCTCAGCCAGCCTCCGAATGGGCCTTTGAGCAAACTGAATTGCGGGAGATGCAATCGTCAGGCCTCACGGGTGAAGGCGTGAGGGTGTGCATGGTCGATACCGGTGTTGATGCTCAACACGATGCCTTCTCAACCACAGCGTTCACGTTCAAGGACCTGATTGGTGCGTCAAAGGAACCGGTTGACTACGGCGCTGTTGCCCACGGTACCCTGATGACCGGCTTGCTGCTTTCCAACGACACCACTCAACGTGGAGCAGCACCAAACGTTTCCTTTGCCATGGTGGCCGCCTTGAGCGACAACGGCCAAGGGGAAAACACCGGTCTGGATTCGGATGTGGCCGATGCCATTCGGTGGTGCCAATTTGAATTCCAAGCTGATATCATCTCCCTTTCCCTTGGCGGTTCGGAAGAATCCGACGCTACAGAGGGTGGTTCGTCTGCGGCCACCCGCCAAGCCACGGATGCAGGCATCTATGTGGTGGCGGCTGCGGGGAACGACGGGCTCGATGATGACGGGGATGTCGCTTCCCCGGGAAGCGTTGACTTGGCCATCTCCGTCGGTGCGACCACGCGTGATGGGGCCGGGTGGGCCAACTCCTCATCCGGGTCGCTGATGGACAAAAACGGCGATGCCCGGGCTCATCCACACATGAAACCCGAAGTGGTAGCGCCAGGTGAGCGCATTATCAGCACGGGAGAGGACAACCTTTGGTACTCCAGCAGCGGTTCGTCCGACGCCACGGTCTTTGTCACCGGTGCGTTGGCGTTGATCCTCGAAGACCAGCCTCGATTGAAGCCTCAACCCGGAGGCAATGCTTCGTGTCTCGTTGAGGTGAAGCAGGCCCTTCTCAAGTCGCTCGGGGACGGTGATGGTGTGCACGACCTTCGCAGTGGATACGGGCTTCTCAGCGCCTCTGCATGGCTCTCGGAAGCACGGGGCATTCCATCTTGTTGATGATCCTGTATCATTTTTCTCCAAAAAGGAGGACACTTTTTCGTCCTTTCCTGTCCGAATTTCGTTCTTTTCAGTCCTTTTCCTTCCGTTTTTCGGCGCATAAGATGATACTCTTAGTGAAGAATGATATTTCTTTGGCGGCAAATGAGGCGCAGTATTATATTCGTGGCGTTCATGGACAGAGCAGGTGAATCGCCGATGTCTCGAAAAAACCAAACAAAATCCGTATCGCTCGTGATGCTGTACATGATGTCCCTCATGTTGGCCATGGTGAGCGTTCCCTCGGCCATGGCCGTGAACGAAACCACGCAGGGCACCGTGACCGGTACCGAGACCTGGTCGGGCACCATGAACCTCCAAGACGATGTCACCGTCGCTGAGGGTTCTAAACTCATCATCAACGCCGGCACGACCGTGAACATCCCCGCTGGGAAATTCATTGACGTGGAAGGCGCCATTTGCATCGGTGATGCCGCATGCGGTGCCAGTGCTGGTTCGGCTTCTTCTCAAGCCCGTTTCATCTGGTCGACCCCCACGGACTACACCAAGACCGGTCGTTGTTTGAACACGCAGAGCAACGTTCTGAACAACCCTGATGCAGCGTGCGGCTCCGGTTTGATCATCCGAGACACGATCGACCAGTCCATCACCAGCATCAACTATGCGCACTTCGAGAACGCCTACGGCTACCCGATTTACGTCGCTTCCCTCCAAGCCGTTCAATACGGTGCGTTGGTCTTTGACGGTTCAACCACCACCGCTCGAGGTCTGACCTTCACCGACATCAACACCTCCAACGTGATCGCCGTCGATTACGCCGCTCCGCTCCTCACCGATTCAACCTTTGAGTTGGGTATCGACGGACAAGGTTACGACGCTGCCGCCGTTCGAGCTTACGACGCAGGCGCCGGTATCCTCTCGACCTTCCGTGTCAAGAATTCCGTCTTCACCGGAAACGATGCCGATTGCGGTCAACAAGGCGGTGGCCGTGCCGTTCTCTACATTGAGAACTCCTACATTGACATGGACAACCTGGACATCAAAGACAACAGCTACGGAATCCTGATGAAATCAAGCTCGGGCAGTTTCAGGAATTCCAAGGTTGACGTCAAATGTAACGCCATTGACACCAACTCGCTCAAGACCACCGGCAACATTGAACACACGCTGGAAGTCACTGACAACGACATCACCACGGCCGAAGGCGCTGGCTTGACCGCCTACGACGGTGCCAAGGTCTACGCAGAAGGCAACATCATCGCCGGGGCCAGCGAGGGTTCCGGTGTTGGCATTCGAAGTTCCGTGGTTGAACTCCACCGCAACACCATCGGTCCCATTGGTGGCTGGAACGGCTTGTGGATTTACGGTACGTCCGATGTCATCGCCGAGAACAACACCATTCAGGACACGGGCAAGGAGCCTGTGCTCATCGGCGAGTACCACTACCAAGATCAGGGCTGGCAGGTGCCAGCACCCTCCGCCGCTCGTCTGTACTTGGCGAACAACGTCATCTCAAACAACTCGGGAACGTGCAACTCTCAGATGTACGGCGGCGATTTCCCTTGCCCAGCCGTTCACGTCTTCCGCTCCTCGGCCTCCATCCTCGATAACACCATCTCTGGCAACACCGGCGACATCATTCGTGCCAAGGGTTCCCTCATCAACGTCCAGCGCAACACGGCCGATTCCCAACTTGGATTCGCCGGCAACGTGAGCCACCACGACGACAACTACGGCAACAAGTACGGTTCAGTGGCTTACTTCTCCGGCAATGCATGGACCGGCGTTTCGCAAGTCTACAACATCACCGAATCACGTGTCACCGTTCAGTCGGAACAAATCCCGTCTCCTGGCGGCAATGAACTCTACCCCGTCAGCATCCGTTGGTTGGGTGCAGAGTGTCCGTTCGTTCAAGACGAGTGCCTGCAACTCCCGGGTACCGTCGCTTTGCCACCTGTCGGCATGCCGCTGGCACTTGAGCTGGTCGAGAACGCCACCGTCTTCTCTTTTGCCGATCTTCAGAACTTTGATTCTTCAATGATTCACGTTCAAAACCAGAACACGGCTTGGGGCTCCCAAGTTCGCGAGGGTGAACTCGTCCGCTATCAGGTCAAAGCGAAGAACTCCAATGTTGAGGGCGCCACGGTCATCATCAAGGATTCCACTGGACTTCCGCTCTACGAGTTGACCACCGACGCCTTCGGCTTTACGCCCCAGGTGTCCCTGCCTTCCGACTTCCTTCTCGACCGCAACTGGAACCATGTGGTCGGCGACAAGAACGCTGCCATCCCCGGTACCAACGACGGCACCGGTCAACCCATCGTGGTCGACGAAGACTCCTGTGCGGATGGCATTGACAACGACGGTGATACGTACGTCGACAACGACGACACGGACTGCATCAACGGGCGAGAGCGGCCGTTCTACACCGTTGAGGCCTTCAAGTTCGGCAGCGGTCGCGACGACTTCTCGTACGTGCTCTCGGGTCCGATTGATGACATCATCAACCTCGAGAACCTTCGACCAAGTGTCAGCGTCACCGAGCCAGACGGCTACTCCTTTGCCACCACGGTCCGGATCACAGGTCAGGCATGGGACGGCGCCAAGTGGCCCTACGCCAACGACAACACCGCACAACAAGCGCAATTCGGCTTGGTGAAGCGTGTCGAAATCCAGCCACCCGGCTCGTCCGACTGGTTCTATGCTTCGGATGCCTCCGGTTCGAGCGGCGACATCACCATGGAAAACCACCCGTTCAAGGACTGGGTCTACGAATGGGACGGTGCTGCTCATCCAGAGGGTGAGGGCGACATCACCTTCCGTATTCGCTCCTACGACGGTTTGGACTATTCCCCCGTTGAGGTTCGCCAGTACAAACTCAACCTCGTCGCTCCTTCGTTGTTGGTCGATGTACCAACGGCTGGAAGCGTTCACCAAACAGGGAAGGTCATGTTCCAAGGTACGGCTTCAGACCCCTACCAAGGCACGGCTGGCAGCGATGTGAAACAGATCTGGTTCTCCATCTCTGGACCGGATGGCTTTGCTCAGCAGTTCTTTATTCAGGGCTCAACAAGCTGGTCGTACGAATGGAACGTGGCCGAATTGCCATCGGGTGATTACACGGCGGAGGTATGGGCTGCCGACAGTGATTTCTGCATCGGTGAGCCTGTTGAGGCCGACGGTTGCGTGGCTGAGACCCGGACCATCACCATCAACAACGACAACATTCCGCCCAACCTCCAACTCTCCTGGATCGGTGCTGAGGACCAAACCTCCGGCGGCATCGACGGCGATACTGTTCGAGCCTCCGAAGAAACCAAGATCATCGGTGTGGCCCGAGACATCGGCGGATTCGTGACCCGTGTTGAAATCGAGATCACCGATTTGGCAAACGGTATCGTCCTGAACGACGGACCCTTGCCGGTCACCACGTTTGCTCAAGACGGTTCATGGGTCGCCAACTGGGACACGTCTGATTTGATTCACGATGGCGTCTATTCGGTGACCGTGCGGGCCTACGACGGTGACGACTACTCGCAGGATGTTGTCTGGCGTATGACCATCAACAACCCGCTCGACGCTGAAAACATCGACCCGGTGTTCAACGAAACGGGGTGGGTCGGTACGTGGACCATCTTCTGCGACCAGAATTCCAACTCGTTTGACCGCTGCGGCGGCGGTGTGTCGTTTGACCTCGCCGAGTTCTTCAGCGACCCAGACGGCACAGGATCGCCCGGAAATGACCTCGAGTTCTACGTTTATGACGACGATACGACCGTCGAAGACGACTTCTACGACGATTTCATCACCATCACGCCGCTTGGTGTATTGACCTACGACCCGATGTCCTACATGGCCCAAACCACCAGCAGCATCCCAGACTGGTCCCTCAACAGCGTGGTTGTCTACGCTCAGGACGACCAGGAATCCAAGGCTTACTCGTTGAAGGTCAACTTCTTGGTCCGTGCCGTCTCGTTCACCGTTGAGCGAACGGACACCGGCGACATCACCGTTGATGACCCGGCTGAGTTCTCGGGTGAAGGTCTTCCTGGCAGCCTTGTCATCGCTCGTTTCGCCGATGGAAACGCCAAGTTGAATTCGACCCGTGTGCTATCGGATGGTTCGTGGAACATGCAACTCACCGCTGGCCAACTCAGTGGCATCGAGGGCTCTTCTGAGGTCATCTTCGAAATGGACGGTCAAATCTTCAAGTTCGCCGGGCAGACCGAGAACGCTGAGTTTGCGGTCACCGTCTCCAGCGGCGACGACGGTGGTTCCGGCATCGTGGGCATCATTCTCATCGTCTTGGCCGTCCTCGTTCTTCTCGGAGCAGGGGCCTTCTTCTTCATCGAATTTGAAGAGATACCGGACGAAGACGAGCTGACCAGCGATGATTCCGCCGTCGAAGAGGATCCGTATGCATGGGCCAAAGCCAAGCAAACGCCAGCCATCCCACAACAGGAGGCAGCAGCGCCTGCCCAGGCAACACCCGTTGCTCAGGAAGCCGCTGCACCGGCTGCTTCACAACATCCGGGCTGGTTGTGGGACCAAGCATCCAACCAATGGGTGCCTGATCCGAACTACCAGCAGCCGCCACAATGACGGAACCTGAGGGTTAAATCATGGCCGCACAGGCGAAACCGGGCGTACAGGAACGCATCCTGCTGCATTTGCTGGATTATTCCGATTTCAAAGACAGCATTGAGGTGCCGTTTGCTCTTTCGCAGATGGGCATCGCCAACGCCGTTGCCATCGCTCGTTCCAACGTGCCTCGGGCCATTGCCGGGCTGAAGGACCAGAACATTCTGGTGGAGCGACAGGCCCACGTCAAGGGCGTTTCACGCAAGCGCAAGGCCTACTTCTTGACCGACAGCGGAGTCTCGTTGGCAAGCGAGACGTGGGAACGTCTCGCTGAATGGCCCGTTCGTATCATCTTGGACGACCAACCAGCCATCGCATCGACGCTTGGTGGTGCCAAAGGGGTGCTCCCGTTTGAGATGCGGCCGGTTGATATCATCCGCTACATCGACGAGCACAGTTGCCTCGATGTCCGCAACTTGTCGGCCGACTTGGTGGAACGAGACCTCTCGAAGCACGTGGAAAAGCAACTGGTCACTTCACTCGCTGATTTGCCTCGCCTCCGTCATTTCTACGGCCGCACGACTGAACTGGACAACATGGTGAATTTGCTTGAGGCCAGAGCGACGACCCTCCTCGTGCCGGGCATCGCAGGAATCGGAAAAACCACGGTCGCCTCCAAACTGATTGAACGTTTCATGCATCGCAGAAACCTGCTCTATCACCGATGCCAAGACTGGGAAGGGTCACGTTCCTTCTTTGAGTCGGTGGCCGATTGGCTTTCAAGCATGGGTAATGCCGATTTTTCCACGTACCTCGCGGCAACACCCGTCCCACAACCCGCAGATGCAGCTCGATTGTTGGTCGAGGCACTGGAGGGAACCCCTTCCCTGCTGGTCATCGATGACTTCCATAAGGTGTCGGACATGGTGCTTCACCAGACCTTCCAAGCGATGTCTCTTGCCCTTCTTGGAAGCGAAGAAAAAATTGGTCTTGTCATCTTCTCTCGCTCGTTCAAGCCCGTGGTTCCAACGAAAGACGCCGAGGGGCGAATTGCGAGTTTGGTGCTGCCCTTGGACGGTCTTGACCCCGACGCTGGTCGTCAACTTTTGACAAGTTTCGATTCACTGGCTGACGAACAGTGGCTCCACATTCACGGCCTTTCTCGGGGTCACCCGTTGGTCTTGGAACTCATCAACAGGGGTGCATCCGCTGGTGCTTTCCACGAGACGCTGGAAAATTACGTCACGGTGGAAATTTTCTCCAAGTTGAGTGCAGAGCAGAAGCGTGTCCTTTCGGCCCTTTCCATTTTCAGAGAGCCCGTTCGACTTGAGGCACTCGCACAACAAGGCCTCAACACCGATGAACTCGACAGCCTGGTCGAATCCGGTCTTGCCCGTCAGGCCGATGCCGACACCTATGACGTGCACGATTTGATTCGAGAATTCCTGCTGCGAAGCCTCTCAACGGCACTTCGTGAGGAGTTCCACGGGAAGTGTGTCGATTGGTACCAAAAGCAATCGCCCTCTCACGAGTTGCAGATTGAACTGATCTACCACACCATCAAGTCGAGTCAATTTGAAACGGCATCTGAGATCATTGTCAGCGAAGGCCGTCAACTCGTTTCCCAGGGCTACATGGAACTGCTTGGCTTGATCGAACAGGTGGAAACCGCCGATTTGGCCTCCGATGTGGTGGTTCGGATGGCCCAAATTCAAGGTGATATTCTGGCGTTGTTGGGTCGTTTAAACGAAGCAGAGGAGGTCCTGAATGCGACCCTCCAACGAGCATCTTCCTCGGCTGACGAACTTGTTCAAGCCGAGATTCTCTCTTCCCTCGCCGATGTGAGCAGGAAACAAGGCAACAGCGACGTTTCTCTGTCGCGGCACAAGGAGGCGCTCAAGCATTACATCTCGCTTGGAAACGCCCGATGGGCTGCTCGAACCTACAACAACATCGGTTACTTGCTCCGACGTAAGAACGAGCGCAGTAAGGCCTTGGAGGCGTATGGAGAGGTTGAAGCCATCCTTGCGAGTTCAGACGATGACGACTTGATCTACAGCCAAATCACCTTGGCTCGTTCCCTCATTGAATTGGGTGAGGTTGACCGAGCAAGGGAGCATGCCATGGCGTCACACGAGCGAACGTCCGAACTCGGCGATGGTGTGCTTCACGCACGCGCACAAGCCGTTTTGGGCCGGTATTACTCGAAGGTCGAGCAATCGGAGTTGGCGTTGTTCCATTACTCCGAAGCCTTGACGGCCATGACCGACGCAGGAGACGTGCAGTCACTGGTCGAAATCACCATGCTGCTCGGGGAGGTCTTGCACGATGCTGGTCGTACCGAGGAAGCCGTGGAGCACTACGGTCAAGCCCTCGTCCTTGCAGAGGCCAACGACCTTCGCATGCAAATCGGTGAATTACTCACTCGTCTCGGTGGTGTTGCCCCCGACAAACAGGGGCGTATGGAATACCTCCAACGAGCGTTGAAGGTGTTCCGAGAACTTGGCGCAAAGAGTCGTATGCGTGAGGTTCAGGCCATGGTTCACCGAGCTGTCATGAGCCGATGATCATTGGACTGCTTGCGGCCTGTCCAGTGAAAGGAAGGTCACGCCATCATCGTGGACGACCCACAACCGTTCGACTCCGGCCAGTGGTACCCGGCCTTCATGGCCTCCTGCGCCGGTTCCCGAAAGCGAAACCGTCGTGTCAAGGGGTCCGCCTTCATCGATTAAAACGAGTTCAGTTTCGTGGAGTTCCAGCCAGAACAGGGACTCATCGGCTTCCGTTGGTCGCCAAGCAATCTCCTCTGCATACGAGACGTTCCCTCCAAATCGGCTGGCTTCATCCGCTCGCTCAACGGCAGCCGCAATGTCGTCCATGTTGGCTTGGATGGCTTCCTCGTTCCAGCGCAGTCGTGTGTTGGTCTCGATGTCCCACGCCCAGACGCTGAACATGCTCATCAGGAGAACGCCCAACAGGAAGGTGAAGATGTAGCCCAATTCAGTGGCCGCCGCCCGGGTGTCGTGGACCAGACGTTGTTGCTTCAGACCAACACCTCCCGTGTCGTGACATCCAACGAAGCCAACTGCAAAGTGAATTCAATCACCTCGCCGTTGGTGTGCCAGACCGCCTCGGACGTGCCATAGGTCGGGTCGGGTACCCAGCCAACGTAGTCGGTCAACAAATCCAATCGGCCGGGATACACCGTCCAATCCTCGCTCGCCTCAAGACCAATTCCAGCGTTGTCTGCAATCGCCGTCCCGTACGGTTCAGACCAACCGCGACGAACTTCGTAAGCCGGGGTGGATGCGAGGGATGTGCGATGCACCATTTCGATATCAAGTTCCAATTCACCAGCACCTGTTTCGCTCGAAGCGGTGGGGTGCAGCGAGGGAATGGTCGCAGCAAAGCGGGGGCCTGGTCCGCCTCGGTCTGAAGGTGGCACGACCACGTAGGGTTTGAATTCGGGATGGTTGGTCACCACGGCACCACCGCTGAAGGCCACCTCCATGCCGTCAATGGAAGACGAAAACTGGTAGGCAAGTCGGGAGAGGTGGAACGCCCAAACGTTGCCAATTGATGCGTGGCTTGAGACGCCGTCGCTCCCCAAGACGTCGATGCTCATGCTGGCGGGATGCCGTCCTTCAACCCAGGCGGCTTTGGTGTCGATTTCTCCTCGTCCACCCATGCGCTCCCACGGCAGATCGGTGGTGATCCAACCGCTGGCTTGAGTGCCCACACGAGTGCAACGTTCAGCCCCGTCGTGCGGGAGGTGAAGGAGGCCCATATCACCGGAAGTTCGCAACACTCGAAGCGGGTGGCCTGATTCAACCACGAGGCTGGTGTTGCCTTCTGCGAGGGTGATGATTGCGTGATTGTCCGATTCAAGGAAGACATCGTTGGCTACCGTTGCTCCCGTCATGTTCCACGTGGTGCTGTACCCCGCCAGTCGCACAACGAGGGATTCCTCCGTGGTGTTGTCGAGGTTGGCGTAGGAAAATTGGCCGCCGGACAGACCAGCTGTGTCGTCTGCGGGGAGGTACATCATGCCGGCAACGGCATCGGTGGTGGTCTCATCTGCGGTGGGTGTCCACGTGAGGAAGACGTCGCCGTCGCCGTCAATCGTAGCGGCTCCATCATCGTACGCAGGTGGCCAGGTCACGTGTTCAACACCGCTTGGGGCGACCGAAATACCACCGCCGCGCCACGTGAGCGTGACCACCTCGTCACCGGGGTTCGTCAGGCGCAAGGTACCGTTCAAGTGAGGCGGCAGGAAGGCGTGGCCGAGGTAGGCTCCGTTGGTTGATGGCCAAACTGTCGAACCCGCCTGTGCATCAGGGTTTGAGACGAGCATCAAGCGGGAGGGGGCACTGGTGGTGATGTGGGCGACCGTGCTGTCATCCACGGTCAGTTCGTGGGTCAAGGATACACCGGTTCGCGCAAGCCCGGTTGGCGTGGCGTAGTGGATGGAGGTGGCGCCGTTGACGGTGATGTGGACTTGATTCGCCGTCTCACTCAGCAGGTGGATGGCCGTGGTCCCGGATGCGATTGGGATGGACCAAGCATGACCCCGTTTGTCGGAGGGTTCAGGGGCGTTGGGCATGACATAGGCGGCGCCGCCTTCGCCGATGGAAGCAAACACCGTGAGCGCATGGCTGGAAGAGAGCACCGTCTCGCCCCGATTTTGAAGATCGAGGGTGGTCATTTCGTCAACGCGAAGTGAGGTTGTTTCCACCTCAACGCCGTCTTCGACGAGTTGGATTTCAATGGGGCCGAGCGGCATGGCCAAACCAGGGGTTACGGTCACGCTCACACGGTCGAGCACCGCATCGAGCGTGTAGTGGTACGGGCGGTCAGGCCCAAGTCTGAGGTCCGTGATGCAGACCGATTCAACGAAGCTTTCAGGGTGGCGAATCTCAAGTTGGTCATCGAAATCCAAGGCGCCTCGGGCTCGAAGACTCATGTCCTCAACCCATGTAGCAGAATACCACATGCCACCTCGCAGACTGTCCCAAGTCAGTTCTCCGTCCACGGGAATGAGGGTAGCTTGGGCCGAATCACCTGGCATGCCGCGCTCGGACAGGGCCGAGGTTTCATGGGCGAGCAGGGTCATCTGCGACGACATGTCGTGCCGCTCCACCGAACCTTCCATCTCTTCGATGACGGGCATCATGGAGACCATCATCAAGCCGATGATGGACAACACACCCCCAAACAAAAGCACGGTGGCCACCGCAGCCGAAACACCTGCTTCATCGCGTCGAAGGGCACCTCTCATCGGCTCACCTCCACACGCTGGATGTCCACTTCAAAGTACAGCGGAAGATTCTGAGATGAGACACTGAGACCGTCGGCCCCGCTTGCACGTTCGTAAGGTGCGAACCCAATGTAGGTGTCAAGGGTGCCTGCCGAGCGTTGGATGGTGTAGTCGGCAAGCCAGTTGTTGTTGTACTGTGGGGTGATGACGTCATGGAGTGCGTTGAACACGTTGAAGTTCACGTTGTAAGCCTCGCCGGTAAAGAGGGTCATCGGCCCTTGAGACACGAATTGCATGCCAACATTGGACCCCGAGCCGATGCTCCCATTGGCGACCACATCGGTCAAGAGAACAGAGAGGCGCAACTCGTCGTTGGCCATGCGGTCAAATTCGACCAGTGGCATGGCACTCACGCTCCAAGCCTCGTTGGGAAAGCGTTCTGCTCTTGCATTGTTCATCAACACGATTTGGTGTTCACCCTGCCCCAGCGAGGTGGTGATTTGCAATCCTGAAAGCGTCCACATCACGTGGCGGTGGAGCGGCTCTCCATCGGCCCCGAACACGGTCGTGATCATCCAGTGTGGTGAGCTGGCGTTGTGAGAAACGAACACCTCTTGATGGCTCACGGGTAAGGTTTGCTCGTAGGTTGTTTCCGGGGATTGGATGGTGATGCTTCGGGCGGTTTCGTTGGCAGCAAGCACGGCGATGGTGGAGGCGTTGACCTGTCGAATGTTGATGGCTTCCCCGTCTGTCAGGTCGGCGCTGATGGTCCAGTGTTCGACGTTCTGGACGGACCTGATGGCGGTTGACTGGATGGCCAGCGTGTTGCGGAATCCGGTTCCATCGGGTGCATTTCCGGCCACTTCGAGACGGTCCTCGATTCGGTCGGCCAGTCCTGTCGCTGAATTCCAGTTGGTGTTGTCTTCAAAATCCGACAGATACGGATTCAAGAAGACCCACACGCCACCCATGATGGTGATGACCATGGCCAGAAGCATGACCACGCCCAGCACCTCGCTCACGGCTCGTTCGTCATCGCGACGACGAGAAGCAAATGGGGCGGGGCCTCGGTCCACAAGGTTGACACAACCCCGTATCATTTAGCCATTGACCTCAACGAGCCGAAAAGGGGTCAGTTGGTCGTGTTGTTTTCCACCGTGACCGTCTCGTCGGGTGCGCCGATGTAGTGCGAAAAATCCGGTCCGTTCTGAGCTGATATTCGCAGGTCGCCCGAGAACACTTCGTCAATGTAATACAGCACGGTCGATTCTGCGAGGTGCGGGGCGTTGTTTTTCTCGCTCAGGTGCGTGAGGGTGATACTCCGGGTCGTTTCCGTGCATACCTCGGCCAAGAACCGTCCCGTCTGTTCGTTGGAAAGGTGGCCGCCTCGTCCCGAGATGCGGTCTTTGAGCGAGTAAGGGTAAGGCCCGTACATCAGTTTGTTATGGTCGTAATTGGCCTCGATCGAGATGTGTTCACAGCCTCGCACGTGGGCCACCAATTCATCGGTCCACGAGCCTAAATCGGTGATGATGGCCGCACGTTCACCGCCGTGGCTGGCCACGAAGGCGACGTTGTCAGAGCCAGCGTGCGGGACCGGCACAGGAAGAATCGACAAATCGTCCCCGACACGAACCAAATCAAGCGCTTCGAAGAAAGTGGTCAATTCGGGGACCAAATCCAATTCAAGGGCCGTGCGCTCGTTGGCGAGCACGGGAATGCTCCACTTGGTTTGCACCACTTTGGCGCCGCCGCCGTGATCGCCGTGATGATGCGTGATGAAGACGCAGTCGATGTCTTCTGGCGTTAATTGGAGGCGTGCCAGCCGCTTGGCGAGTTGCGTGCCGCTGAAACCCTGGTCGATGAGGACCTTGGCATGGGGTGTTTCAAGCAGGGTCGAGTTTCCTCGACTGCCTGTTCCCAAATGCGTGATGGTCATTGTCATGCGAACATCATCCCTCGGTCGCGGGAGGGACTTGAAGCCACCGGGCGAGTGGCAACGAAGGCGCAGTTTTTGAGGGTTCAACAGCCGTCGCAACGGATATTTGTATGAACAATGTTCCATCACCCTCATAAGCAATCTTGCGGGTATGAAAAACGAGCGAGGCGGAGGCTTTGCACACGGTGATTCCATGCGAAGAAGTCAAACGACCATTCTGACCACCCTTGCCGTGATTGCCAGCCTTCTCTTCATGTCGCAATTTCCTGCCGTTTCCAACGTCGCAAACATCCACCCAGACAGCACGGATGGAACACCGCCCCCCAACACCGACACCGACGGTGATTTGATTCCCGACGTTCACGAGACACTGTTTGAAGAATGGATGAACTGGACGGCTGTTGACGGCCGCGAAGTCGTTCTCCAAGGTCTCGACAAAAACAACGCCTCTGATGCGTCAACCGACCGCGACCGGGACGGGCTGAACGCCACCGAAGAATTCTGCTGGCCCTACCCTGCCAACTGCACAGCCCCAGGTTTTCCCCGCGGTCTCACAGGTCAACTCGACGAAAACAACGACCGGATGTACCTTGACCCGCGTGTCTCCGACACCGACGGTGACGGCATGCCCGACGGATACGAGGCCTACATGTGTCATCGCATGGGTGGGTTTGACACGGTCTCGTTGAGGTACACCTGCCCTTCCTTCGACCCGCTGAACAGCAGCGATTTGACCCTCGATGGAGACAATGACGGTTTTGATGTGGATCGCAACGGTATCCTCAGCGACGCAGAACGTTACACTGCTCCCGAGGAATACGCCTACGGCACCCCCTCCAACTTCACAGCAGAACTTGACGGTTTGTGGTGTCATGCCACACTGCCTGAGGGGGCGGTGCTCAAGAATTGGCCCTACCTTCCATCAGGCGCCAACGCCACCTTCCACAACCTGCTTCCCGCGTGCACGTCTCGGGCGGTGAATCCGGTTGGTGAGGACCTCTGGCTGGGCACCGACCCGCTGCTGGATGATTCTGACCGGTACCTGTGGGATGGGTTCTCTATCCGCCCGCTCTACCCCTCCTTTGGTGACGGTATTCCCGATGGTTGGGAAGTGCACTTTGGCCTTGACCCGTTGAATCGATCAAATGCGCTTGAGGACCCGGACGGTGATGGATGGGACACCAATCGAGACGGAGGCGTCTCCAGTGATGTTTCTCGAACCCTCACGGCACTCAAAGTGGGTGAAGCGCTATCGACGCTCGAGGAATACCTTGTCCACTTCGACGACGGCAACACGGTGTATCCCGGCCTCAAGTCAGCGCTCGTTGGCGATGAGGGTGGCTTTGCGACGATGCCGCTGGTTTACGATGCACCCGAGGACACCTTGGCCGTCATGCACCATGATGTCAAGACACTCGCCGAACATGACGGCATTCTGTACGCCATGACGAAGTACGGCGTCAGCGTCTTGAACCTCGATGGTTCCGCCCAGAGTCATCATTCCATGCCCCAAGGGGTCGTTCTTCACGACGGGTTCCTCGCTCAGGCCGACGGCACACCCTACGGTGTCGTGATGGGCACCAGCATCGGTTTCGCCGTCGCCCCATTACTGGCCGACGGCGCATTGGCCTCCATTGGCTCGTGGTCGTGGAGCCTCTCCGAAGCCGTTCACGCCGTGGCGCCGCTGGGTGGGGAAGATGTCAACCTCCACGCCATCGGCCTTGGTCATGCAGGTGCAGGCCAAATCGTGGAAATTGACGGGAGCGCAAGCATTGCTTCCACGTTCGACCTCGGCGCCGGCATCATCGCCGGCTTGAGCGAGGCGAATGCCTCGGTCTCTTCGATTGAACATGGCCTGGCAGGTGGAACCATGTTCCATCTGTTCATCGGCACCGACCGAGGTTTGTTCATTGTTGATACGGTTTCGGCAAGGGACGATGCTGCGGGTTCGTGGCGATTTTTCTACACCCCAGAAGACAATCCGAACCCGACGGATGTTGATGAACTTCGAAGTCTGCCGTTGGGATCAAACGACAACCCTGCGGACATTCGAGCCATGGTACTGGACGGACCGTCTCCCTCAAACGCACAAGCCCTGTGGTTTGGAACCCCTTCCGGACTGCACAAGCTGGACTTGAACGATGACTTCATTGAACACAGTGGGCTGTACGTTCACCCCGGAGTGGACGGTAAACTCTCCAAGGAGACGAACAACATCCGTGCCATTCATCCGACCGGAGATGAGGTGCTGGTTGGTTCAGAGTGGGGTCTTTGGGCGCTCGCAGGCGATTACACCGCAGTCTACGGCCTTCAGGACCAAACGCGTCTGCCCGGAGAAATCGTCGCCATTGCAACCTCGACCAACGAAGGCAACGTCTCGGTCTTTGGCGCAGCGTCGCCAGGACGCTATGCGAATCTGCAGCTCATGGACCCGGGCGCCAACGATTCCGACGCCGATGGTATGCCTGACGGTTGGGAGGTTGTTCACGGACTGGACCCAACCGATCCGTGGGACGCGCTGTTTGACAATGACGCCGACGGTTTGGATTTGGACCAATCCGGTGACATGAACCTTGAGCGTTTGTGGACCAACCTTGACGAATACCGCTACGTCAAACTCACGCCCGAAGGCTACAATGCCACCGACCCGCGCCTGGGCGACACCGACGGCGATGGCGTAGGGGACGGTTCTGAGTACTACGGTTTCTTCTACGAACAGAGCACGCTCTGGTGCTACTACACGGTGCAGATGGAGTACATGTGTGACAGTGCAAAAGGTGAAGCCGCCAACGCCACTTACCTCGCGCTGGCCAACATTGACACTGCCACCGACCCCACGAACCCGGACACCGATGGCGATGGTATGCCTGACGGCTGGGAGATTCAGCACCGCAGGTGGGTGGGTGATACCTTCACGGGTGGAAACAACTGGAGCCTTGACCCGCTCCGGGCCGACGACGCCGACTGGGATGCTGACGGCGACGGCCTCCCCAACCTTTGCGAATACCAATGGTCGGTGGTTCGAACCATGGGTCTGAACGGCGATTTGTTCGAAGACTACGGTGAGACGCCTGAAGCGGTTGAAGCGTGGGCAGTGGCTGACCCGAACCTCATCGACTCCGACGGCGATACTCTGCCCGATGGTTGGGAGTCGAAGGGTCTGTGCTCGTGGGACCCTTCACGCCTTGGCGTGAACCCTCTCAACGGTTCGGACGCCTTTGAGAATCCGGACGGTGACGGCTACGACGTCAACCGTGATGGTGTCCTCTCCCAGGACGAGGCGTTCGTTAACTACCTGGAATATCACATCCGTTCAGATCTGTTCAGCGGCAATCAAACACTCGATGGTGTTCAACTGCCCGGGAATTTCACCACGAAGTTGTTCGATCACATCGGCGATCTCGGCGCTCCAGATGATACCTTTGCAGACCGAGCATCCGGCTCCGTGACGGCCGGTCTTTCCTCCTACAGCGTGGGCGCCGCTGATCCACTGAGTGCCGACACCGATGATGACGGCATGCCCGACGGGTGGGAAATTTGGTTTGCAAGATGGAATTTACTCGATGACGCTTGGACGCTCAACCCGTTGGATTCCACAGACCGCTGGCAAGATGCTGACGACGACGGCATGACCAATTGGGAGGAGTACAACGTCATTTCACCCCTGTATTCGGAGACGGATGTTAATCGTTCATCGCCCCAGTGGTTCGTCACCACCATTGGCGTGGCCTACGCACTCCAGCAGTGGCCGGGCATCCCAACCACGGCCTCCTTCGGCGATTTCCTCACGGAAAACCAAACCAACCTTACGGGCCTGACAGCCGATCCGAACAACGTCGATACGGACGGCGACGGGATGCTGGACGGTGTCGAGTTGCTCTTTACGGCATGGAACGTGTCGGCGGCCACGTGGACACTGAATCCGCTCGTCGCCGGCGATGGAGACTTTGACGGCGATGAAGACGGTTTGATCGACCGCCAAGAATTTGCGCTGGCAACCGAACAACCCGACAACGGCATCGACCATCCCAGTGACGCACCGCTGCTCCACGTCGACGGTGATTTCCAACAACCCACCGAGAAGGCTCAGCGTGTGTTCAACATCCTCATCTCGAAAGAAACGCGAGGCAAGCGGCTCTTGAACGACTTCAACGCTTGGCAGCAAGGCGAGCCGCCCAACGCCTTCATTGAAGTCGTGCTCGGCATGACCGACCCGACCATTCCAGACACCGATGGTGATGGGATGTACGACGGTTTCGAGTACTGGTTCACATCGTGGGATTTGGACGAAAATCGCTGGTCCATCAACCCACTCATCGACGGGGACGTCAATTTGGACTCGGACCAGGACAGTTTCGACTGCAACGGAGACGGTGAAATTGATGCCAACGAGACGTTCAGTAACCTCCGTGAATGGGAATCGAGAACGTGGGGCAAATTCCTCACCAGAAACACCGTCCCGGCGAATTTGGGCATCATTGACTTTGGCGAGGATGCGATGGCGGCCTATCAGGAAGAACTCGGCTTTTCTGCGCTCCAAGCCCAGCAAGCACTCTATCAGGACTTCATCAAGAAGGGCGTTGAATCCGAGGAGCGGATGGAGAAGATCAACGAACTCGAGAGCGAGAACTTCAACCGAAGCTTACGCGGGGTCGCTGACCCAACCCACCCGGATTCAGACAGCGACGGCATACCAGATGGATGGGAGTACTGCTACGCCACCTACGGCATGGACGATGTGACAACCGAAAATCACTGGGCAGCCAACCCGCTGAACCCCTGGGACGTGAACTACGACGGCGACCATGACGGATGGTACGACCGAACGAGTTTCGATATTCCCGCTGCCCAAGGGGCGTGGGAAGACCGCACCTTCACGCCGTCCGGTGTTGTCGTTCAGAACGGCGTGGGCAACCTTCCGTTCACGAATTTCATGGAGTACGACAACCAAACCCGCCCTGACCTCAACGACAGCGACGGTGACAGCATCACCTACATCACGACAGTGGAAAACGGAGCCGTGGTCTCCCACGTCCGGGATTACAACTACTCCGATGGTCGAGAGGTGTTCAAGTACGGTTCGAATCCCAGCGATAACGACACGGATGGCGACATGCTCCCCGACTGGTACGAATACAAACTGGCTTGGAACGAGAGCAACGACAACTTCTCTTCCTACCTTGACATTCGTGTGGTGTGGATCGATGTGGGAACGGGCGGGCCGTGCACCACCGACACCAACTCTTGCCTGCCGCTCTCGCAAGACGGCTCAGGCGGGACCTTGGCTCGACCGGACACCGAATTCACCTGGTTCACGCTCGACCCTGCCGATGCGACCGATGCCAACCTCGACCCCGACCAAGACGGAAATTGGGACTGTTCAGGTGCCGGATGCGTCTACGAATCCTACACCAACTTCCAGGAGTTCTATGCCATCACGAACAGTGATTATTCTTCACCGAATGCTGTTCGTCTCAGTGGATTGACGTACGATGGTATGCCGGTCACGGAAGGCTGGCAATTCCGTGCAGCCATGCTCGGTCTCGGCCAGCCCAACGAGTTGGTGCTGAACTACCTCAAACTCGACAAGTTCGGCGGACCTGACAATCAATACGGCTACATCGTGGACGACAAGGACACGAACTTCCTCATCGTCGACCCGTCAGACGACCTGGTGTTGATGGCTGGCAACCGCACCGATGCGTGGGAAATTTACTACCAAGGATCCCCCAACACGCCTCCCGTTCGCAACGTGGGTGAACACGAATATGGCTGGTACCTGCTCGACTTTGATGACGACCATCTTGCCGAGGGAAGCAGCCCGCTCAATTGGGACACCGACGGGGATTGGATGAACGATTGGTTCGAGGTTCGGGATGACGAGGAAGACGGCGTGCGAGGCGATTCCTCCCCAATTCGATACGACTCCCGACAAACGAGCTGACCCACGGCTGGCTGACCTTGAACCGCATGGTTCAAATGATGCATGAAGCGTGTTGGAAAACATGCAACGTGGCGAACAGCAACACTTCCGTTCTCGAGCCGTGTTCTTCCTGCTCGTATCCGTGATGGTCTTCACGCCGCTCAGCCCCATGGCTGGACTGTTTTCTTCCGAGGCCGAAGCGGCAGCTGGAACGCGCCACGTGTACGAATTCAGCGACGGTTCCGTTGAGCACATTGCGTTGTTCCAGGGAGCGAACCCCGACATGGGGGCCTCGGTCTCGCTTCCACGTGGTGCGTTGGTGACCGACGTGAGCATGACCCTCTCTGGAGCCTCCGCAACAGGGTGGTCTCAAGTGGTCGCCGATGACCGTGTGCATTGGATTCGAGGCGCAGAGAGCAACGTCGACGACCGAAGCGGTGATCTCACGTTGGCCATGGACAACGTCAGCCGGAATTTCCTGCCCCACGGCAACGACGCGTACGTTGACGCCAATTCTGACGCTTGGCTTGACAACGGGTCGAATGCCTTGCGCCAACCCCACACCTCCAACGCCACCGAGACGCTTTATTCTCAACAATTGACGAAGACGTCCTCGAGTTTCATGGCCCAAAGCCAAGGTGCCATTCTCAAACACCACGACTGGCTGTTTTTGTCGACCTGGTCGTCGTCGTCCTTCCACAACGTTGTCGAGCGCCTCTACCCCAACAACGCTACACGTGAATCTGTGATCACGCTGGACAAAGCCTCCTGCACCCTGCCCCAAAAGCACTCCTCATCCTATTACGGCTACTACGGCTTCCGGGACTGGACGGTCACGGATGACGAGCGGCTCTTCGGCATCCTCTCCGGCTACCGCTACACCTACGGGTCCACGGCACCGGTCAACTATCACCGCGTGCTTGAGATGGACATTTCCCGAGACGACACGTGGACCTGCTTGGATTCCTATGACATCTCTCCCTCGGTGGGTGAGTACACCGGTATTGCATACGACCGAGAAAAGGGTCAGGTATGGGTGGCGCACAACGCCATGAACCGACTGTACTCGTATGATTTCGCTGGCGACGGAACGGGCACCTACACCCGCGGCCAAGATTACTACAGTTACACCTCAGCCACAGGCTCGAGTTGGGAGTGCGGCGGGACCTACGGTAGCGGCCAGAAACAAATGCTCCGTGGTCTCGAGGTCAACGGTTCGACCTTCTACATGCGGTGTCAAGAAGAATCGCCGTACAACGACCGGGACCAACTCGAAGCATGGTCGGTTTCCGGGAGTTCGACTGCCCTGATTCCAGAATCGACCACCCGCCAAATTTCTCGTCTTGGCTACGGGCTCCAATTCGACGGTGAGCGATTTGTCACCGTGGATTGTGGGTATTCGACCTGGTCCGGTGCCACCCTCTACTACCGTGAGTTTGGAACGGGTTGGACCTACGAAACCACCCCCGCACCTGGTACAACGACCTGGTACGGCGAAGTCGTTCAAACCGGCGACGATGTTCTATCTGCCAATGTTGAGACCTATTGGTCGGCGGCTTCCATCGGCGACCGCGTGGACTACTGGATTTCGGCCGACAACGGAACGCACTGGGAAGAGGTTGAATCCGAAGCCACCATTCACTTCGATCACCCCGGAAACGAACTCGTTTGGAAAGCCCAACTCATCGGCTCAACGGCTGTCTCATGGTGGGTGGACATCGAGTATGCCACCGATTACGAGGTCACCGGTGACTGGACCTCGCCTCACTTCAACACCGGCACCAAGGTCGGCAAGGTCCGCCCCTCATGGACAGCGGATGTTCCAGCAGGGACCACCCTTGACGTCGTGGTTTCCAACGACAACGGCAGCACGTGGCTGGACGCCTCCAACAACCAGGAGACCAGTTTCTCGACCGAAGCAGCTGGAAACACGCTCCGCTATGCCGTGTTCTTCTCCAGTTCAGACAGTGATGTCACACCGTCCATCGACCAATTTGTGTTGGAATACGAGGAAGGGTATCCCGACCGCCCCATGCTCGACGTGGGCGGTGATGGAACGTACGACTGGGAGTCCGACATCTTCCTCAATGAATCCTCCGTGGTAGCCAGCGACGACTCGCCTGTTGGTGAAATCGTCAAGAAAGCCCCCACGTTGGTCGATGCGTTCAACGACCACATCCCCGAAAACGGCGACGGTACGGTGACCATTCCCATTGCCGTTAAGGCCGCCAGTTCAGGGCGAGTCAAAATTTCCAACATCGACATCACGTACGCCATGCAAACCCGAGCTGTTGATGCCTCGTTTGAAGGTGGTCTGGCGGCCCCCGATGGCTTGTTCCGCAATTTCATCACACGGGTCGCTCCAGGTGACGACGTTGACCATGTTACCAAAGCGGTCATCTCCATCGAACACGCCTACGGCGATGACCCGACCTTCACGTGGTTGAGAGGTGATGCATGCACGGTGAATTCCGATGTGGGCGGAATCGTGATGTTTGATGCTGCGAACTGCACTTCAACCGTGGATGCAAACGGTGTGGTTTCGATTTGGATGCCGACCAAGGTGAACTGGTCGTGGGACGATGAAAGCAGCACGGAAGCCGTCATCAGCGTAGAGGACGACCTCGGTGTGGCGGTCAGCCAATGGACCACCTCGGACATGGAATTGGTCGTTGAAAACGACATCCAACTCGACGGGCTACGTGTTTGGGAAGAAACCGGTCGACAACTCTACCCGATGGATTGGGTGCGAGGTGGGTTCAACCTCAGTTTCAGTGGCTCAATGCACTTCCAGGATTCTCAACTCATGCCGCCGGCGGGGAGCTTTTCCCTCCGGGTGCTCGGTCAGAACGTGACGTTTGACGGGGACCCGATGGGCGAACCACTGGTGCTCTACGAAGAGGTGAATCCAGCGTTTGGGGCCTACAACATGACGTTCATGTCGCCCATTGAATCGGCGCCCGGTGGGATGATTTTCTACGTCCAAGCGGTGGACCTTGAGAACGGCTCGACCTTCACCAATCCCAACTACAACTCCATTCGACTGATTTTGGACGGCAACTCACCGTTGGTGTTGAGTGCAACGCCGATGGACGGGGAGGAACGCCACGCAGGTGCTCCCGGTGCAGGACAATCCGTCTCCATTGTCGTTCAGGATTCCGTCGACCCACCTCGACAGTTGAACCTTCACTATTGGGTAGGATGCAAAGCAAGCGAAGCCATTGGATGCACAGACTACAACTTTGACGGCTTGCCAAACGAGGACGAATATGAGGTGAAGACGCTTTCATCCCCAGAAACCCGAGCGGGAGGCCTCAATATTTTCGAAGGTCTGATCGATGATTCCATGCTCCTTCACAAACAGCGCGTCTCGTTCTACGTCTCCGGTGAAGACGAACAAGACAACGAGATTGCCATGGGCCGCGGTCCCGTCTGCCCTGCCTCCAGCATCACCTGCGGCTATCGCCCGGGCGAGGTTCTCCCCGACTGGGATGCTGACCTGGTGACCTACTTCATTCGTCAGGAATTTGAGCCGGAGGTCGACCTCGGGAATTCCTCCATTTTGGGACACGACGACTACGAGCCGCTTCATCCAGGTGTCCCCTACACGGCTCAAATCAAACTCAGTGACATCAACGGGTGGCAAGACATCCAGTACGTCCAAGTTGCCCTCGGTGGCGACTTCGACGATGAAGAGTCGTCCATGTTCATTTCCCTGGCAGAGGGCGCTGACGGCCATCCAGTGGCCGTGATGACTGCGGGGTCTGACAACATCGCCGTGTCCAACCTCTACTCGACGGTCAATTTGGAAGAAGGAAACGAGTCGGTGATCATCATTCAGGCCCGATTCCAACTCACGTGGATGTTCCCTGAAGCCTACGACACCAACGGCGAGTCACACTTCCTCCCTCGAGTGAGGGTGACGGACATGCCCTGCAATGACAACGAAGTCACGCCGTGTTTCGAAATTGAAGAGGGCCTCGGTGACGACTGGTGGAGCCTCGACAACGACTTCCGGTTTGATACCCAACCCGGAAAGATTCGTGCCATCGAACTTCGCAACAGCGAGAATCACTACAATGAAGAAAATTTCGAGACCATCATCGGTGCGGGTCAAGCCCTGCGTGTTTCCGGTCGAGTCCTGTTTTCTGAGGACGAGACGCCTGCTCCTGCTGGTGCCTTCGACGTGGTCTTTGGCGACTTTGAGAACAACTGGCGCACCTCAACAAGGGACGACGGTGAATTCAGCCTCGACCTCTTGGTCCCTGCCGTTCGATCTGGCCGCCTTGATTTGCGGCTCAGCATGGACGACATGCCGGGTCTCGCGCTTGACGAGACGGCTTTCTCACCACGCGTCCGCCTGGCCGTTGACAGCGCCCGCCCTACCATTGACAGCATCACCTTGAACGGTGTTCCTGAGGGTTCTCCATTGTCCATCGGTGATGCCAGAAACCTCGAAGTGATCCTCATCACGAACGACGAAAACGGCTTTGACACAACAGAAGCGGCTGTGTTGCACTACCGTGTGAAGGCCGGTGAAGCAGAGATTTCTCGAGGCAGTGTTCTGCTACCTGACATCACGCCGTTCGGTCAGCAATACTTCTGGAGTGGGTCCCTCGATCTCACCGACTCCGGAGCGACCACGCTGCTTCCTTCCTACACCGTTGATGTCTGGGTTTCCGGGTCCGACGAAGCTGGAAACCCCTACGACACCGTGACGAATGCAATGAGCGATCCCTTTGCCTCGTGGCCGATGGCGCTCGTTGGTCCACGCGTGGACTTGCAGCACGAAGCGACGTCCCTCCAGTGGGACACGCCGAGTCCCTACGAGGGTGAAACCGCCAAGATGATGGTCAAGGTTGACAACCTGGGCGGAAGCGGACAAGTGGCCTTTGCGCTTCAGGAACTCGTTGACGGAGGTTTCTGGGCTACGGTTTCCACCGTCGAACTTGACGCCTCTCCCGGTGACCAAATCATGACCTCCCTTCCTGTCGTCGCCAACGACCCAGCGGGTTCCAGTATTGATTACCGCGTGGTGGTCCTCGTGGACGGTGTTGAGATGGACCGGCACAGTGTCGATTCGTTGCTCATCAAGGCAGAAACCGTGCGTGACGGTGCAGCGTTGTCCCAGCAACTTTCCACCGATGTGTTCAGTGTCACCCTGTTCATCATTGCACTGGCGTCCGTATCCTTTGGCCTCTATGCCATGGTGCTGCGCCGGCGCATGCTCGCTCCCGAAACCGAAGAGGAACTGGCTGACCAAACCGATGTGGTTGCAGAGGACATGAAGGCTGGAAAGGCTGTGCCCGCCCTTGCCGCCGTTCCACCCGCACCTGGCAACCCAGTTCCGCCAGCTCCAAGCAATGCGGTTCCTCCGCCACCTGTCGCCGGACCCGATCGTTCCCAACCTGCTCCCGTTCCACCAACAGGACTCCCCGATGGTTGGACACAGGAGCAGTGGAACTCGTACGGTTGGCAGTACATTGATGCGCTTTCCAAACAGTGAGGGACGACCTTGGAAGATGATTCGGTCGACGGGCTCGTTACGCTCACCGAGCGAACGGTCAATTTGGTCAATCAGCTCAACATGCCACTGGTTGAGGTTTCATTGGTCCTCCAGAAACATCTCAATCAACTGATGACGACGTTGAACCAACATCTGGAGCGTACCGGTGAGACCGTGGGTGAACGCGTTCATGCCCCTTGGCCCATCGATGCCGTTTCGCCCAGCACAAATGCTTCCTTTGACCTTGAGAAGGTGATGAACATCGTTGACCATCAGCGCATGGACATCCTTGACACGCTGATTCGGGTGACGCTGGTTGAGATCAACGCATCCGTCATTGACGCCATTCTTGCCTTGCGCCAATGGGAACATCTTGCACGGACTCAACTCGCTTCTGCTACCGGCCCCGGCCAGCTCTTCTCGCCGATTGACATTCCCGATGACTGGTAGGCAGATGTTCAAAAGTGAAGGTTCGGGTGTGAAGGTCATGGCAAAGCGAAACTTGGCGGTGATGCTGGTCGTCTTTGTGATGTGCAGCTCCATGGCGGGTTGCTTGGGAAGTGACGGCCTGGACGTTCTCCCAGAGAAGAAGGGTGTTCCCGGCGGCCTCACCCTCGCCTGTTTGCGTAGCAGCATGTACACCTCAATGGTCATCGAGATCGATCACGAACCCGGCTATCGCCCGTTTTCCAGTAGCGTTGATCTCTTGATCGAACGGCTTGAGAGTGTTTGCGACAAGCCTTCTGGGATTTCCGTTGAGTACGATGAGGTGGACTTTGGACACGAAGGCACGTGGTCGGCACAGGATGTCCGCGACAAAGGTTGGGAGCAGAAGGACACTTCCCCACGGGACGGCACGACCTTGTACTGGCAAATTCTCTTCCCCGCTGGCACATACGACTCGGATTCGGTCCTCGGCGTCGCCGTCGATGCCTCCACAGTCGCTCTGTTCAGCGATTCCATCGATGAGGCTGACGGGCCGTTTGGACGACCTTCAGTTGAGGACGTGGAGAACAGTGTGCTGGTGCACGAAGTGGGCCACCTTCTCGGGCTCGTGAACTTGGTGTACGAATCACCGGTCGACCACGAAGACCCTGATCACCCCGGTCACTCGAGCAACGACGATTCCGTGATGTATTGGGCGATTGAGTCCGCCGATGTTGCGAATTTCATTTTCGGCAGTCTACCAAGCGATTTCGATGACGACGACCGCGCCGACTTGGCCGGACTCGCTGACGGTTCCATTCCAATTCGTGATCAACTCTGGTCCTGAGGCGCTCCCATGGCTGCTACAGCGTCCCTCCAAGCGTCAAAGATTGACCAGAAGTAGAGTCCAAACCACAAGATGATGGTGAGGGCCAACGGGATTTGGAGGAATCCCCATTCGATACCTCGTCGATGCTGGCGGTTGAAGTGTTGTCCAAGAAAGAGGAAGGGCACCGCAGCCAAAGCGGCGGCAATCAGCGGGCGAAGTGCCCCCCATGTACCCACACCGAAGGTGATTTCGCGCCAAATTTCTTTGACGATTCGTACGGGAAAAATGCCCTCTTTGGGTGCGGAGGATTCCGGGGCCAATTGGACCACGAGTTCCTCTTCCATGGAGGCGGCTCGCGTTTCATGTTTGTGAAGATGACGCCGATGAAGCGGTCGGATGAATCAAAAACCCACCTTCTCATCGTCACTCATGGAGCCCGTGCCCAAGGTCTTGGTCACCGGATTCGAACCCTTCGGGGGGAACGCCACGAACATCAGCCAAGATGTTGTTCATCGTCTTCAGGGCTCGCGTCAATTGGTGAACCCTTGGACATCCCAGACGTTTCCTGTTCATGTTGAAACCGATGTGCTGACCGTGGACGCTGACGGCGCCAAGCGCACCGCTGCACGGGTCGAGAACGGCCAACGGTGGGATGCTATTCTCCATGTTGGTCTGTGCGAATCATGCGATGTTCCACGCTTGGAGCGGTTGGCGCAGGATCGTCTCCACATGCGAATTCCAGATAACGAAGGTCGCCAAATCAACGATGGTCAATTGGACGGTCTGGGTCATCGCGGCTGTTGGTTGGACCTTTCGCTGTGGCAGCCACAGGACTTTTCCGTCCCGTTCACGCTTTCCACCGATGCCGGAGCGTACCTCTGTAACGAGACCTACCATGCCACGATGAAAGCGGTGTGTGAACGACCTTCTACGGACCCTGTCCCCGAACCCGTGTTGTTTCTTCATCTTCCTGGCGAAACGAAATTCTCGGTCGACCAGGGTGTGGCGATGGTTGAATCCTGCTTGGCTTACATGCTGCGCCCCTACCCCGTGGCTCCACAACACGTGGTCGCTGCTGCACTTTCATCCAATGGGGGCGAGGTCCTCGTCGGTCAACGCAGCGCAGGGGAGGCCGATGGCCTCCAGTGGGAGTTTCCCGGCGGAAAATGTGAGCAAAACGAATCGTGGTCAGGGGCCTTGGAGCGTGAGCTTCGTGAGGAACTTTCCTTGGATGTTCGAGCGGGCCACCCGCTTGGTTCGTGGTATCGGCAACACGGCAACGAGGCCTTTGTCATTCACCTGATTCATACCACTTCGGGTGATGGCCCATCCGATTTGGATTTGCGAGTCCATCAGGCCGTACGATGGTTGAGCCCGAACAACGTTCCTGAACTTGACTGGGCCGGCAGGGATGGTGAGATGATGGCCTTCCTGGGTGAAGTGTTCAAACCCACGTCGTAGACTCGCCGTCTTCGCTCATGGAATGGTCGTCGTTGATGTGTCGAGGAACCTGTGCACGTCCTGCGTGCCATGTGGCAGCCTGGAGCCAATCTTCGAGTCCCGCCCCGGTGATGGTGATGGAAAACACGCCGCCCAAGGGTTCATCTCCGGGAATTGGAAAAGCAATTTTTCCGGCCACTGCCGCTTGCCGAGCAACACGGAAGGTGGTGGTGTTTCCATCCATGCTCATCGACATCGCATCGAGAGCCGTGTCGAGAATACGTTGTTCGTGGAGTTGTTGAAGAAAGGTGGCTAAGGAAACATCGTCAAATTGCCATACGGCGTTCACGGGATGCCCCAACGAAGGTTCGGTTTCGAGGTCAGACCGTGATGTATCGGGAAAGAGCTGCTGAAGTGCTTCGAGCACCTTGGTTGGTGAGTCAACCCCCGTGAGGGTGGTGTTGATTCGGGTCGTGAACCCCTCGCCTACGCCCGTGAGTCGCAGCCGTGAGCCATCCATGGTTGAGGGAGGGGGTTGACCTCAAAGAACATACCGTGGACGAATGCAGAGACGAAGAGGTGAAAACGGACTCCAAACACCACCGTGCATGGATGCGGCTGAGGGTCCTGAATTGGCGACCGTCATCCCCGTTTACAATGAAGTTGAACACATCGAAGCCTGCTTGCTGTCGCTGCTCAAGCAAACGATTGAACCTGGCCGCCACATGATTGTGGTGCTGGATGGCGGTTCCACCGACGGCACCCAACGGGTGGTGAAGGGTATCATTGAGGAGCATCAAGGAGATGATTACCCCTACCTCTCGTTCATGGAAAACCCGAATCGAACCGTCGCCCACGCTCGAAACCTAGCCCTCTCCACCTTGCCGAAGAGCGTTGAGTTCCTGGTTGAAATGATCGGTCACGCCACGGTTCCACCTGATCATCTCGAATCCCGTCTCCAAGCGTGGGCGGTGTGTCAGGATGAGGTCGGCGATCGCCTCTCAGGTATGGGCGTTAGGGTCTTGCCTGCGAACCAAACCACGTCCCGAACAGCACGTTGGATCGACGGGGCCTTGGCATCCCCCCTCGGTC
>JAYYDY010000076.1:0-28360 GCA_036160375.1 Thermoplasmatota archaeon | reverse complement strand
GAATAACCGGGGGACTAGGTCAGGCCGGGAACGGAGCAGCCCTACCTGGGGCCATGGGTGCTGTGGGGATCCGGGATGGAGGAAGCCTGCGGATTTGGCCTTGCGAAGCGCACGTCCACCCTTGGCTCTCCCACCTCAAATATCGAACACCACATCGGCGTACCACCCCGGTCCATCGAAGGACGGTACATCCTCCCATGGACTTTGCACGACCTCACCTGGTTCCACTTCTGACACGGTCAACTGATGGGTGGTGACAGCCTTGATCTCAATTTCACGCTCGACGACGGCTGCATCAACAAAGGAAACTTGGGCTACAGCGGTGAGACCATCTGCTTGGTTCAAGACATGGACTTGGCCGTCCACATACCACTGTCCCAGCACTTCTGCTCTGTAGAGTAGTTCATCAAGCCAGGCGAGAAAAAGGAACTCCTGGTCGTCAGGCCGATGCTCCGAGCGAACCCGCCACTCACCAGTTTTCCGTACACAGGCGTTTATGTTTCTCGCACTTGTCTCACTCAACAGATAGGTCTGCATGCCCAGGGCGGCTTCGGCCAACAGCGAAGCGTAATTTTTCGCAAACACTCGCATGCCGACATCGGCGGTGGTGGGCCACAACCAAGCACTCATGCGTCCACCTTATCGCTTCGAGACTTGCAGGTTCCACACGTGTTCCCCGACACGGTGAATCAGGTCGTCTTTGCTTAACACAAAGGAATCGGTTCGTTCCGCAGCAAGGATGCATTCACATGCAGCGTTCGCCAAAAGGGCAGTGGAATGAACATCGAGGCCACACGAGAGTGAGAAGGCGATGGCCACGGCTGCTGCGTCGATCAGTCCAATCATTTGCCGAAGGTCAACCAGGCCACAGGGCGCATGGACCGTGTCTTCCTCTGCAGAGTAGATGGTCACTCCCGCTTCGCCTGCCAACACCACCAGATGCTTCCAGTGGTATTGTGCGAGCAATTTCTCAGCGGCTTCTGCACCAGTTGAGGCACCCAGGCGCCGTCGCATCAACTCGAGACCCTGCGATTGAAACAGTATCCAGTCTACACCCTCGGTGCGGTGAAGTCCGGTGAGTTTTGGGTCGGCGATGACGGGGATGTTGTTGTCCCTCGCAGCCGCAAACAATCGCTCCGCACCTTGGTCGGTGATCACACCTTGACCGTAATCAGAGGCGATGAGTGCCGATGCGCCCTCCAAATCTTCGATGGCCTGCTCATAGAGGGCACTCGATGCCTCTTCTGGCACAGGTGCGTCTTCTTCAATGTCCCATCGGAGCAAGAGTTGTTCATCGCGAATCAGGCTTTCACGTGAGGCCAACATCCGTGTTTTGACCGTGGTGGTTCTGTCCTCAACAATCGCAATGCCGTGGGTCGTCACGCCTTCGGTTTCGAGGGATTCAATGATACCAAGCCCAGCGGTGTCATCGCCGACAACGCCGAAGAGATGACTGTCCAGTCCCATTGAACGAAGGCCTCGTGCCACGTGAGCAGCAGCACCAACGTCCTCCTCTCTTGATGTTTCACGCAAGACGGGAACGGGTGCTCTCGAATTGAGATTGTTGGCGTAACCGTGAATGTAGCAGTCCATCATCACGTCGCCGATGAGTACAATCTTACCTGACTCATCCGAACGCAGATGGCGCTTCAACGCTGACAAGGTATCGTGCAAGTTTGCTTCTTCGTCCGTCATTCCCATGGTATCACCTCAGTGTTCCTCTGTTAACTCATTCATGATTCGCTCGTGTTCTTGGTCCGTGATGTCAAGGGTGCCTCGGAGCGTTTTGAGAATGGCGTGTTCGTCAGCCGTGATGACTTTGTCTTGCATAGCGGTTTTCACAGCGGCAGCATACGTTTGATAGTGTTCAGAGACGGGTGTGGTGTTGCGTGCTCGATTCAGGAGTGCGTGATGGGTGACCTGATCAATGCCAAAATGAACTCGAAAGGTATCGAGCAGGTCAATTTCATCTTGGAGAATCTCACCATCGTCCAGCGCCTGCAGAATCATTTCGAAGTACACCTCCTCAGGAGGTGGAATTTTCAGTGATTTTCTGGCTTCATTTGACAGTCTTCGCACACGCTCGGGGTGCATTCCAAGGAACTCCACGACTTCGTTCAGAAGCGATTGTTCGTCGCGAGTGATTTTGCCGTCTTCCCAAGCCCGTGCGTACATTCTTCGGACCAAATCTTCGCCGTTTTGCGCATCCATTGAGGCCATGCCGTGGGGGTTGGAAACGGGCGAGACCAAGGGTGCGTCTTGCAGAATGAGGGCTTCATCAACCCGCGAAAGCAGTTCAAGGATGGGTTCATTTCGATTCCAGACCTCGGATAAGGGGGTGGTTGAATCGCCTTGTTTTACCTGTTCCCTGAGAACTCGGTCGGCCAGTGAGTTGGCCATTTCCCTTCCAGATTCGGTCAAGGTATAGACACGTTTGCGTTGCTTTCCTCCTGGAATGTGTCGTTGTGCGACGGAGAGCAACCCGTTCTTTTCCATGCGCTTCAACGTGCGAGGGATGTGCTTCCGCTGAACGTGAACGGCAGCCGAGATGCCGGCTTGGGTCAAGGACGGTGGCGCTTCCCAACCACCAGCCGGTAATTGTTGGTTCAACAAATGGAGCAGAGTGCGCTCTTCGGTTGTTAAGGTCCCAAGATAACCTACCACCATGGGAGCGCCTCAGGTGAGGGTTGAACCGATAGCACATAGGACAATCGGTAGCAAGCGACGGAATCAAAAACAGCCCGGCGATGGAGATTGCATGAGTGGACGGGAGCGGACATATCGCCCGCGTGCGAGAACCACGCGTCCACTCGGCGAAGGCCGGTCTGCGAATGCACCACCATCAACACCGCTTGACCCGCCGGTCAAGCGTGATGATGGCTGGTTTGTGAGTGAACCACTTGCCCACCGCCTGCACCAAAAAAGTGCCCTTGGGCGCCGTGTTGAGGGCGGTCTTGTGCTGACGCCGGAAGAGGTGTTGTTCTGTCATTGGTATCGACATCTGCCCCTGCCAGGTGGAGACCCATGGTTTGAGTTCTCACTGAAACAAGACACCTCGCTGCTCCGGCGAACCATCGCACTTGACGTGTTGAGAAACGGCGGCGAACGCGTGGTGCCTGTGGAACACCTCGCCTCACGATTTGCTTCTTTGCCCCAAGCCACGTGGGCGATACGTTGGGAGCGACATGAGTCGTGGTCTTCGCATCCCGGCCACACGCAGGTTCGCATTCAACGAACGCACGATCCGCTTGACTGGGACGAATTGGGTCAGTGGGTTGCTGATGTTCACGGCTTTGACCACCTTGCTGAGTTGGTGGTGATTGACGATGAATTTGATACCACGGTGTATCATTTGTCGTTCATGGAGCCGACCGGTCACCACCAGCACCTTGGTGACCTCGACGCTCAGCAACAAGCGCAAGTGGCAGCATGGTGCAAGGAAGGCACCACCGTTGACGGAGGGGTCTTTCTTCCTGTGGGGCAAGATTGGCCGCTGCCGTCCATTGGTCTGCCCCATTTTTCGGGTCGCTACCTTCGAACCGAGGAGTGGCAATACCTCCAAAACGCCTCCTCACAGACGGATGGGCTCTTCGCTGCCCTGGTTGAGGCCGGCCTCTTACTACGCCCGGGGTTCAAGTACGGATGCAGGTGGCGAGCTTACGAGGATGACATCGAGGTCGCACATGCACCCTGGTTGATTCAACCCCGTCCGGAAGCTCCTGAAAATTGGGAGGAGGTGTGCCTTGCTGTTCGCTTGGCAGAGGGTGTCAACAAACGATGGCTGTGCGCAGATTACCACGGTGCCTCTTCATCATTTCTGAACATCAAACGCGTCGGCTGATGACGCATCGTCCAGCAAACGCCCCCACGCGTCTTCCGTGGTCTCCTGGACCGCGGGAATCGACTGTCCCGTCGTCTTCTGCTCGTCCTCGTGGTTGCTCGGTGCTCGGGTGCTGACAGCCCCGGCCATGGACGAAAGAGCCAACACCAGAAACATCACGCCAAGCACCCGGCCGGGTTCTGTCCAAATCATCCACCATTCGTCAGCCTGCGTCGTGGCCTCAAGTTCGATCTCAACCGTCCATTCCATGCCTTCTTGCGTCATGAGATGAATCGTACCAAAGATCAGCATGTTTTCGGATAACAGCCCGCCAGGTTCAACCACCAGCATGTACGTATCATCGCCGTTGAGGACAATGGACGTCTCGCCTGAGGCGACTCGGCTCAATGGACCGTCCACGACGACGCTGTAGCGTTGCTGACCTCCTCCCATGGATTCGAGGGGGATGCTCAGGATGGTTGGTTGAGTCGGATGCACCGTTGCTTCAAACAACGAAGGGACCGGTATGCGTTCAAACACCTGCACGGTATGCTCAATGTCCACGCTGTCGTCGTCGCACGTGATGCTGCCGCGCAACATTGCCGTGGATGGAGCAACACCTGGGGAGGAGTAGGCCAATTCGTAGTCGGTGTTCGTCCGAACGAGGCTTACACCACGTCCGTCGGAGGATGTGAGGCTCGCCGTACACTCAGCAACATCACCAATGAGGTCGATGTTGGGCGATTGGTCCGGCAAAACGGTGCTTCCATGGTCGTCCATGTTGACCTCGAATCCGGGTGAACAGGATGGGGCGTCAAAGGACACGGTCATGTTGTCTTCTCCGTTGATGGTGGCCACCCAAGGAACCAACACACCGTCATGGGTTCGAATGGTTACGCCCTCAGCACCAAAGGTGGTGTTGTTGCGAAACAGGTCGGAGGCTTCACCTTGGTTGGACCCTCGAACCAAATCATCGCCTTCATCGGCTTCGATGACCTTCAACCACGGCGTGTTGGGGTTGGTGTTGACTTCGTTTCGCTCCATATCGCCCACACTGAGGTCCTGGTACGACACCAACACACCGTTGCCCGGTAAACGTGAGTCATAGCCGGAATCGGACCGACGTTCAATGAATACAGCTTCATCCTGAGCGATGGGGATTTTCAAGATGGAACCTCCCTCACTGACACCAACCAGTGGCACCGTTGGCCCAAGGCATGGATGGGAGGCCGCATCAGGCCACTCAAGATTGAGTGTCTCGACACGTTGCGGGCGAACCAGTTCAACATTGGCACCCGTGGGCATGGCGGGCCATCGGCCTCCACCGTTCCAATTTCCACTGGCCATGATGTCCCAATCGCCGGGACCTTTCCATGATTGGGCATTGACTTCATCGTGGACGGGGTAAAGATCGATGGCACCCATCTGGTGCAACATTTCGTGAACAATGGTGCCAATTCCACTGGTCCCTGTTTGGAGACTGGCCATGGTGTAGTGGCCAATGAAGAGGCCGTCCTCGAGGGCAATGGGTGATTCAAATTCGGTGTAATGGCTCCAAATACGGTTCGAGACCCCGGGGTTTTCTTCTTGTCCTTTTGTGGTGTGGAGAACCATGAAACGGTCAATGTGGCCGTCGCCATCGAGGTCATACCTCGCCCAGTCAACGCTCTGTTTGATGCCGAGAACGGCTTGTTCTGCCAGTGCACTGGGCAGGAATCGACCGTCCGAATCCGTGTCTTTCCCGCTTCCATCGCGGCCGTAATCACTCATCACTCCGGTTGCTCGTACGACCGTTTGGTGCACGTCAATTTCCAGTTCGGTGACGCCACCTGAGAGTTGCTCCATGTAAGGGACAACGGCTTGGTCAAGCATCGTTTGGGCTTCGTCAGGACCCCAGCCTTCCCCAGCCGGGTTTTGCTCAAAGTCAACCACCACCACCAACCATGATTCATTGTCTTGGAGGGGGAGTTGAGGGGTGCTCTTTTCGCTCTGGTTCACAACTTGCTGTGTCAACCATGATTCAACGGTCTCCTCGTTGAGAAACATCCAGATGGACGCACCGATGAACAGAAAGGCCATGAGCGTTGCAGCGACCCTCCTCATGGAAGGTTCTCAACGGATGAGTGTTTGAACCTTCGTTGCGTTTGTATGTTCACGCTCAAGTTCTACAGAGTACTTGGGTAGAGCACATGGTCGGTGTCCAAGTAGTGGGATGACCAATGGTTGAGTTCTTGGCCTTCGATCTGAACGACCTTGATGAACTGGTTTTCCTCAATCAACTTGGTTAGGTTTTGCTGGCGTGTGCTTTCGGTAAACAGTGATGGAAGCGTGTTCAATCCAGCACGTACGTCAAGGTTTGGTGATGGGTTGGCAACCCGATGGTTTTGGATGGCCATGAGATTGAGGCCGTGGAGGCGTATGCCGAGACGATCGATGTTTTCGGTGAATGGCTTGGGACAAGGCTTGCCATCGCAACCTGTGATGACAGCATCGGTGATGTTGGCCTGAATGAGGTGTTCCAAAACAGTGGTGCGAGAGGAAGATGAGGTGCAGATGCCTTCGACTGCGACGGTTGAGCAGCCATCAACATCGGCGTATCCGTGATGTGCGTTGGCTCCCTCACATGAACAGTCCACCAAAGCGATGCGTTGCCGTCGCCCCTCCCAGTCCAACCGCTCCACGGCAAACCCCTGAGCCAAGGGTTTAGCCCTCAGCCATCGTTGTCCGATCAACTCAGATGAAGTCCAGTAGGTGGCGAGGAGTGGGAGAAGCAGCGGTTGTGCATGGTCAGGTGTGGACAGGGCCAACAACAGGCTACCAACGCCGTACAAACGAAGTCGCCACACATCGGCTGTTGTTCGATTCACAACACCGAGGCGCCCCATCACGACCAAAGCTGTCCAAGTGGCCGCAACGACCATAGCGGCCCAAACACAAAATGCTGCAACAAGCAACATGTCAATGGCGCTGTATTGAGCAGCCAGACCTGCGTTGTTGTGTTGGGTGAATCCTGCATCATAGAGGGCAGGAAGCCAGTAATTGACCAGCATGTATACGATGCCCACCAGTCCAAGAGCAAGGGCGAGCATCCACGTTCGCAACGCACGGTATTCACCGGGCAACAATCCGGGTTTTGAGAATTGAAGGACGTGAAAGGCGATGAGCGGTAAGGAGGAGAGTGCAGCCAACAGCAGCGAAGTCAACCATCGAACAGCACTCCACTGTGCTGGGTCGTAGACGTTCAGGCAGTCGCCTGGACACGGTTTGAGGTTTTGCAGAACAATGTCGAGCACATCGTCGACCATGAACGACCATGCAAGCGTCAGCAATGAAACGGTGGCGAAGACAACGGTCGTTCTCCACGTCAATTCGTTCAGGTGAACCTGTACGGGTTGTTGCAGGTCCTGTTCAAGAAGGACCGCCATGGTGCTTCACTCAAACAAGATCGGTGTATTGCTTGGGAGCTCGTGCTTGAACGATGGTTCTGTACACGCCGTAGATGGCCCAAAGCGTCAACATACCGGCCACAAGACCGTAGCCCCATGGTTGCCCGCTGTCGACGAGGTAAGCAAACAACACCGCAAGGGCAGCGGCCAATGCACCTCGGCGAAGGCCTTGTGGGACGGCGAGGCTCTTGTCCAGATGGGTTGGGCCTCCACCAAACTTGCGCTCGTAGAATTCACCTTGGATGACAGCGGCGATGATGATCATGGACAGCGTCGTCCAGTAGTAGAGGTTGCCGTTGGTGAAGAAGTCGTGTGCAATACCCTCTTGACGCTCCGCCTCAACCGCCTCGGGGTCTTCCTCAGCAACGAACAGAGAATCGTAATCACCCACGCTGATGGTGCGAAGAGATATGTCCTCATCGGTTGCAATTTCGGTTGCGCCCGGTGCGGAAACGGTGAAGGTCAGGATGTTCCACTTGTCGTCTTCGTTAGGTGCCCCGTCGCCGTTAACAGCGTTGCCGACCAGTTGGAAGTTGGCAGGTCCGGCGTCTTCGCTGGGAGCTGTCCATTGGACAACCCAATCGTTGCCAGGTTCAGATTGAGAAAGAGCACCCGGTTCATCGGGCACCGACTGACTTCCCTCGCCTGCCGTGAGTGTGCCGATTCCTCCATCCCAGAAGAGGAAGCCACCACCGTTGTTCGAGGCGTGTTGAAGGCTGATTGTAAACTCGTATGTTTCGCTAACGTTGTATGCGCGAGGAACACCTGAGACAGATACCACGACTTCCGTCGATGGTGCGCCGCCACCGTGGCAGGTGCAGCCAGTTTCGATGACAAGGTTGCCACCGCCGGCATCCCAGGGGGGGCCGTTCGGATTGCCCAAGACCGGGGCGACAAGCATCAAAGAGAGAACAACCATCAACGAAATGTTACGGAAGTTGCGACGCATCGTCTCACCTGTTTTTTTCCACCGGTCCCCGCTCTTTCAATGTTGCTTCACGATGCGGGTTCAACACCGTGTTCAAATCTCTTTGATGGCATTGTTCAAACCGGTCATCATGGCCTTGCCATCGCCGAAGAGCATCATGGTCTTGTCCATGTAGAAGAGGTCGTTGTCAACACCAGCGTAGCCTACCGAGAGGGAGCGCTTGATGATGACCACCGTTCGTGCCTGGTCGGCGTCGATGATGGGCATGCCTGCAAGGGGTCCCTCGCCCGTACGGGCGGCAGGGTTGCACGTGTCGTTGGCGCCGATGATGACGGCGACATCGCACTCAGGGAACTCAGGGTTGATCTCGTCCATCTCGATGAGTTGTTCGTAAGGAACGTTGGCCTCAGCCAAGAGGACGTTCATGTGTCCGGGCATACGTCCAGCAACAGGGTGAATGGCGTACTTGACCTCGGTATCGAACTTCTCTTCGAGCAAATCACCGAATTCTTTCACTTGATGTTGACATTGCGACACGGCCATACCATAACCTGGAACGATGATGACCTTTTGAGCACCGTCCACCATCATGGCGACTTCATCAGGATCTGAACCAACCTTGGTCCGGGTCACCTTTTCCTTCGTTGTCCCTCCGAAGGACTTGAACAACACATCTGGCAACGTTCTGTTCATGGCTTTGCACATGATGAAGGTCAAGATCAATCCCGAAGCACCGACCAGAGAGCCTGCGACGATAAGGACAGGATTGCTGATGATGAATCCGGTGAAGGCGGCTGCAATCCCCGAAAGCGAGTTGAGCAGCGAGACGACCACAGGCATGTCGGCACCACCGATGGGAAGCACAAGGACGATACCGAGCAGGCATGAGATGCCGATGATGGCCCAGAGGTAGTCCGTGTTCGTTGGTTCGCCGATGGCCATCACGATGAGGGCGAGAACGCTCAGCGTGAGGAGAACCTTGACGGGGTTGAGCCACGAAGGACCCCATGTAGGGGTGCTGAACCACTTGCCGAAGACTTCGATGCCGCCTTTGAGCTTGAACATGGCAAGGATCGAGCCGGTCAGGGTCATCCATCCCACGAGGGCGGAGAGACCTGCAGCGAGCATGATGACTTGAAGCGTCAATCCTTCCGGGACAACGGCAGAGCCTTCGATGTACTTCCATGTCTCGGAGAGGGCCACGAGGGCCGAAGCAGCGCCACCAAATCCGTTGAACAGGGCCACGAGTTCAGGCATCCCGGTCATTTCGACCTTGATGGCCATGATGATGCCGATAACGGAACCGACCACCAGGCCAGCGATGATGAGTTCCCAGTTCATGCCTCCGGAAGCGAGTTGCATGTCAACGATGGTCGTCAACACCGCCACGAGCATACCCATGGCGCCGTATTGATTTCCGCGTGGAGCCGTTCGGGGGTGCCCCAGTTTCTTCAAGCCAAAGATGAACAGGGCCGCAGAGAGCAAATAGCCGAGGGGAATCCATGCTTCCATCTCAAGCCCTCCTGTTCTTGCCGGCAATCATGTTCAGCATCCGGTTGGTTACGGCAAACCCGCCGACGACGTTGATCATGGCAAGGACCAAGGCCACGAAGGCCAACAGCCCTGAAACCAAGGTGTCGCCACCAGCGTACGCCACGTTGGCACCGAGCAGGGCACCCACGACACTGATCCCGGAAATGGCGTTGGCACCGCTCATCAACGGCGTGTGGAGCGTGGCCGGAACCTTGGTGATGAGTTCAAACCCGAGGAAAATAGCGAGCATAAACAAGGTCAGGTTGGCAATCAGTGAGGCTTCCGTAATCATTCGACCACCCCCGCAAGGCGAGTTTGTTTTGGATGGATAGCACCGTCTTTGCAGATCAGCACGCCACCCATTCCGTTGACATAGAAATCGGAGCCCTCAGGCGCACCGACAAGGATGTCGTCCTCGTCTGAAATCACCACTGCTCCCGTTTCCTTGTCAACGAGTGAGGTGAAGAAGGTCGTCAAGTTGTTGGAATACAGCATGGACGCGGTGTTGGCAAGGGTGCCGGGGAGGTTGGATGTTCCGACGATGATCACGCCGTTGTTGGTGGTGATGACTTCGCCCTGCACGGTGTCCTCGCAGTTGCCTCCAACATCGGCGTTCATGTCGACCACGACGGCACCGGATTTGAAGTTGGCAACGGCTGATGAAGGAACGGTGATGGGAGCTGGACGACCAAAAATTCGGGCCGTTGTGACGATGATGTCAGCGTCAGCCGCCACGCCGCAAACCGTGTCGTTGACCTTCTGGATAAATTCAGGGGTCAGAGGCTTGGCGTAGCCGGATTCATCCTCAAAGTCGTCCATGCCATCAACTTCGATGAAGCGTCCGCCGACGGATTCGATCTGCTCAGCAGCGGACTTGCGGACATCGGAAGCGAACACGACGGCGCCGAGTCGCTTGGCGGTGGCGATGGCTTGGAGCCCTGCGACACCGCTGCCCATGATAACGACCTTGGCAGGCCGTATGGTGCCGGCTGAGGTGGTCATCATTGGAATGCCCTTCGGCACTTGAGCGGCTCCGAGGAGCACGGCTTTGTACCCTGCCAAGTTGTCTTGACTGGAGTTCACGTCCATGGATTGTGCCCGGGAGAGACGTCGTGGAATCATGTCCATAGAGAGGAGCGTGATGCTGGCGTCCATGCAGGCTTTGACGTATTCTGGATGGCGGAACGGGTCGGAGACACACGCCAGGTTGGTGCCTGCCGCAATGCCATCAACACCGGGGAAACGGATGCAAACTATGTTTTCACAAGCCAACGCTTCTGCTCGAGTGACAATGGAGGCACCAGCGGCCTCGTATTCGGCGTCATGGTAGTTGGCGGCGTGTCCTGCGCCTGCTTCAATGAAGACCTCGAATCCTGCCTTAGCGAGTTTCTTCATGCTTGATGGTACGATACCGACACGGGTTTCGCCTTCGGGCTCTTTTGGGACACCAAGTTTCATGCTTTCACCTACGAACGGCACCTCCGAAAGGGTAGGTGCAAATCGGCCACTTGAAGGAGGTTTTTAGATGCCACGCCTGCTGAAGTTGCACCCTGTGTTTCGACCACGGGAAAACGAGAGCAGCGTCCCTTACCATTTGACTTATGGACTGAGCGCCTAAGGTCGTTGGTGACAGGTGAAGGCCATGGCGAGCGGACGACGGAAAATTGCGGTGATTGGGGCAGGAAATGTAGGCGCAACCTGTGCATTTGTGCTCGCACAGATGAAGGTGGCCGACATTGTTCTCCTTGACATCTACGAAGGCTTTGCGAAAGGGAAGGCCCTCGACATGTCTCAAAACGCCAACGTCCTGAACTACGACGGTACCATCACCGGCACGGCTGATTACAACGACATTGCAGGTGCCGACGTCGTTGTTGTCACGTCAGGTTTCCCACGTCAACCCGGTATGACCCGAGAGGATCTCATCGGCAAGAACGCCGATATCGTCTCTCAGGTCGGTGCAGGCATCAAAGAACACGCTCCCGATGCCGTGATCATCGTGGTCACCAACCCGCTCGACTTGATGACCTACCACATGCAGCAAGTCACAGGATTCCCACCCGAGCGAGTCATTGGCCAAGCAGGCGTCCTTGACAGCGCCCGAATGGCCCATTTTATCGCGCTTGAACTCAACTGTGCAGAGGAGGATGTTTCGCCCATGGTGCTAGGGGGTCATGGCGACACGATGGTACCGCTTCCTCGCTACACCACGGTAGGTGGCATTCCCATTACTCAACTCATGTCCGAGGACCGCATTGAAGCCATCAGTGCCCGCACAGCCGGGGGCGGTGGAGAAATCGTCAAATTGCTGGAGCGAGGTTCTGCTTTCTATGCCCCCGGATCTGCCGCTGCAGTGATGGCAGAATCCGTGTTGAACGACCGACGACGTCTGATTCCGGCCTCATGCCTTCTGACAGGACAGTACGGTCTGAGCGAAGTTTACATCGGCGTTCCTTGCATTATTGGTGCGAACGGCGTTGAACAAATCTTCGAGCTCGACCTTACCGATGATGAACTCTCCTCGCTCCAGGGCTCGGGTGAATTCTACAAAGGTCAACTCAAGGATGTCTTGGGCTATTGAATACGCTCAAGCACCAAACTGTGGGTGGTTCCCACCGTGGTGGCGTTTTTCGCTGGATTATCTACTTTCGCTAACCGACGGCCCAACTTCCCTCGGCTTCGCATTCTCGTAAGGACTTCCTGGCCGACATAGCATCCTTTCTGTGGATGAACCAAATCGCCCAATCCGCAAGCGAGTGGATGCACATGGGGGGTGATCTCGTGTCCGTAAAACGGCACCATGTTGGCGATTCTGTGTTCCGTCCATTCGTCGTCTGTCCACGATGGTTCTTGCTCTAATTTTTTGGGGATAACGTACACCGTACCAAAGTGGCTTTGATGGACAGTCGTCCCTGGTGGATGCGGTTCATCGGGGAGCCCGATGAAGACATCGTTGAGGCCGGAAATATCACTGATGGTGATGGGTTGACCGAGAATCCGATCGCTCAGGTGCTTGATGAGCATGTCCTTTTGCGAAAGAAAGCCCACCAGCGCTATGCTGTCGCCGACTGGAATCACTTCACACACATCGACAATCTGTGCCGCCCGGTTGGTGAACACCGTTGTGCACGGACCGTTGACGAGGTTGGTTGAAAGCCCGTTGATGAAGTCAAGGAGGCGTTCGCCCTGTAGAAGAAGGGTGTAGGCATCGTGCCGTGCCATGCCCATGGTGTGTCCTCACGAGAAGGATTCACCACAGCCGCACGATGAGCTTGCGTTGGGGTTGTTGATTTTGAAGCCGCCACCCATCAATCGGTCTACGTAGTCAATCTCAATGCCGTTGAGCAAATGGCTCGAAGCCGATGGAACGAGGACGCGGAACCCGTTGATGTTCAATTCTTGGCATGGTGTTTCAGTTGACTCAACGATTTGCAAGTCGTACATGTAACCGGAGCAACCACCGCTGAGAACACCCACCAACAGGGCGTGGCTGCGGTCATCGCCGAAGGCGTCTTCGAGCATCGAGGTCGCTTTGCTCGTCATGGTGAGCGTCACATCAACAACCTCAGGGGCGTGAACTTGCAAGGTTGGGGCTGAGTCGCATGTGCCGCAGTCCATGATTCCCCCACCCCGCCACCGTTTTTCAATGTGACCACTTTTGCGAATGCTATCATCGCTTCTTCCGCTTCTTGTCGAGGGCCTTCTGGAGAATATTGCACCGCCGGATTTGGTCCTTTGCACGACGTTTTGCTTCATCGCTCAATCCCCTTGGCATCGCTTGTTCAAAGCATTTGATGGCGTCGTTGTATCGCTCCATTTCTGCGTAAGCGGTTCCCATGTTGTACAAGGTCTCGCCTCGAACTTCTGTTGGACGTATGAGCATGGCTTGGTGGTAGGATTCTACACATTTTGGATAGTCCTCAAGGAAGTAGTATGCATTGCCGCGGTTGTTGAGGATGCGAATGATCATGGCATCATCGCCAGCAAACGCGGGTAGGGCACGGTCAAAGCACGAGAGAGCCTCCTTGTACTTCTTGTCCTCGATGAGTTGTACGCCTTGGTTGAACCACGCTACGTCTTGGTTTGATATGGCATTGGATGACGTGGATTGCGGTGTGTTGACGGAGACAGTTTGTGCTGCGTCGAGGGCTGCTTTGGCCAAGTCAACCTGCGGCGATGGTGCTGCTTCGGGCTTCGGTTGTGGCTCCATCGGCGTGAGCAGAAGGGCGGCATCAGCTGCAGCAGCCACGGGTTCAGGTTGAGGCGTGGCGTCTTGAATGACGACGGGTTGCGGCGCAGCGAGGATGTCAGGAGCGACCGTGGCGGGTTCATCGGTGTTCACCGCAGATACCTCGGCTTGCGCGTGCTCCTCAATTTGGGGTGTTTGGAGAACGGTTGTTGATGCTGCTTCTGTGGAGGTGCCACCCATAGCAGCTGCTTTTGCATGGCATTTCGCAGCCGTCTCCAAATCACCGGCTTGCTCAAGCGACCGAGCAAGGCCGGTCCAGTGGTTTGGTTCACTGGGTTCTTGCTGAATCAGTGATTTCCACATCAACACGGCATCGCTGTGCTGGAGGCTGAGTGAAAGGGCAAGGGCTCGCTGTGATGATGGTGTGTCGTCCATCAATCCCAACGCTTCCTGAGCCATTTCGGGACCAGCAGGCAACGTTGGTGGAAGACCCGCTACCTGGTCCATGATGTCGCTTTCCCCTTGTGCGAGTTGGAGGAGCATGGCGACGAATGGCTCACGGATTTCATGGTGGGCGTTCATCCCGAGGAGCAATCGTGCGGCTTCCATGTAAGTTTCAATGCGTCCGTGTTCTTGCGCTAAGGCTGCCATCTTTTCGCCTGCCTTCTCGTAGGTTGAATCAACTTCGATGGCACGCTTGTAACTCGCCAAGGCTTCCTGGACGAGGTCCGAGCGCTGTTGGACCGAGCCGAGGTTGAACCACCCCGGTGCATGGCTCGGTTCGAGGTTTTGTGCATGCGTCATTGCTGCGATGGCGTGATTGTCAAGGTCGAGTCGTGCCATCGCTCCTCCGGCGATTCGCCATGCACCTGCGTGTTGAGCAGCGATGGTTTTCAAGTGCGGTTTGAGCAGTTCAAGGGCTTGCTTTGGATCGCCTTCTTTGATGCTGTTGGTCGCCGTTTCAACCAGGGCATCAAGATCAATCTCGGGTTCCAACGGTTCCGGCACAGGTTCGGGTTCTGGCTCGGCCTGCTCAACCTCTCGGAGCACATCTTGTTGGGCCACCACCACTTCAGCAGCGCTCTGAAGTTCTTCGACGGTGAGCGTGGCATCCTCATCGTGGTCGTGATGCACGGCTTCGTTGAGCAAGTCCTCTGGATTTTCAATACCCGCTTCCTCGGCAACCTCTTCCACGACGGCCATGTCGACCGCTTGGGTCACTTCAACCGAAGGTTGCATCGCTTCGATGGATACAGCAATTTCACTGTCCTTGCAACGCTCCTGGAGTGCAACCAAGGCTGGGTGTCCGGGGAAGAATGTCAACGCCTTCCCCGCCATCTCGTATGCACCTTCCAAATCACCGATGCGCTCAAGCAAGATGGAGAGGTTCGCTGTGGCTGGAGCGTGTTGGTCGTTCAAGTCGAGGCAAATCTGGAACGATTGGCGCGCCCCTCGAGCGTCCTGTTGGGCCTCGAGCAGCACGCCTCTGTTGAACCATGCCATGTCGCATGACGGGTCGAGGGCAATGGCTTTGTTAAACGCAGCAAGAGACCCTTTGACATCCCCACGTCGGCTGCGTTCTTCACCCACGGTGAGCAACACTTGGACCATTTCCTCAGGGTCCTCAACATCCTCGAGTTCCGGAATGACATTGCGAGGTGGTTGAGGATGTTCTTCCCCATCAGGTGCCTCATCGACGACCTCTTCGTTTTCCACGGCTTCAATCGCTTGGTTGACAGACGCCAACGCCACTTCATCCAGTGCGTCGATTTCATCGGTCGGCACGCTTTCAGAATCGTCGTTGGCAACCATCACGCATCACCGCACTGAAAACCACCGATAAACCATGCATAAGTCTTGCTTTTCCTTGACCATACAGACGAACCTTACATTCAAGTCATGCTGCCCTGTGCGAGAATCATGTCAGGACAACCCCTGAAAATATTGGGTCTCGCTGGGGAATACCGTGCCACCTCGAAATCCGGCATGTTGGTCAATCAAGCGCTGAACATCGCTGCGGCTCGTGGTGCTGAAGTGGTGTTTTGGGACCTTGCAGAACAGCCCCTTCCATTGGTCGGTGAAGAAGGGTGCTGGACTCATCCAAACGTCAAAGCCTTCCAAACGTTGTTGGAATCCTGTGATGCCTTTTTCCTTTCCTCCCCCGAATACCACGGGACCATGTCGGGTGTGATGAAAAACACCCTCGACTGGATGTATGACAAACACGTCGGCGGGAAGGTCTTCGGTCTGATGTCAACGCTTGGCGGTGTCACCAACGCCAACACACTCAACCACATGCGAATCACCTTGAGGTGGCTCCATGGTTGGCCCGTTCCCGCTCAATTGGCTGTTGGCCATGTCAAAGAGGCGTTCAACGATGAAGGTCAATTGAACGACGAGGCATTGACGGGGCGACTTGAAACCCTCGTTGATTCTGTGATGACCGCTGCAGAAAAGTTGCGTGCGTGATATGGTTTCCTCCGAAACGCCGACGCCGTCGTTCACGGACGCGTACGGTTCTGTGTACCGTCTGATTGAACCGGGCGCTTTCACGATGGGTGACGAGAGTGGCCGGGGCCATCCCAATGAACAGCCTGCTACGGAAGTGCTGATCATCGAGCCGTTCTTTCTCGGTGAACGCCCCGTAACACAGGCTCACTGGGCGGATGTCATGGGTTCGAATCCCTCGAAATTTCAAGAGGGATGGAGCGCTGGACTCAGACCGGTCGAACAGGTCAGTCATGAGGATATCATGCAGTTTATCGAACGTTTGAACGAGCGTTCTGATGGTCAATCTTTCCTTGGATTGGTGGGCGAATGGCGGTTACCATCCGAAGCTGAATGGGAATACGCTGCTCGCGCTGGAACATCAGGTCGCTGGTGGTTTGGGGACAAGGATGTTGAACTGGACGAACACGGCTGGCATGCTGGAAATTCCGGCGGATCAACCCGCGAAGTGGGCCTTAAGAAACCCAATCCGTGGGGGTTGTACGACATGAACGGTCTCGTCAATGAGTGGTGCAGCGACCACTGGGAGAAATCATACGAGGCTGGGAGGACCCAACATCCGTATGTGCGAGATGCGTCAAACTGCTACGTGGTACGAGGCGGTGCATGGTTCACCGAAAGCGACTCAACCCGCAACCGTTCTCGTTCGTTTGCAGCCGAGGACAAAATCAGCGATGGCTTGGGATTCCGACTCGTCTGGTCTCCACATGACGAGCAACCGATGGTCGATCAGGGTGCTTCTCCATCAAGCGAACTCCAATCATAGCCGTGGTCATCTTGTGGGGTGGAGAGCGTTTGGTGGTTTGGCGTTATGCCGGGCCCCACCATCCAGCGTTCGTTGAGAGGTTCTTCGAGCATCAATGCAAGATTGTTTGATTGAAACAACCCAATGGCAGCGGCCGTTCGTTGCATGACCGGTGCAATGTTTTCGTGGAATACCTCATCCATCACCTTGCAAATTTCACCAAACGTTCGCGAGCCGTCACACAGTTCCCAGAGTAAACTGTTCATCTGGTCCAGAGGGCGTCGTATCTCTTTTGGCGCCCTGAGAACTTTCGCAAACCACCCCTCAATTCGACCAAACTGTTTCGGAATTCGTAGTACAATTTTACGACCGCTTACGCCAACGAGGCTGGGGTCTTTGTGTACATCGCCAATTCGCGCCCACCAGACTGGTGTTCGGCAGGGATACTGCGAGGCGAGCGGGTGGTCTTCAAGTCCTGCCAACCCATCCATTGAACCACCTCAGAATTCAGCCCATGTCCATGCGAGGAGCGTGAGCATCGCAGCCGTTCCGAGTAGGGCAACGGTGCGGGTTGTTTGAACGCGTGTAGAGAAATGCCGCAGGTACCATGTTCCAACACCGCATGCTGCAACCACCACCCACAGTGCATACCACGCAGGCGGGTAGGTGGCCATGCCTTGGGCTTTTCACAAGGTCCCATCAAGGTATTGCTGTCCGTAATACTGCCACTGCTCTTCGGTCCATCCCGCTGGGATACCACCCGCTGGTATCGGTGGCCCGGATGCGGCCCGATGTCCGGTGCTCAGTGCTTCTGCACGAGTGGGACCCTCTTCTATTTCTGGAACTTCTTTTGCTGTTGTTGCGGTCGAAACTGGTGGTCCAGCCGGCAGTGGGGCCTCTTGGGGTTCCTCCTCATACTCCAGCGATCCGTTTGTTCGCCTTCGCATGAAGAGCACCGTCAATGCCAGCACCACCAGGAATCCACCACTTCCGGCCGCCACAAGGGCACCACTCATCGTGTCCGCTTCAGGTGCTGGCTCAAACGTCAGTGTCAGCGCCTGAGTCTCGGACATGAAGCCGTCGATGGTTGAAACCGTAACGGTCAATTCACCTTGTTGTGGGCCATCTAGGCGCAAAATTTCACACCGCTGATTCGTTAATTGCGGCGTGATGTGGCCGGGAGAAAGCATTACTTCTACCCCGCTTTGATTCACCAAGATTTTGTTGCACGTGACCTGCCACCCGGGCTCGCCCTCTATGTTGACAACAAGCTGTTCGTTCATGGTCGATTCGGAAGTCACGTTCACCTGGACCGGTGCAGCCGTTCCATGCGGTGTGGCGCCCTCGTTCATCAGCCCAGCCTCTGACTCAAGGCTTCGCTGTTGGTTGAGCATGACGAGGGCTTGTGTTTTCATCTGTACGGGTAAACCTTCATCGTCCACCACACCAAGAATTTCGAATTCTAAGACAAACCGGGTGTTCAACGATGCGTCCTCTGGAATGAGGACCTCCAGCTGAAGAACTTGAGAACCACCTGCGCCGATGAGCAATGGCGAAGGTGTGTTTACCGGTAGGTCGGCCCCTTCCACGCTGTAAAACACAACGAGGCCAGGAACAGGTGGCGTGGATGAGACCCGGCCGACGGACGTCAATCCAGATTCAGGTGCGTTCCCATCGTTTTGGATGATGGCCTGTGCGAAGATGGTTGTTCCTGCCATCGCAGCGGTGCTCTGATCGATGAGTTTCAATGAAGGAATTCGAACCGCTTCAGTGGACATGATGACCTCAACGCCATTGTTTTCTGGCGTGAGGTCCGTCTCCCCGTTTTGATGCGACAGTTCGATTGTAATGGTGTTTAATCCGCCTGCGGGTGAATCCAGAGGAATCATCAACCACATGCTGATGTTTTGCTCGTTCGGGTCCTCTGAGGTTCCATCAAGACGAATGGCTCCCGTGATGTTGACGCCATCCCGCTGCAGCCACCAATCCCACGCTTCGTTGACATCAAGGGGTTGCATGACGGCCATGGCGGGTCCGTTTCCATCGTTGCCAATACGCCATTTCAGTTCGTTGGGGACGCCTGGTTTCAGTTTCGTAGGCGCGTCGATCAGTGCGAGGTTGAGGTCATGAACGGGTTTCACGCGCAAGCCGCTGTAGGACTCGCCCTCAATTTCCATGAAACTACGCTTGGATTCAAGAACAGGCGTGATGGTCGGCCCTGCTTCATCTGCCCGTGCGTCTGAAGGAACGTCGATTGTAATTTCAAACGTGGTGGTCGCTCCGGGATTCAATACAGCATCAGGGCGTGTTGGTTGATGGACGGTCCATTCTCCGAGTTGCTCAACGTCAACTCGCATGGAAAAGATATCTTGCCGCGTCGCGTTGTTCCAAATGGTGTACTTCAGAACCACTTGACTTCCTGCGTCTACGTAGCGGATGTCTGCTTCATCGTCGATGTTGAGGGCGACGTCAGCGATGCTCACCATGGACGCTGAAACGGGAATGGTCCTGACATCGCTTCTCGATGTATCGTTCTGCGAGGTCAGGCTGAGGTCAAATTCCACGACGGTGTCAGGCGCAGCGTCGGAGGGTGTCATCAGTGTAAACAAGGCCTGGACCGTTTCGTTGGGTCGAAGCAACACCGAACTGTCTTGACTCCACGCTAAACCAACGCTCCAATCGTCCGGGATGGTTGCTGTGTCCAATGCCACATCAAAGACATCCGTGGCGCCGCCTTCGTTTGTCAAGCCGACCTCGAACGTGCACGTGTATCCGGGTGGACAACTGGGTCTGACGGGCGGTGGTATAATCACGGGAATTCGGTCGGCTTTGACCAAAAATTGGACAGGGAGGACCGCATATACGCTTGGATATTGCACTGATGTGATGTTGACGGTCATTTGCTGGAATCCGAGGCTGGCATTAACGTCGGGTTGAATCATGATGCTGAAACCTGCAGGGTCACCCGGGCGAGAAAGCAATCCTCCATTTGGATCAAAACTCGTGCCTGATGGTCTCGTGTAGTAAGCATTCCACCCTTGGGGCAGGCCCTCCAAGCGGGGAATGAACGTTTCTGAGATGTTTCCGGTGTTGATGATGTTGAGGGAGATGTTACCCCATTCACCTGGAACGGCTCCGCTGGTTGAAATCCCCTGGGCGGAGACATTGAACTCCTCGGGGCGTACCTTCTGTTCGTAGACAAAAACGATGTCATCGATGTAAAAACCGATGTCCGTTCCAGTAGCATCAGAGGTAAACTCAAACTTGAACTGCGAGTTGGCATGGAACAAATCATCGGCAACCGGAATCAACGGCGAGTTGTGACCCTTGTTTGAGACGCTGAACGTCTGCCAGTTTGCACCGTCCGTGAAGACGTTGTCGATCGTTCCTGTGATTGAACCCACCTCGGCCCATGCGCCGAAGGCGTTTTTTCCGTGGATGGTCAGTTTATCGTTCGCTGCCGTTGAGCCCGTGTAGAAAAACGAGACGCCGTTGGTCCTTGATGGGTTGTTGAGTGCGTCCGACATGTCCATCACGGGGGTGGTCAGTGCAGCAATCATGTTGTTGTTGTAATTCGACGATTGTCCGTTTCCTGCGTGGCAACTTCGCCCTTGTGAAATCGATGTATCGGTTGAGAGCATCCATCCACTTCCAAACGACCACGCAGTTGACGAATCGCAATTGAAGTAGGTATGGCCAACAGTAAACGGTTGTTGACGTGCATTGTTGCTCGGATTGTCATCGGCAACCGTGGGGGTTGCTTGAACCGCGAGGGTGTGGTTTCCCGCATAGCCCGGAACAACCTGTACGCTGACCGTGTTGCTGCTTCCTCCTTGAAGGGCCGCCATTTGGACGGTCGAATTGGCGAATTCAAAGTAGTCGTAGTCGTCATGGAGCAGCAATACGTTCACATCAATGGTCCCGGATGTGGCCGTTCCGATGTTTTCGACCGTGATGGTCAGGCTCGCTGAGGTGTTGACCATGGCATCGATGACAAAGAGCTCTGCTGGGCGATTGAACCCGAAGATTGGATGGTTTGATGAGAACATCTTGTACTTCGCCTCGTCGGCGCTGTTGGTGTATTCCACGCTCACGGATACAACTTGGAGATCCACCCCTGTTGGATTGGTTGGATTCCTGTAGATCGTTTGTTCGGGAAGAAAGTGGGGTCCTGCGACCGACATTGAACTTAAGACGAACAACAGCGCGAGTGCGGTCGCTGCAGATTTCATTGGCCCCACGGATGGGGTATGTTGGTCTATCTATTTAGTGCCAATGTCGTCCTTTTGTGAAGATTCATCCGTCTCGAGCGTGGCTTCAACTTGAGCCTTGGCCAACTCAAGTTTGGCTTCGTCTCGCTTTTCTTTGGCGCGGGCTGCAAAATACACGGTAAAGGACGGAATCAGGACCATCGAGAAACAGCCAACGACGGCCGCAAGTGCCCACAGAAACTCCGTCCCGGCATCAACGGAAAAGACCTCAACGCTTCCAAACGCTTCGTTGACGGTTTCTGCTGAAATGCTCGGCTCTGTTGTTCGATCTCCATCCTCAACGATTTCAATTCTGATGATCGATGGCGAGTGGGTGTAAGCGATGGCGTTTCGTGCTTTCTGTTCGGCTTCTGCGAGGTCTTCAGCAAAGATGGAGCCGTTGGACCTTCGCGCAGGGTCAACGGATGTCAGCGCGTGGAATTCAATGGTGCCTCCGTCTTCAGACGTTCGTTCGTGGGAGGATGCGTAATCACACAAATCGGCACACGAGAATTCTTCCTCGAGAGGGTTTTGAAGGTCATAGGTGTTCCCAAGAAGTTCATGACTGTAGAGCATGGCGACGTTGGTCACCCTTAGCACGGCGCCAGGAGCTAATTCTGTGGCGGTGATGTTGACCCAGGTGAGGTTGGCGTCATTGGCGATAACTTGCCATGCCCATGTTGTGGTGTTGGTCTCGTCGTCATAGGTTCGAACGACGTCCTGGTCGGCCTCGGCGGCGTTGTATTGGTCAACGGTGGGTTCGGTTTGGTAAATGTACACCGATGGCGAGACGGTGGCGCCGTAAACGGCGTACGATAGCATGAAGATGAGCGTCAAGGACAATCCGATCAGGGTCCTCAAGAGGTTGGGGTTTTGCGCCAACGCTTTCTTCATCGGGCTGACCAACAAACGGCTGTTTTAGAAGGCTTGTATCCGATGGGTTGTGTGGCTCAAATCGGTTTGGTCTGAACGAGGGCTTGACCCGCTGTTTTCATATAGGGGCGGACGGTCGGCAAGTTGCTTGGTGTATCACGATGACGACCGTCTATGACATCCCCGCTGACCTCTTCAACCCGGCGCTTGCCGAAGCCATGGCCGAACAAACGGCCATTTCCATGCCTGACTGGGGGCAATACGTCAAGACGGCTGTCGACCGAGAGCGACCGCCAACCCAAGACAACTGGTGGTACATCCGCACTGCCGCCATCCTCCGCAAGGTGGCTCGCAACGGCCCAGTCGGTGTCACCCACCTTGCCCAAGCCTTCGGCGGTAAGAAGGACAACGGCGCCATGCCCAACACGCCCGGCGTCGCTTCTCGACACATCATCCGCACGGCTCTTCAACAACTCGAGGACGCCGGATTGGTCGAAAAAGTTCCCACCAAAGAAGTGGAAGGTGTTGACGGGAAAGTACAACTCTACTCAGGTCGCCGAATCACGGCTGCCGGTCAGAAACTCGTTGACAACGTGGCCCATTCCGTCCGGGAAGAAGCCGAAGCACAGTACCCCGGCCTTGCCAAGTATTGACCACGGGAAGTGAGAGCGTGACCACCATGACGGCCAACCACGATGACGAGTTGGCCGCCCTCCGTGCACGCCGCATGAAGGAAATTCAGGATCAACTCCAAGCACAGGCTGCCCAACAACTTGAGGCTGAAACCCAAGCACAACAACAAGCCGCCGAGACTGCAAATGTTGAGTCCATCCTTCGTCGCCATCTCACGCCTGACGCCCGAGCACGCCTTGCTCGCATCGCCCTCGTTGAACCCAAGCGAGCGGCCTCGATCAAGGCTGACCTGGCCGCCATGGCCGAACAAGGTGGTTTTGAAAGCCCCATGAGTGATGCTGCTCTGAAGCAGATCCTCACCCAACTGTCCAAGAGCCGCAGCAATGCGTCCGTTAGGAGAATCTGAGAAGGTGCTCGAAATGTCAAAAAATAAGCCAGCAGCAAAGAAAATTCGCCTTTTGAAGGCAGGAAAGCAGAACCGGCGTGTCCCCGTGTGGGTCATGCTCAAGACCGACCGAAACACGGTATCGCACCCAAAGCGACACCAATGGCGACGCAGCAAGTTGCAGCGATGAGGTGAGATGAATGGCACGCCCCAATGAATCCGAACTCATCGTTCCTCTGCGCAACGCATGGAACATCACCCGATACAAGCGCGCACCTCGCGCCATGCAAATCATTCGAGAGCAAGTCATCCGCCACCTAAAGGTGCGAGAGGATGAGGAACTCTACATTGACCCCGAGGTCAACGAACACATTTGGAAGCGAGGCATTGAGAACCCACCACGGAAGGTTCGTCTCTTGTGCATTCGCCACGATGAACCAGACTTCCCCGTTGAAGTGAAATTGATGAAGGAGTGAAATGCATGGGAAACATTCGTCCAAGTTTTATCAAAATCCGAGCCATTCGCCTCTGTGAGGAACACGGTGAGAAGTTCACCGATGACTTCGACCACAACAAGCTCATGGTGTCTGAACTCACCGATGTTTCATCGAAGAAGCTCCGCAACTGGATTGCAGGCTACGTCACTCGCTACCGACAACGCCGCACCGATTGATGGTGTTTGCGTGCCGATTTGGGTTGACTGGGACCGTCAACCGGTCAGTGTCCACGGAGAAGATCAGGAAGAACTCGAACGCTTGATTCTCCATCTTCGCCAGCAGCACAATCTTCGGAAACGCTCACTGGTCATGGCTGATCGCGAACACGGCGGTTTTCTCTTCTTCCTGTATCAGTCATGCGACCCACGCTGGATCGCCGCTTTTCTGAGGGAGGAGAGTGAATAAACCATGGGCGAACGTCAAGACATTCCACTTCCAACGGGGCCGTTCGCCCTCACCGTTGTTCTTGTTGGTGTCACGCACCCGGGTAATCTCGGGGCCATCTGCCGCAGCATGCTGAACTATGGGTTTGATGATCTGCGTTTGGTCCAACCTCGTTGCTCCCCCACGGACGGCGAGACACGAGCACGAGCGAAGCATGCATCTCGACTCCTCGATGAACTCAGCGTCCACGACACCATTCAAGATGCAACGTCGGATTGCTCGGCTGTCGTGGGGACTTCTGGGAAGCGAGAGGTAGGTGAAAAAACCCTCTTCCGTCATTTCCTGTTTCCATGGGACATGGTTGAGCGTTTGGCTCAAACAGGTGGGCGCGTTGCGGTTGTGTTTGGCGAAGAGGGCAAAGGGCTCTCGACTTCAGACCTTGAGCAATGCGATTTCTTTGTCACGCTTCCTACATGGGAAGGATACCCGATTGCCAACCTCAGTCATGCCGTGAACGCTGTCCTGTACGAGGTCCACCGATCTCGAGTCCTCGAGCGGCAAGGTGTTGATCCCGGATTGCCCGACATTGTCCCGCTCGAACCATCCCTTGAGCCAAAAGTACGTGAAATGTTGATCAAAGCCATCGAGCAATTTTCTGCTGCGACTGGAACCTCAGAAGCTCGTCGCTCCTCCGTTGAGCAAACCCTCAAACGAACCCTGTTGAAAGGTTCCCCGAGCACCGAAGAGTCAACACGGTTGATCGGTGCCCTTGTTGAGGCAACCACTGCGATGGAATTTGCCGCTGGCGACGATTCATGGCGAAAGGAACACCGGCGTAAGTTACGGTAGAACCGGACGCCATGTAGCCACGGATTTTGGGGTCTCCCTGCAGTGCATTGCGACCAATCGGAGGCGATTACCATACGCCGAGGTGATGTGGGGGGCGACGGCATCAAACGCCCACTTTGCAAGGTTTTCAGCCGTTGGGATAAACGGCACAATCACCGTTCGGTGTGAATCACCCATCTGCTGACAGGCTGCAATGGCATCTGCATCGTCCGCATACACAACAAAAGCATGGTCAATAACATCGTGCACGTGCTCCATGAGGATGCTGCTGACATCGGAGAAGTCCATGAGCATGCCTTCCTCTGAAACGCCCGAAACGTTCACCACATCCCCCTCAATTTCCGCTTCAAACCGATAACGGTGACCGTGGAGGTGTCTGCACTTTGATTTGTGGTTTGGCACCCTGTGCCCGGTGTCCGTCTCTACATATCTTCGAATCGTTGTCGTCATGCTTGTTCACCTTCCTGTACTTCAAACACCATGGAGGCTGAATTGATGCAATAGCGTTCACCACCGTACGCAGCGGGTCCGTCGTTGAACACGTGCCCCAGGTGGGCATCGCACGAACTGCATCGGACCTCGATTCGATGCATTCCGTGAGAGTGATCTTCAACGCGGAGAATGTTGGCATCGGTGTGTTCCGTGTGAAAGGATGGCCATCCGCATCCGGAATCGAATTTCATGGTCGATGTAAACAGGAGGGTAGAGCAACAGATGCACCGATAGTCACCTGCTCGCTTCTCATTCCAATACTCGCCTGTGAAGGCTCGCTCTGTTCCCGCTTGTCGAGTCACGTAATACTGGAGGTCTGTCAATCGCTCTTTGTAGTCCCGGTCTCTGTGATTGCGTTCAATTTCCAATGCATTCTGAAGGACTTCCTGCCACGGTTTGGTGTATTCGACGGGGTCAATTCTTCCGATGGCGTTGAAAGCGAGGATGCGTTCAACATCCGAGCCTGTTGCACCATCCGAGCGACCCTCTGCATCGGGCTGATAGGATGTTAACGTGCGCCCAAAGACTTCGTCAAAATCCAAGCCGAGCGATTCGATGGCCAGTTCGGCGTCTCTGAGGATACCGGTTTTGTCGGAATGGAGGTAAGGGAGCGTGAAATTCACACGCTCGCTGTCCCAGTTTCCGATAGCAAATGCGTGTTCAAGCGCTTGGTAAAACTCGGGTCTGCAATCAGGGTAGATGGCGTGGTCGCCGCTGTGGACGCCCAGGACCACTTCAACCGGTGATTCCCTGGCATTCGCAGTAGAAAGTGCCGTCCCGTAAAGCAGTGAAGAGAACAGAGCGTTTCTGTTGGGTACAACGGTTGCTTTCATGTTGTCCTCTTCGTAATGACCTCGTGGGACTTCGTCACCAGACTGCAGTAGATGGCTCTCGAACAGTGCGGTGGCAGAGGTGAGGTCTGCGATGTGGTGTCGAACCTCGATGTTGTGCTCGCCGAGGTAGGCGATCAACGATGATGCCCTCTCCAGTTCAAGCACATGCTTTTGTCCGTAGTTGAACGATATGGCCGTGACTTCGTACCCTTTGCTTAGGAGATGAAGCAGCAGGGATGTCGAATCCATGCCACCGCTGAGGGCCATAACCGCGATGTTGCTGGTTGGATTTTTCATAGAATTCCCATCCATTTATGCGTTTGAAGTGAAAGCCTCCACTCGGGATTGTCCTTTACCACTCCTTCGGTGATGCCAAATGAACGCCCGTTTTTCTCTACACTTTCGTGCTCATCATAACACGGCTGGAGGAAGAGGTGGTCAAAGCCCTTTTTCAACTCGTCATAGATGGACAATGGTTGGCCCACATAGACGCATTTGAGTTCATCACCAGTGCGTTGTTTGATGGCCACCTTTGGGTACATCTGGTCTTTTGGAGAGATGCAGATCCAGTCGAGCAATCCATCCGGCACTTCCACAGTGCCGTTGGACTCAACTGAGAGATGGTAACCTCGTCGCTTTAAGGGACGCGCAAGAGGCCACAAATCGTTCAACATCGGCTCCCCTCCGGTAAAAATAATGTTCTTACAATCAAATTTGAGGACTTCACCTAGGATGTCAATCACCGACATTTCATGGTAGGTATCGAAGTCGGTATCGCACCACTCACATCGTAGATTGCAACGCCCAAATCGGATAAACACGTGCGGGATGCCGCTTCTAAACCCCTCGCCTTGAACCGAGTGAAAGATCTCGACGATGTTGTACATCGTAGCGAGATCTGTTGGGTCATCCACGAACTCACCCCCTGCTCGCCCACACGAATCATCGAACATTGCTCTGCCTCACAGGTTTGGTTGTTGAATGAGCTGCATGAGTTCTGCCCGCGCTTCTGGCCGGTCAAAGAAAACACCGCGCATGGCTGAAGTCGTCATGATGGCCTGCTGTTTAGCGACCCCACGGCATTGCATACATCCATGGGCGGCTTCAATGATGACCGCAGCTCCGAGGGGCTGAAGTTCCCTGACGAGGTCATCTGCGATGCCCTTTGTAATACGCTCTTGATTTTGCAAGCGTCGCGCATGCAATTCGAGGATCCTTGCCAGCTTGCTGATGCCCACGATGCGCTCAACAGGAATGTAGCCGACATGGGCTCGACCTCGAAACGGTTGCAGGTGGTGTTCGCACGTTGAAGTAAATTCAATGTTGCGAAGCAGCACAATGCCGTCGTATCCTTCCGCATTGAACGTGGCTTGTAGCAGGTCGCTTGCATCCATGCTGTATCCTGCAAAAATTTCGTCCCATGATTCAATGACACGCGTGGGTGTCTCAAGCAAACCTTCTCTTGATACTGCATCAGGCCCTTCGAGGTAAGCGAGCAAGGTTCGTACGGCTTCGTGTGCTTCTTCTTTGGTGGTCATTGTGAATCCCTCCGTCCATGCATCAAATCAATGGAATCCAGTTGGTCGAGCAATTTCCTGCAAGCGGTACGAATGGCATCTGCCAGACTGACGAATTTCTTCTCATCACCCACATGAATCCTCAAATCGTTCACCAGTTCTTGTGGCATGTCCAAGGACACCTTCGGCATGGTTTCCCCTAAAACTCCTCGTATATGTATTCGCATGGTATTACCTCGGTATTCTAAACGCATCATTATGATGTCGCAAACAGGTCATGCAATCGTCGAAAGAGGCCAATGTTCAAAGGATACCTCGGAAGAATAAGACCCATGCAGACAAGTGCTGTTCCGCGCCCGTTGGCATTGCTCCATGAAATTCGCTCTGTCGTGGGAAAGATCGACACACCCGGATTGAGCGACCATGAAATTCTCTCGTTCACGGAATCGGATGCATCACTTGGCCGTGCGATTGAAGA
>JAYYDY010000075.1:0-10319 GCA_036160375.1 Thermoplasmatota archaeon | reverse complement strand
TCTCCTGCGAGGCACTTAAGAACCCCTTTTCAGTGGGCGAAGCAACGAGAACACGGTGGTAACCATGGGACGCAAAGAAGACAACATCAAGAAGGCCACAGAAGTCATGCACGTTCTTCCTCAAATCAGGAACTTGTGCATCGCTGCGCACATTGACCACGGAAAGACCACGCTCTCTGACAACCTCATCGCCGGTGCCGGAATGATGTCGAACGAACTCGCCGGCGCAGCCCGTGTGCTCGACTTTGACGAGCAAGAATCCGCTCGTGGCATCACCATCAACGCTGCTTCGGCTTCCATGGTCCACGCCGTGGAAGGCACGGATTACCTCATCAACCTCATCGACACCCCTGGCCACGTTGACTTCGGTGGCGACGTCACTCGTGCCATGCGCGCTGTCGACGGTTGTTTCATTCTCGCCTGTGCGGTTGAGGGCCCCATGCCTCAAACCGAAACCGTGGTTCGCCAAGCACTGAAGGAGAAGGTCAAGCCGGTTCTCTTCATCAACAAGGTCGACCGCCTCATCAACGAATTGCAGGTCACGCCCGAAGACATGATGGCTCGCTTTACGGAGACCATCAAGAAGGTCAACAAGCTGATCAAGCAGTTCGCTCCCGAAGGTATGGGCAAGGCATGGCAGGTGTCCGTCCAAGACGGTACGGTCGCCTTCGGCTCCGCCTACCACAACTGGGGCATCACCGTGCCCTACATGGCCAAGTCTGGCATTTCGTTCAAGGAAATTTTCGAGTACTGTAACAACGAAGACCAGAAGACGCTCGCCCAGAAAGCACCCGTTCACGAAGTGTTGCTGGACATGGCGGTCACCAAGCTCCCCGGTCCCATTGACGCCCAAAAGTACCGTATCCCGAACATTTGGACGGGCGACCTGGAATCGGACATCGGTCAAGCCATGATCAACTGCGACCCTAATGCCGAACTCGCCATGATGGTCACCAAGATTTGGATGGACCCGCACGCCGGTGAAGTGGCTGTGGGCCGTGTGTATTCCGGTGCCATCAATCAAGGTGAATCGGTCTACGCCATTGGTGCTGCCAAACCGGAGCGTGTCCAGCAAGTGGCCATGATGGTCGGTGGCGACCGTATCACCGTGCCCAAAGTCGTTGCAGGGAACATCGCTGCCGTCACCGGTATCCGCTCTGCTGCAGCAGGTGTGACCTTGTCTCGCGACAAGGACTTCACGCCCTTCGAAGCCATTCGCCACTACTCTGACCCGGTCGTCACCGTTGCTGTCGAACCCAAGAGCATGAAGGACTTGCCCAAGTTCATTGACGCTCTTCGCTCGCTGGCCAAGGCCGACGCGTCGCTTCAGGTCACCACCAACCAAGAGACCGGTGAAGCACTGCTCGCTGGCATGGGTGAACTCCACTTGGAAATCACCGTCTACCGCATTGAAGAAGAACAGAACATCAAGGTCAAGGTGAGCCCACCCATTGTTGTCTACCGCGAAGGTATTCAGGGCTCGAACCGAGGCAACTCGTTTGAGGGCAAGTCCCCCAACCGCCACAACCGATTCATGTTTGAGATCGAAGCGCTCCCTGCTGAGGTCGTCGCAGCTCTGCGAGCAGGTGAACTCGGTGATGGGCCGGTCCGAAGCAGCGATGCCAAGGAAGTCGGCAACAAGTTCGGCGAATACGGCATGGACAAGGACACGATGCGCAAAATCTACGCCATTAACGGCACCAACGTGCTCGTGAACGACACCAAGGGTATTCAGAACCTTCACGAAACCCGTGAACTCATCATTGAAGCCTTCAACGAAGTGTGTGTCAAGGGACCCATCGCTGACGAACCTGTTCAGGGAATGTACGTTCGACTCGTTGACGCCAAGCTCCACGAGGACGCCATTCACCGTGGACCTGCACAGACCATCCCTGCCGTGCGAAACGGCATCAAGGGTGCTATGATGCGAGCCAAGACGGTGCTCCTCGAGCCCATGCAGAAGGCCTTCATCTCGGTGCCTAATGACTGGTTGGGACAAGTGACACGTGAAGTCACCACCCGCCGTGGTATCATCGAAGACATGCCTTCGGAAGGCGCTGTCACCACCGTCGTTGGCGTCATCCCCATCGCTGAAACCTTCGGGTTCTCAAACGACATCCGTGCTGCATCGCAGGGACGAGCCGTTTGGAACACGGAAAACCTTGGTTTCGAGATTCTCCCACCGCAACTCTTTGACAAGGTCGTCGGGGAAATCCGCCAGCGCAAGGGTCTGAAGCCCGAGCCCAACCCCGAATCGTACTACGCCGATTGAGGTTGACCCATGACGGGAGTCGTCCTTGGGCTCCACGTGAACCCCGAGGGGGGTGTTCCGAAGCACCCAGTTGATACGCTGGAGGTTCATCGAGACGGTTGCATTGGTGACAAACAGAACGATCGCAAGCACCATGGTGGTCCGCAGAAAGCCGTCTCCATCCTTGAACAACATGTGTTGGAATTCCTTCAGGCCGAAGGCCATCCGATCTCACCCGGGAGCACCGGCGAGAATGTGTTGCTCGGTGGAACCCATCCTGGCGATTTGATGGTGGGTACGGTGCTCGAACTCGGTGAGGTGAAACTGTGCATCACCAGCGACGCTCCTCCATGCAAGACGATCAAAGCCTCGTTTACCAAGGGGGACTTCAACCGGTTGAGCCATCGGAAAACCGAAGGCCAGACCCGTTGGTATGCTCGAGTCATTCGTGAAGGAAGCATTACCGTGGGCGATGATATGAAGATCATCAATGAAGGCGGGCCAGTTGGAAATCCGTGAGTTCTCTAAGCGCCCGCAAGGCTGGGTTGTCCTCAAGTCGGTCCAGGCAAGCATGGGCCTGACGGTGAAAGTCCTCGGCCATGGTGCGCGCATAATCGACCGATCCCAATTCGGCAAGGGCTGCCAAGCCGTCAGCCAGTGCATCGGGTTCCACCGATTCACCCTTGCCCAACACGGCCAACAAACGCTCCTTGACCGGTCCGTCGGGCTGTCGAAGCGCATGGATAATCATCAACGTCCGCTTTCCTTGAGCGATGTCCGAACCAGCGGGCTTCCCCAACGTTTCTGAATCGGAGAGCACGTCAATGACATCATCCATGAGTTGGAAACAGAGTCCGAGCGCCTTGCCCCAATCGGCCATGAGTTGGATGACTTCTTCGTCCGCTCCCGAAATTCGTGCACCGATTTCAGCGCAAATCCAGAACATCACGGCTGTTTTCCCTTCAATCATCTCGAGATAGTCTTCCTCTGAAACTTCGAGGCGGTCCTCAAATTCAATGTCCAGTTGCTGTCCTTCACTGACCCTGCGAACCATCCAGGCGATACGATTAACCAAGGGTGCAACATCTTCAGGTTCCAAGTTTTCAGCCTGAACCAGTCGCTCAAACGCAATGGCCAGCATGGCGTCGCCCGCATTAATAGCGGTCGGTAGACCGTATTCAATGTGAACAGCGTTTCGGCCCCGCCGTATCTCATCGTCGTCCATGATGTCATCGTGGACCAGTGTGAAATTGTGCACGGTTTCGATGGCAGCACCGATGTCGAAGAGTCCGGAGTGCGTGTCGCCGACCGCCTTGCCAACCAGCCAAGGTAAGGTGGCTCGCATCCGCTTTCCTCCGCCTTCGATGAGGTGCATCATGGCGTTGCCCAACCGTTCATGACGGGATGCACGAAGGCTGGTTTCAATGCGTTGCTCAATGAGTGGTTTCACTTCCATGATGGCGGTGAGGAGGTCAGCCCCTTCTGCGCCTGGAAGCATGTAGGTGATGTCACCCATGTCGTGAATCAGGTCGTCGGCCAGGTCAGCCAAGGCCTTCTGGTCGTTGTACGATGTCCACCAGGTGGGCTGCATCACGCGAGCCGCGATGCATCGGAACCAAGGTGCAATTGCTTCTTCGGGCGGGCGCTCTTCGAGAAGCATAGCTTCGAGTTCTTCTTGCGAAACCCACATGGTATTGGCGACCTCGTTCGGGTTGGGTGCAAGCTCAACATCAGCGCACATCACGATGATGTGGTCCACTTCTCGTTCAATCCATTCGCTGTTCATCCGAGCAGCGTATCGCATTTTGGACATGAACGTCATGTCGTCGGTTGAGATGGTGGACGGGTCAATGCCGAGTTCTTGCTCGAGTTTGCGGATCGCGGCTCGCTTGACACCCATGGCGTTGTTTTCTTCCATTTCTTCAGGGCTGTGAAGTGGATGGGAGCAACAAGCGTTCGCCCAAACGCTGGGGAAGGTGACCTTGTCGGATGACCGTTGTTGGAGGAGCATCTCTCCGTTGGTGTTGAACAACAGGACGCTGAACGCTCGGTGAAAATGACCAGATCCTTGGTGTGTCTCAAGTTTTGACATCGGCCCGATGACGGTGTCATCCTCAGCGACTTGAATCACGGCCTCTGCCATCAACGAGGCTTGTGATTGGTCGGCAGCATTGAGTGCGGCCATTTCGTCGGGGTTCAATTCAACATGCGGGACATCGTTGATTCCATACCCTGCCATGTGTTCACCGCCTTGTTGGAGTCGCGGAGGCTACATGAAGAGTTCTCTGCACCATCAAGGCATCAAAACCGTTCCACGAACCGGCTTGCCAAGGCATGCATCTCGGACTCGATGGTCCATCTCGCCGCTGACAAGATGCACCTCAACTCCATGCGTTGCCGCTGCAAAGCCACGAGCCACCTTGAGGCCAATGCCACCCGTCACGTCCATGTGGGCAGCGTGTTCACCCTCGAAGGCATCCTCCAGCGAGAGAGTGGGCATCAATCGCTCCTCGTCGTTTTCACCGGTCGGCGGGGACGAAAGAACGCCCTCAACACCACCCATGGCGAACACCAGTCGTTTCACGCCGGGTAGTTCAGTTGCCAGTCTGTAGACCAAATCGTCGCCTGAGAGAATACCAAACTCAGCCGCTCCGTCACAATCCACAACGTCGCCGTGGGTCACCATGACAATGCCCTGCGGTGCGGCGGCAAACATCGATAGATCTCCCTCAAATTCCATCCCGGTGTTGCGTGCCCAACGATGGGGCGAGAGCGAGACAGCAGACACATCGTACTTGGTCAGTGCATCCAAGACATGCTGATTGAGTTCCATCATGTCTTCTCGCACGGCCGCAACGGCTTCATCCTGCGTCATCTCATTTGGTACCTCGTCCAGCGAACACCGGCCCTCGGCCAACCGGTAGGTTTTGGCTTTCAAATGGCCGAATGAGCCTGCACCGTGAACGAGCACCACATCGACCCCTGCGGACACACAACTTTCGAGTTGGTCAGCAAGGTGGTCAATGATTTCGGAACGAACAGATTTCATTCGGTCCTTGTTGGTGATGAGCCCGCCTCCCCATTTGATGACGACACGCTCACGCATGACCCAACCACGGGGCGAAGAATCATGATTCTACCGTTTGAAGAGGATGGCAAGGTTTCATGAGGCACGGGTCGTGTGAAAGCGTCATGGGCGAGGAACCAACGGTTGAGGCCTTTATGCGCCATCTGCAAGTTTGTGTTGAGGAAGCTCGCACCATTGCCGACCGCAAGGAACGGGAACAACGGCTCTGGCAGTTGGAATCGGCCATTCAAGAGGCTATCATCTACAAGAACAGGGTTGAGGAACTCCAACGCCACGGGATTGACCCCATTCGACTCGTCGAAGCGGAATCACCCATGTCACAACCTCCAGCACCCAAGAAGGTCGAAGCCTTGCTTTCCGGGCACGACCACTGCAAGACATGCAACGCCGTGCTTGAGCCAGATTTGCCTTTTTGCCCGGCGTGCGGCGCCGAACAGTGACGTCTCACTCTTCTTCTTCTTCGAGTTCCCATTGCTCGATGATTTCGACAATGATTGGATCGTCTTCATCAATCTTGTAGAGGTACTCGCCTGGAACTTCGTCTGTGAGGAAGACCGTGGTCCCCGCTCGGTAGATTGTGTGACCGTCGGCGATGGCGCGGGTGGTATCGATTTCGAGGATGATTGGGCGGTCAATTCGCACGTGGCCGGCTTCCATGGCATTTTGAATGGAGCGGGACAAGTGGACGTTCTTGCGGTCGCCTGCTGTGATTCCGTACTCAAGCAAGGTCTCTACATCTCCTGATTCGCACGGGTAGTACAAGGCTTCGGGAATGTCATCGGTTGGAAGGTCAAGGTCCAGTTCGATCGAGTGGCCGTAGGTGGCTCGAATCATGCCGTTTTCGACCTGGTAGCGACCCTTCTCGTCGGCGTTGGCAATGGCTTCGAAGTGCCATCCGCGCAACCAGTGGTAGTGGCGTCGCTGGTTTCCAATGGCTTCGGAGAGTTCGCGGGTGTTGACCCATCCGTTGATGTCCATGTCGACGTTGAATTTCTCTGGAGCGTGTCGCAGGACCAACGCAAGGATGCGGCCGAGGGAATTGGCTTCTCGGTCGCTCATGATGAATTTCCCTTCATCGTTGCAAACAGGGCAGTTCGTGCCTGAAAAATGTCCGTGGCTTCTGCATTGGCGTAGCATGAAGTCCATGCGGGTGCGACCTGTTCAAGAACCCTACGGGAGGTTGAGGCTTGGAAAGAAGGTCCTTTGATTTCCAACCAAGCGCGGGTATGAAATGCCTCGTCCTCCTCCACGGTGCATGGTGGATGTCGCCGTCGTCGGGGCCGGGCAAACCAAGTACGGAAATCATGCATCGGGGCTCAAAGGCATGTGGGCTGAAGCCGCAGCCAAGGCCTTTGCAAGCGTAGATGGTGATTTTGAACCGTCCATCATTGATGAGGCCTTCATCGGCAGCATTGCGTTCGGTGGTTCCCAACTCGGGAACACAGCGGCACTCCTGACCGAACATTCTGCCATGGACGGCATCTCGGTTCGCCGGGTTGAGAATGCGTGTGCTTCCTCCGGTTTTGCGTTTAGAGATGCGTGGATGGCCATCAAAAGCGGTCAGGCCGATGTTGTGGTTGCCGGTGGCATTGAGAAAATGAACGACCTGACCCCTGAACGCAAGCGCTACTGGCTGGGTGTTTCGGGTGATACGGAATGGGAACGCCTCGCAGGCCTCACCTTCCCCGGAACGTATGCTTTGATGGCTCGCCGGTACTTTCACGAATTTGACGCCACCCACGATGATTTGGTTCACGTGAGCGTGAAAAATCACTTCCATGGCTCCATGAACGCTGACGCTCACATCCAGAAAGAGGTGAGTTTTGAAAAGGCGGCCGGGGGCTTCATGGTCGCAGATCCGTTAACGCTCTACGACTGCTGCCCAACTTCTGACGGGGCGTCGTGCGTGGTCCTCGCTGCCGATCATGTCGCCAAGAAACTCACCGATACGCCGGTTTGGGTTCGAGGTTCGGGCGCTGCTTCTGACCATCTGGCACTTCACGACCGCCCCACCATCACGCAACTCAAAGCTACCAGGGAAGCCTCCAGCAAAGCCTACGCCATGGCCGGAGTTGACGCTCGCCACATTGATTTGGCTGAAGTTCACGACTGTTTCACCATCGCTGAGGTCCTGGCTACAGAGGACCTCGGTTTGACGGGAAGAGGTGAGGGCGGCGTTTTTGCTCGAAACGGTGAGGGCCGTTTGAACGAAGGCACGACCACGGTGAACGCCAGTGGGGGTCTGAAATCGAAGGGCCATCCGCTCGGAGCGACTGGCACGGGTCAGGTGGTTGAAGTGTTCAAGCAATTGCGGGGACAGGTGTCGTCAAACCGACAAGTTCGGGATGCTGAAACCGCCTTAACGCACAATGTCGGCGGTTCGGGTGCAACGTGCGCCGTCCATGTTTTTGGGAGGGACCGTTCATGACCGCCGAAGTTTGGATGGGCTACCTCGTGGACGTCCACGACGATTTCCTCGTAGTTCAGTCACCCTTTGTCCTCAACGGGGCAAGGGTCTTCGGCGCCGACAGCGATGCGACCACCCTTGCCGTAGCTGGGCTTCTTCATCGGCTTCAACACGAATCGATTTCATCTGTGTCGATTCCAGAGGGCATTGACGGGCAAAGCCTTTCCATCGCCACAGGCATCGATGTCCATGCTGAAGAAGCGGATGGCGAAGCAGCTTGGGACGTGCTCATGAGCGACGAAGCCACCGTTGTCATTGCCAAGAACGATGCTGAGGTGGAATTGACTGCGCTTGACGTTGAGGTTGAGGTTGATGCTGAGTTCAACGATGCCCTCGAGGCCGCATGGGAGGCTGAACTCACGGCTACGCATGTGAGCCAAGGAGCCTATGTTTCTCGAGCACAATACGAAGAAGCAGCGATGTCCCGGCTTTCGCTCCTCGGCCAGTCGATGGAGGAGGGCGTTGTTTGGCCTCCACGCTTTTCTCATCTCGTGGATGGAAACGTCTCTTCTGAACACCGCCTCCAGCGCACCGGTACGGTTCAGTCGTGGACAACGCTTTCCGCGGCAGGCGCTCCATCGGAATTCTCGCTTCGAGCCCCGATTTTGGGCGGGGTCAGCACGGTGTTCCTGCAGTTGGATGACGGTCCAAAAGGTGTGTTTTTGACGGTGGACGATGAATCCTCCGAACTGGCCATGGATGCCCGAATGGAGTTGGTGTTCCGGCGACTGTACGGCCAAGAGGGATTCATTCGCTACGGCCTCAAAGCTCGGTCCATCGCTGACTAACAAAGCATTCATAGAAAGCAAAGTTCACCAGCCAATCATGGCAGGTTTTGGTGGATTGAGAAAGGGCCGAGAGGAAGCACGTGACAACCTCGCTTACACCGAAGGAGGCGATTGTCCTCGGTGTGGAGGCAACGCTCAGGAATCCACCATGGCGGGCTATCTCCAATGCGGTTCATGCGGTCATGAATGGGCTGACCCCAACTACAAGGACTCCAAGAAGCGGCCTGCTCCTCCAACCCATCGACGCGACGCTGAAATGATTGAACAATTCAAGCAGGAAATGGCCTCGGGCGAGCTTGCTAACGTTCTGGGTATCAACAAGAACTTGTCCGGTGAGCAAGAGCAATCGCTGAAGCGACTTGAGGACAAGTGGATGAGTGGGATGCAGGGTCACTACAACGCTGCGGCTGAAGAACGAAAACCGCTGATGATCAGTTTTGACGACGACGACAACATCCTGTCAACGGAAGTCGCCGCCATCACCATCGTTTCCAACGGCTTTGATGGTGGTGAAGAGATTCGACTTGAATACCCTGGGAAGGGAACCGAGTTCTATGCCTACAATGAGCGTAGCCCAACGGGGTGGAAGCGTGGTCCAAACGCTGAGACCACGGCCCGTTCCATCACGAACGTGATCAACCGCTCCTCTCGACTGGTCTACGCGAACCTTGAGGGGACACGCATTTCGTTTGAACTCCGTGATGATTCGTTGAACGCTGCTTCCTTCGTTATCTTCGTCGACGACCCCGGTGGTACCGACATCGTGGCGGAAAAGGGGGGTGTTGTCTTGGACCACCGAGATTTTTCCACCATCCAAGATTACCGAAACGTCGTTGAGATGGTCCTTGAGGACGGCATCATTTCTCCCAGCGAGGACCAACTTCTTTGGGCCATGCGAGAGCAACTAAACATCGACGAGGCCTATCACATCCAGATGGTCATGGATATTTGCGGTGAGAACACGCTCAAAGAATGCACGAGTTGTGGTGGCATGGCAGAGTTGTATCCCGAACACGCGGCGTGGTATTGCCATGCTTGCGAAGCATGGTGCTGAGCAAAAAAGTTCTTACATACTATCTGGTCTATAGAAGAAGGATTTTACGATTCTCAAAATTTCTTCTATCATGAATGTGGGCACTCTTCATAAAGTGAAGCGGTATCCCAAAGACGGTTACGCCTATGGCAAAAGACGTGTTGTATATTGGAATCGACTTGGGAACCTTCCGCTCGGTGATGGTCTCCTCTGACAGTCACGAAGTGGAAGAATTGACGGTCATTGGTACGCCCAAGGACCCCATCGCTCGCAACTTCCTGAAGCGAGACGTGCTGTTTGGCAACGAGGCCCTCAAGAACCGATTGGCGCTGAACCTTTTCCGCCCCCTCGAACTCGGTGTCATCAAGGACACCCCCGAGGACCGAGAGTTCATCGCCCACTTCATCACCCACCTCATCGGTCTTTCCGACCCTGAGGAATACGACCGTGTGGTCGCCGTCATCGGTGCACCTGCAGAAGCCAGCCACGTTGACAAGACCGCCATCTTTGACGCCGCTGCAGGCTCCGTCAACTCCGCCATGATCATCTCCGAGCCGTTCGCCGTTGCTTACGCTCTCGACATGATCACCCACACCCTCGTCATCGATATCGGTGCAGGTACCACGGACCTTTGCCGTGTTTACGGAACCATCCCTGGACCAGGCGACCAAATGCACACCGGCTACGCTGGC
>JAYYDY010000074.1:0-7871 GCA_036160375.1 Thermoplasmatota archaeon | reverse complement strand
CCCTCGGGTGCAAGTTTCTGGGCCTGGACGGCCTGCTTGAGGGTCTGGTTTGGCTTCGCCTCGATGCGTTGCTTGGTGGTTTGGTCAAGGGTGTTGGCGACGGTCAGTGGGATCATGTTGTTCTGCATTTTTTCATCTCCTCGTTTTCTTTCGTTTTGTTCGGTGTTGCTCCGTTTCTCAGTCTTCATGCGGGTTGAGATCTCCTTTTTGTGTCAATTTTGACACCTCAGGCAGCCGCTCCTGCGAGGGTGGACGCGTCGGGATTCATATCCCGTTCGAGGTCGAAGTGACGCATGCAGCGCCCAAAGCGGCGCTTGATGTGCTTGGCAACGTGGGGGACCCAGCGACCGAGGGTGGCGCTCCACTCCATGGTTGGGCGCGACATACGAATGGCGTGCGCAATGGCCTTGTTTCGAGCTGGAACGTCTTCCGGACGGCAACCACACGGTCGGTAGTACGTAGTATCAACGTGCTTTGGAACGTCGTTCTTGCGAGCGCGCTGACGCCCGTTGTGGTTTCGCTTGTGGTGGTTCATGATTCTCTTGTTGTACTTGGCCATATTCTCCATCTCCTGATCCTTATGTTCGTTTTCGTTCCTCGTGCTTTTGTGCGCGTTCGCTTGTTCTCACTTTACCTACGCCTTCATTGGGTTAGATTCTGTCAAATTTTACGAATCCTGCACGGCCCTCACATGAACAGGAGTGCCAATCTGATGGATCAGGAATTGAGCAAATTCTGGATATGGTTGATGTAGGCACCAACCCGTACCACAGGATCGCTCCCGAGGCGCTGGAGATGCGGCATGATGCGCCCATGACACACCCAATGTCCACGCGTGGTAGAGGAACCCGGGATAAACCCGTTTCCAGCTCCTCGGGCATAACCAACAGAGGGTGGATTTGCAAACAGTGAAACACTCGGCGGTAGAATGATTTCATCGAAATTCAGTACGTAGGCGTGCATGAGGGCCGAACCTGCATTCGGGCAGTGAATCACGATCTCCCAAAATCCACTTTGCGTTCGACCGTTGGACGGGAATCGAACCAGGAACATCTTTGCTTGCTTTCGGTCGGTCCACTGCTTGACCGGTTGAATCGAGGGGTATTCAATCTGCAATTCACCCAGCCGTTGTCGAGGAACGCCCCCTCCAATTACCTTTTCAACACCCACATAGAGGGTTGCATCTCGATGGTCGGCAGTTTGCTCGTTTGAAATCACCTTGCCATCCCCATCGTAGACGTCAAATGTGTCAAGTGGCGTCGGATTGTTTTGGCGCACGGCTTCTTTCACCGTTTGATTGGCTGCGACTTCAACGCGCTTCTTCGTGCTCTGGTCAAGGGTGTTGGCAATCGTCAGTGGAATCATGTTGTTCATCTTCTTCATCTCCTCTATTCATTCTAATTTCACGGCATCTGATGATGGTCACCACCACCGCACTCAATTCGGCGAGCACCGACATAGATCGTTTCTCCAAAAAAACCGCTGACTTTTTTTGATGAAATGACACAACCCGAGGAGTCGTAAATCTCGAGAGGGAAATTGAGATAGCCGAAGGTGGTGTAGGCGAAATTCTTGACCGCTTCCAAGAGTGGTTGATCGGCAGGAGCAACGATCGAATAGACCCGATTTTGCTGCCAGACATCGATGACATACAATGGAATCGTCCTCATCTTCTTCATCTCCGTTTGGTTTGCGTTCTTCGCATCTTTTCTGCGTCTTCAGTGGATTTAGATATGTCATTCTTGACAGATGTAGAGCATTCGAAGATCAGTGCCTAGGAGTTTGGGTGATTGAAAGATCATACGGCGGGCACCTCGGGAGCATGGTTCACGGTGAGAAGCACCTCACCGCATTGGCAACGGGGGAGTGAAAAATCACTGCACGTTTGGGACAACCAGCGGTAAAGGCTGGAATGAATGTACACGGTGCGGTCGCAGTTGCACCTGACCGCCGTTACCCATTTGGTTGAACGGAGTACCGGAAGGTGATGGGTCAACCTCACGACATCGCCTCCTCAGGCCAAAGGGCGTGGCTCAATGCATCGACAGATGCGCTTTGAACTGGATGTTCAGCGCCTTGCTGAACCTGAACTTCGTTTTCATACGCATTCCAGTAGGCCGATTGAATGCACGACGAAGGGTGGCCCGACAGACGTTGAAGGGCAGCCAGCGCTTGGAAGGCGCCGACAAAGGCGTTGGTCAGCACGATGGAGGAAAGCGGCACGGCCCCGTCTTCTTGACAAGACATGACGGTCGTGTCTCGTGCAGCTCCAGGACCGTACATTTCAATCAGCGAGTGGTTGGTGAATTGATGATAGGCACCTTCCAGGGCGGCTACGCCCCCGTTGATGTAGGGAACACCCTGCATGGCTGCGATGCAGTTGGCGAGCACCCGAGGACGCATGGCATCCAAGCAACCTAGGATCATGTCCGTCGAAGTGAGTTGTTCAATGGTGTGTTGTACGCTCAGCGTCTCGTCCTCCACCACGTTGGGCGCAGGCTCAGATTCAAACAGGTCATCGAGGTTAAGGCCGTCGTCGCTCGCCTCTTCTGCAGGGTGAGCCATGGCGTCGGTCAATTCGTACACCGTCTCCACGTGTGCGTCAGGCAGTCGTTGTTCCAGCCATCGTCGAGTCGCGGCGATTTTGGTCGAACCGACATCTTCAGGCCCGTAAATCACCTGACGATTCAGGTTGTGCTCTTCAATCTCCAAATCCTTGTCAAAGACGAGAAAGTGCACATCCGCCTTCTCGGCATGCTTCAGTCCTTCAACCAGCGTGTGGAGGCACCACGTCCCTAAACCTCCGGCGCCGACGATGCTCAAGTGGCCGGAAAGTTGCCTGTTCAATTTAGGCAGCGAGAGAGGAAGGGTGGGGCTTCGAGGTTCAACCTCATGTCCGGGAAGCTGAACATTCAATTTCCTAATGAGGTCGTGAACCAGAGGGTCGTCGTCATCCAGTCGCAGAAGGACCCGCTTGTGCATGGTGCCGTCGTTGGCCTGGCGAACGTTCGGATAGACAGAGTGACCGTCCAAGGAAAATTTGAGCGATGGAACATAATTTCGAAGAGAATTTTCGTTGACTCGAACGTTCACCGACACCGAAACTTTGGGAATTTCAATGGGCTGATAGGCATCGCTGCGGCGTAGAATTTCACTCCACACCAAACATGCGGCAACCGTCGCTATAGCTGGCTCGAAAACAGCATGAACCGGTTCACCTGCGGACGAACCATCGAGGAAAATTCCATCCGTCCCGTAGCAGACATGAAGACAGTGGAGATTCGGTTCTTGCTTGGCGGTTGGCGCCCACTCAATGTGGAAACCATTGGCCGAAATGGGCGATGGGTCATCAACAATCTCTGGTGCACCGAGTTGTTCACCGAGGGTTTTCATCGCCTCAAGGAAGGCCTCTGGAAAACTATCAACCTGAAGCGACACGGCGAGTTGCCTCACGGCATCCTGTCGAACCAGGCCGCGCTGTCGAGAAAATCGGTCGCTCATGGTACCACCCAATCATCGTCCTCATCGTTGCTTTCATCGTCCCACACCTCAGCCTCAGGAAGGTCCCGGGCGTAGCCGGAGAAAAGATGCGGCACTGCAGCGAGTGAAGCGACGAAGTCTCGGTGTTCGAGCACGGCCATGTTCTGCCCGTGGGCAATGGCGCGTGAAACCGAGTTTCGCTTGGCGGTGTTGACCAAGCCGTGCAGATCTGCACCGGTCGCCTCGTCCACCAGCTGCTTGATGAACGCCGTCCATTCATCCCCAGAAACATCCGACAGGCAATCCTTGGTTTCGTTCACGAAGAAGTCGCGGAAGTGTTGCTTTTCAAGTGGACCGACGTAAATCGCCCGGTCAAACCGTCCTGGACGGAGGAAAGCACGGTCGACCAGGTCGAGTTGGTTGGTTGAGGCCATCAGATAGATGTCCTCGTTGGAGCCAAGACCGTCCATCAGGGTCAGCAATTGGGCGACCACCGAGTTGGAGTGCGCCGAGGAATCTCCGCCGTCTCGCTGGCGACCCAGCGCATCAAATTCATCGAAGAAGAGGACCACTGGGGCAGCCTCTTGGGCTCGCTGGAAAAGCTTCCGGACCGCACGTTCGGATTCTCCAACCCACTTGGAGAGCAGTTCTGGGCCGGAAACGGCCATGAATTGAACACCGGAAAGGCTGGCAACCGCCTTTCCGAGCATCGTTTTCCCGGTTCCTGGCGGACCGTGAAGGATGACACCACCGTTGCAGTTGAGCCCCATGGATTCGAACATGTCCTTGTGCTGAATGGGTGCAACAAGGTGCTCCTTGAGTTCCACCTTCGCGTTTTCGTGGCCGATGATGTCGTCCATGTCGTGGAAGCCCATGTTGGTGGGTCGGCGAAGTTCAACCTGGAAGGGCGTAGCACGATCCATCGCCAGTTCAAAGTCCTCATCGGAAATTTCCAGTTCGGTCAGCTCGTCCTCCGAGAGCTCCTCGGGTTGCATCAGTCGCTCGATGCCGTAGACACGATGCATCGCCAGGACGGCTGCATGTCGGCAAAGGTTCGCCAGGTCGGCTCCAGTGTAGCCGTTGGTCTGCTTTGCCCACGCGTTCAAGCTGAACTCAGGCTCGAGAGGCATGGTGGCGGAGTGGATGGAGAGGATGTGTTCCCGGCCTTCGATGTCGGGGTAAGGGACGTGGATGCGTCGGTCAAACCGACCTGCTCGAAGCAGCGCGTCGTCGATGGATTCCATGATGTTGGTGGAGCCCACGACCAGTACCTGGCCGCGCTCTTCAAAGCCGTCCAGTTCGGTCAGTAATTGGGTGAGAATCCGCTTCTCCAGTTGGCCCTTGTTGTCCTTTCGGGACCCTGCGATGGCGTCAATTTCGTCGATGAAGATGACCGTCGGTGCTTCCTTTTTGGCTTGGGCGAAGATATCTCGCAGCTTTCGCTCCGAGTCTCCATAGGTACCCATGAACAATTCAGGGCCGTTGATGTTGATGAAATTGCATTGGGCTTCACGAGCGAGCGCCTTGGCCAGCAGGGTCTTGCCCACACCAGGGGGACCGTACAGCAGGATGCCCTTTGGCGGGTCTTGACCGGCCTTTTGGTACACTTCAGGGTGGATGAGCGGAACGATGGCGATTTCCTTGATCTCCTCGATGGTGTCATCGAGCCCTCCGATATCGGCGAAGGAAACCGTGGGAATGTTGGCTCCTCGTCGACGAACCACCTTGTTTCGTGCATCAATCGTCGTCTCCTCGACCAACCACCCGTGCTCTGGCTTCACCTTGGTAGCGCAGAGTTCAACTGGTTCACCGTTGATGTTGACCACAAAGCGGGAGTCCTTGCAGACATAGACATCCCTCAGGCTACGGATAGCTGCGTTGAAGGTTTCGTCATCGAGGTCGCCAACCAGTGGTTGGAAGCGGATACGCTGCATGGCTTGAGCGGGCAGCGGGCGCAGGCGAACGGTCTCGCCCTCGTTCACGTTGGCATTGAGCCGCATGGTGGCGCCCATCAGAACTTGACCGGGATCAGCGCCTTCGTTAACGACAATTTGTGCAACGGTCTTCGTGTTGCCGACCACCATGATAGGCGATCCGGCTCGAAGGCCGTTGGGCGCACAGTCCTCAAAGGCGATGGCGACCTTGTTTTCTCCGATGTTGGCGTTGGCTTGGCAGGTTAGTTCAATCACGGTTCTCATCCCACTGGCTCATTCATCAACTCAAATTCTGTCAAATATGACGCAGGCACGGTTCACTCATCCAAGGCGGCTTCGAAGACACATCGCTCCGGACAACCGAGCCTTGGTGCCATTGAAGGCGTGGTAGTGCAATTCCTGCGTGAAGCGAGGCTTCAATCAGGCCGAACACGGCCATTATGGCACCGGCCCATGCGGTGGTGGTGACGATAGAAGCGACGGGGCGAGCACCTTCTTCGGTGCAGGAAATGACCTCTTCTTCACGAGCGGCCTCGTCGCCGTAGCGACACACCATGCACCCTTCGTCGTTGCTGAGTCGCTCAACAATGCCGTGAACCGATTCGCTTCCACCGTTGATCATGACACCGTTTTGATGGAGCGCTGCTTCGTTGAGAAGCGTTCGAGCTCGCATGTTGTCCAAGCAACCAAAGAACAGGGTGCTCGTCGAAATGGCCTCCGGCAGTGCGCTCTCACACGCCCCTTCATCGAGGTCAAACGAAGCCATGGGCATGGCGTCGCCCATTTCGTCTTCCAGACTCTCCTCTACATGCATGGGAAGCAAGTGCTCCGGATGAATGTGAATGTCAACATCGGTGTTGAGTTGCTTCAGTCGCTCACCGGCCACGTCCGCCTTGGCCTTGCCAATGTGTTGATAGTTGTACAGCACCTGGCGATTGAGGTTGTGCAATTCGATGGTAGTGTCCCCGTCGACCACGTGAAAGGCGCCCCCAGGCACCTGTTCCATCATCAGAGGTGCGCTCCAACTTCCAAGACCACCTACACCCAGCATGACCATGTTCGTAGGTTCGACGGTAAACGGAACGTCGAGGGGGTGAGCAGGGGCGTCCCAGGGGACGAGACCGATGTCGACCAGTTCTGGCAGGTTTTCGTTGCCGTCGGTTCGCACCTCAAGGTGTTCGTACGGGTTGAGTGGGAGTGGGTAAGGAAGACGAATCCGAGCGAGCGTGGCCAAACCATCCGTCGTCGGCGTCATGGAAAGCGGCATACCGCCAGAACTCGAGACCTTCGCACGCGCTTCTTCCTCGTCGGTCGTCTCAATGCGGCACGTGATGGTGACCCATGCATCGCTGATGGGCACGGCGTTTCGAAGTGCCACCTCATCGAGCATGCGTTCAATCATCGCAGCGACACACGCAACGCGCAGGGCTGGTGTGAGTGGATGGGGCACGGACCCATCAGCCTCAGGGGTTGGAGTCAGCGGCGTCATTGAGACGGCTGCCCTCGGACCGGAAACTGCACCCCAGACCGTGAGCAAGTTTGGTGTCGAAGGTCCATTGAATGAGAGGTGAACGTCCCAACCCTCCGATGGTTGACCGGTGGGGGCCGTCGCGTAAAGTGACGATTGCGCCAACAGCAAGTCTTGAATGCGAGTGTGTTCGGGGTAAGCGAGTTTCCAAAACACCGCTTCTGGGTTGTCTTCACCGGTCAACTGAATCCCGATGGAACCACCTGCCTGGCCAACGCCAAGTTGATCCAGCATCACCAACACATCGGCCACTTCGTCGGCTTCGCCTGAAACAAGCACCCTCAATTGAGCCAACCTTGGTTGGTTGAGAAGACCCAACTGACGCAAATGTCGCATGGTCATGTGTTCACACCTCTCGTGCTGGATCATCGGTGTTTGGGTTGTTCAGAACCATCCTTACCTGATCAAGGAAAATGCCCATTTTGACATCGCCGCTGACCTTTGCATTCTGCCAGTTCTCTGGCCATTCAATGCGAGAGAACTGGGGTCCGATACAAACCGCACAGAGCTCTCGCCCTGGAGCGATGGAGAAGGAATTGCTTTGGTAGATGTTGGCATGAGCGATGTCCGCACAGGCCGGCGTCAGCACATATGCCGTTGGAAGGTTGGGGAAATCCCGAGCATCGACCAGCAGCGTGTACATGACCTGCGTACGATTCTGGTGGGAGTACACTCCGGGGAGGTTCACCACAAAGGCCCCGATTGTGGAATTGGTGGAATGCTGATTGATGTGGCGCATGGAGGGGTACTCGGAACGTTTCAACTTGCTGAGCGAGGCGGACTTGAATGCGCCCCCTGCCACCTTGGCCACGCCCACGTAGACGGTCGCGTCGCGGTGGTTTGCCACGTTGGTTTCAGAAATGACCTTGCCGAGCTGGTCGTAGACGTCAAAAGCGCCCTCGGGTGCAAGTTTCTGGGCCTGGACGGCC
>JAYYDY010000073.1:0-3887 GCA_036160375.1 Thermoplasmatota archaeon | reverse complement strand
AATTCGTGCCGCAACGCTAGGAGCTGCCGAGGTGCCGTTCGAAACGGCAGAGCAGGCATGTGGGTTGCTGCCCCACGTGCTCGCGATGGCTGAACGTGGAAACAGCAACGCTGCGAGCGATGCGGGCGTGGCATCTCTGATGGCCACGGCCGCAGCCAAAGGGGCCGTGTTTAACGTTCAGATTAACCTGAATGCCCTGCCTGAAAGCATGGGAACTTCGATGCGTGCCGCGCTTCCAAAGATGGAAGAAGACATTCGGAACCTTGGACGAGCATGCATGGACGCGGTCCGCTCGCGCCTGTGATCATCGCACGCGAGACCCGTTGCTGATTGCGTCGCTCACGGTGAGGAGACGGACACACCCGTCCTCATCGTCGGCGGCCAACATCATGCCTTCACTCATCACGCCGCGAAGCTTTCGCGGGGCAAGATTTGCGACAACAACGACTTGGAGGCCCAACAAATCCTCCGCCGAGTAGATGTCACGAAGCCCAGCGCAAATTGTTCGACCCTCTGCAGTTCCATCGTCCAATTCAACCACCCATAGACGGTCAGCGTTTGGATGCTCTTCCACTGAGGTCACCGTCGCAATCCGCATGTCAACGGCCACGAATTGATCGAAGTCAATCGTGCTGATTCCTTCTCGTTCCATGTCTTTCGTCTCCTTTTTCTTGTCCCGTCGACTTCCTTTGACGCCACCGACCGACGGCTCGGTGGTCTCTGGTGCTGTTTCGGCCACCTTCCCTTCACGCTCAAGGATAACCTTGAGGTCCAGGCGCGCAAAGAGGGGTACGGGTTGATCGGTCGAGGCCGATATCGTCGGCGTCATGTTGACCGCTTCATCCCATGACACCTCACTGACGTCTCCAGAATGCCCTTGCATGGACCAAAGACGCTGTGCCGCTGCGGGCAGGAAGGGTTGGATGGTGATGGCGATGCCTTTCAGCATGCGTGCAGCCAAGGCAAGACCCGCGAACGATTGGGCCCTGACCGTTTCATCCGCGTCCGGTTTCAGGGCAACCCAAGGTGCAGCCCGTTGGACCACGCCGTTTCCTTGCTGAGCGATGTTCATCACGCCGCGCAAGGCTTCTTTGAACCGGTGGCGTTCAAGCGATTCCCCGACTGCGTCGTGTTGAGCATGCCACGCTTTTACGTCCTCCGACCATGCCTCTGGCCGATCCCAATCCGCCAGTTCGCCAAGGCCAGCTTGGCGCAACTTCACGGTGAGGGTCAGCACACGGTGAGCAAAATTGCCAAATGCGGCAATCAGTTCAGAGTTTATTTTCTCGACAAAGTCTTCCCACGTGAAGTCCGTGTCGTGATTCTCGGGCATGTTGATGGACAAGTAATATCGAAGCGTGTCAGGATCGTGATGTTCAAGGAAGGACGGAAGCCACACTGCATGCTTCCTTGACTTGGAAAATTGGCCACCGCTCAGCATCAGGTACTCCATGGCTGGCACATCGTGTGGGAGCGCGAGGTCCCCCGCTTGAGGCAACGCTGGGTCATCCACACCACGCTTGCTCATGTTCAACCCAAGCAAAATGGCAGGCCAAATGACCGTATGGAATGGGATGTTGTCCTTGCCCAAGAAGTACAGATGCCTTGGGCTGTTTCCGTGCTCATCGACGCACCACCACGATCTCCAGGCCTCTTCTCCAAGTTGATGTTCATTCGCATGCCGTTCTGCCCAAATCTGAGCGCACGTCAGGTATCCTTGAACGGCTTCAAACCAGACGTAGACGCACTTTCCTTCCCAATCTTCGTCCGCAAAGGGAACGGGAATCCCCCACTCAAGATCACGCGTCACGGCTCGTGGGCGCAGGCCCATGTCCAACCACTGCTTTGTCATGGCCCGGACATTGGACTTCCATTGTTTGGAGGAGTGGGCAGCAAAGGATTCCAAGGCACCTTGGAAGGCATCGAGCCGATAGAACAGATGCTCGGTTTCCCTGACCTCAATCTGGCGTTCAGGGTTCATCTTGGAGCGAGGGTTGGTCAACTCGACGGATTCGTACGTGGCCCCACACGTGTCGCATTGATCTCCGCGGGCATCGTCTGCGCCACATGCCGGACAGGTGCCCTCCACATACCGGTCTGGGAGGAAGCGGCCACCGTCTTCGTGAACCTCGAAGAACTGAGGCGTCGAACGGCGTTCAAACAATCCGGCTTCATCCAAACGCAAGACATTGGCTTGAACACGATCAGCGTGGGCGGGGTCGCTGGTCCGATTGAAGAGGGCTCCACCAAATTCCACGCCCCGGCGATCGACGTGCTCAAACCACGCGCACCCCAGATCCGAGAGCGCTTGCGTGTTGACGGCATGAAACCGGTTCACCACGTCCTGCGGAGAAATGCCTTCCCGCTCCGCGCTGACCGTGATGGGGGTTCCATGTTCATCAGAGCCTGACACCATCAGCACTTTCCGCCCTTTGGCGCGTTCGTACCTGTATTGAATGTCAGGTGGGAGATAGCATCCGGCCACGTGACCAAGATGGAGTGGCCCATTGGCATAGGGCCACGCCACACAGATCAACACGTGCTCGGAAGCATCCATCGGTCCGCGGCTCATGGCCACATCACTTAGGCCTTCTTGAGGCCATCACGTTCCGTCATGTTGATGAGCATTGAACCTCTGCAAGGAACGTCTCTGACAGGGGCTCTCCACATCATGGTGCTCGAAGCGCTCGCGGCGGCCGGTCCCGCCATAAACGCCACAGGGACAGGGGACGTCCGCCTGCTGACCTTCTATGTCGTCATCGCTTTAGGCATCTCCTTCCTTTGTTCAATCCTCGAGGCAGTCGTCCTCTCCGTCACGCAGACCTGGGTGGCCGTGGAGAAAAATAATGGAAGCAAGACCGGAGAATTGTGGGCGGCCCTCAAGGAAGACGACGCTGTTGGGCCCCTGACCGCCATTCTCACGCTAAACACCATCTCTCACACCATGGGGGCTGCTGGCGTGGGATCGCAGGTGCAGCTCATCTACGGCGATGGGGCCCTGACGCTGGCATCCATATTGCTGACGTTGGCCATGTTGTTGCTTTCCGAAATTGTTCCCAAGACGATTGGGGCAGCGTATTGGAAACAATTGGCCCGCCCGTGCGGGTCACTGTTGCGGATTGTGGTGTGGTCCATGACCGTCCTCATCGTTCCGATTCAGATCCTCAAGCGCATTCTGCCGAAGGGCGAGCTGAACCTTGTTTCACGTGATGATGTCGCTGCACTGGCAGATTTGGGCGAGGAGCGTGGCGTCCTTAACGAAGATGAAGAAGCCATCATCCACAACCTGCTGCGCCTCCGAGACATCATGGTGAAGGACGTCATGACGCCCAGGACCGTGATGCAAACCGTCAACGCCGACGCAACGGTGTTGGAGGTGACCGAATCCATGCCTGTCCTTCGGTTTTCGCGCATGCCGGTCCTCGGCGAAGGGACGGATGATGTGCTCGGTCTCGTCCTCCGAGCTCGAATTCTTCGTGCGTCCTCCAACGACGAGCATGGAGCGACGATGAACGATTTGATGCAACCCATCACCCGTATCCGACTGGAGCAAAGCGTCGAGGAAGCCTTGGACCACTTCCTCGAATCGAAGCAACATTTCGCCTTGGTGACCAATGAATTCGGCGGAACCGAGGGTGCCGTTACACTGGAGGACGTCTTTGAGACATTGATCGGTGAGGAAATCGTGGACGAGCTGGATGAAGTGGAAGACATGCGCGAGTACGCACGTGAACAAGCAGCGCTCAGCAGTGAGGAATGAACGCCTTTGCCTTTAGCCACGCCATCATCGCAGCATCTCGTTCATGATGGATCGAAGTCCCACTGTGCCGTAAGGTGGTCGAACTCCAGACGTCAAGAAGGTCGTCAGGCACACACGACCGAAGCGT
>JAYYDY010000072.1:0-5243 GCA_036160375.1 Thermoplasmatota archaeon | reverse complement strand
GGATGGATGGGAAGGCGAGGGCTTGCAACTTTTCCGCAACGCCGTTGAATACGTGAAACAGCGGTCCTGAGTGTCAAGCATGGAAAGAAAAGGACGCCTCATTCACATTGACGGTCTTCGTGGTTTGGCCGTTCTTCTGATGATTCTCGTTCACGCTGCAGCAACTTGGGAGCCCGAACTCACCGGTTTGTGGATGGGACTCGGCGTCCTTGTGTCAGCCGCAGGAGGTCTTGCAGCACCACTTTTCATCGCCCTCCTTGGGTGGGGTATGGCGCAAAAACCACTCACGACCAAAAAGCGCTTGTGGAGAGCGGCTTTCCTTTTCTTCTGTCAACTTGTTGTCAACATGAGCGCCCCCCATCTCTTCGAGCCCTGGACGCCGGGGGTGCTTTCCCTGATGGGTACACTCGTTTTGCTTGAGCCGTGTTGGAGAACTGTTCAGCAACGAGGAAATCCACTCGGTCGGAACTTTTTCCTCGCCCTTTCCATCGTCTGTTGTTTGACGTTGTTGTTTGTTAATGTGCAAGGGCCTTCGCAGTGGGCCGCCCGTGTTTCCACGGAATCAGCACTCACTCTTGTCTACCATCTTTTCCTCACAGGCCTGTACCCTGTGTTCCCCTGGGTGGTGTTCGCTTGGTTTGGTGCCACCGTTGCATTCCTGCAGGACGAGCAGGAGCGACATGGATGGCTTCGAACCACATTCTTCCTTGGTTTGGCTATCTCAGTTCTTGTTCTGATCCAGACCATCCAAACAGGACGTCAATGGGCACTCCCAACAGGCGACGCAGCGTTGACGTTCTTCCCTGCAAACGCGCCGTTTTTGGTGGCTGCGCTTACGGGAGTGAGCCTGTTATGGTGGGGTGCAGAGCGCTTCTCATTGGTGCATCGGGTTGCCGACCTTGGTCGGGTTTCGTTGACCGTGTACGTGCTCCACTTCCTTCCCTTTGCTCTGTTCCATGCCTCTGACGAGGTGTACCACTGGAGTCCTGCGTTGACCGTTTTTGTCGTTGTGGTGTACACAACGGCTTGGGCGATAACAGGAGCTTGGTGGTATCGTCGACGCCCCTCATTCACACTTGAGGCGTGGATGAGACGTTTCGATCCGTAGCATCTTGTGCGGCAGAATGAGTCAGCGATTACTCGTTCCCAAAGGAAGCGAGGCGGCCTGAGCCACCTCGCTTCGGGGGGGTTGGAGAACCGTGTTGATTTCACTCAGCGGCTGCGATGGCTTCGGTAGCCTTCTTGGCACCCATCCAGGCGACGACACCGAATCCGATCTTGTTGATCATGTCAGCGATGTTGTAGAGGATGGCCATGATTTCAGCGTCGACAGCGTCGGGCAGAATGTCAGCGGTTGGGTTGAACAAGTAGCCGAGTGGGTAGATAATCCAGCCGACGCAGATGAACCAGCGCAGAGCGTTGGTACTCCACATGAGTTCTGGTGCAATCTTGCTGTTGTCAACACCCTTGCCGGAGGACCAAGGCGTACCGGTAGCCACGATGATCATGGCCCAGCCAACGCCACCGAGGACGAGACCAGCGATGCCTGAGATAGCACCAGATTCGCCGAGGTAGCCGAATCCAATCATGATGAGAGCACCCGTGAAACAGATGCCGGTGAAGCCGAGACCGGCGAACTTTTCGTCGGTGATGGCGTCCTTACCCACCAGGGAAGGGAACTTGAGGGCCATCAACGGAACGGTGATGATCCAGTCCATGTATCGGTACTCGATAGAGACGGTACCGAGGTCGGTGTACACGCCACGCATGTAGTAGTAGTGGAAAGCGGCAATACCGACGATCAAGGCCGAGATGGTCATGGTCGTGCGGTACTGTGGTGCAACGGAGTTGCGCTCTGCCATGAAGAAGACAAAGGCAGCACCCATGGAAATGTAGCCGACGAAGAAGAGGAAGAACGTGATGAGACCAAGGGTGTCATCAGCGTACTTCGCCGACGGGTCGACGATTTCCGCCGCGCTGACCGTTCCGGCCATTGCGAGGGCAAGTGTGGCGATCAAAAGCAGGCTCGTTGTCTTTGAGAATTTTTCAGATTTCATGGTTCTCAAACCGACGACTTTTCAATTGAGTACTTAAATGGGTGTATTTTTGCTAAGTTTCGCGCGGTGTTTCTAACGGTTCTTATACATCTCCGGTCTGAACTGACCATAATCGAGCGTACACCCCACCCATCTCAACCAACTCGTCATGCGTACCGTCTTCGACCACGGCTCCGTTTTCGAGCACCAAAATACGGTTGGCGTGTCGAACGGTCGAGAGACGATGGGCGATCACGATAGCGGTTCTCCCTTGAGAAATACGCTGAATAGACCGCTGAAGTGCAGCTTCGGTTTCGTTGTCAACCGCTGAGGTCGCTTCGTCGAGAATGAGCAACGGAGCGTCCTTGAGAACAGCACGAGCAATGGCCACGCGTTGGCGTTGACCCCCGGATAGACGATGTCCCCCTTCACCGACCATGGTCTCCCAACCATCGGGCAGGTCGCCAACGAAGGACGAGGCCTCCGCCACTTCGGCTGCATTGATGACTTCCTCGTCCGTCGCAGTAGGCTTACCGTATCGTATATTTTCCATGATGGTGGTTGGGAAGAGCGTGATGTGTTGGTCAACCAGGCCAATGGATGAACGCAGGGCATGCAGCTTCCATGCATCCAAGGGTTGTTCACACCACAAAATGCGTCCGTCCTGGGGTTCTGCGAATCTTAAGAGGAGCCGAACGAGCGTGGTCTTTCCAGCCCCGGTTGAGCCGACAACGCCCGTGGTTTTCCCATGTTCAAACGTCAGCGACAGGTCGTCAAACAATTTCTCTCGACCAGCGTATCCAAAAGAGACATTTTCAAAACTCAAATCTGCCGTTTTCTCTTCACCTTCAGGGACAAAATCACCTTGTTGTAACTCCACGGGGGAAGCCAAGACGTCCAAAACGCGGGTCGAGGATGCCATCGCCCGCTGGTAGAGATCAAAGGTCTCACCGAGGCGCGTCAGCGGCCATAGCAAACGCTGGGTCATGAAGACGAGCACGGAATAGGCACCGACCGCCATGGTACCCTCAAGGGTAAACCAACCGCCGAGCAAGAGCGTGGCCGTAAAGCCCACGAGGATGGCCATCCGAATCAACGGTGTGAAGGCAGCTGACAACCGGATGGCTTCACGGTTTGCGTCCCTGTAGGCGTTGCTCAACGCCTCAACCCTGCGCAATTCGTTCGCCTCAGCGGTGAAGGACTGAACGGTTGACATGCCCGAGAGGTCGTTTTCCAAGAGAGCGTTCATCTGGCCTGCAGCATGGCGAACCTTGGCATAGCGTGGCTCAAGGCTTCGCTGGTAGCGAAACGAACCCCAAACGATGAGCGGAATGGGGAGAACAGCAAAGAGCGCCACCTCCCAAGAGATGAGCAAAAACACAGCACCCACCACGACGACCGTGGTGCTGACCTGCAACAGGTCGTTGGCCCCTTTGTCCAAGAACCGTTCGAGTTGATTGATGTCGTCGTTGAGAATGGCGAGAATGTCTCCTTTTTGTCGTTCGTCAAACCACACCATGCCCTGTTGCTGAACGTGGTCAAACGTGTCCAACCGCAACTCGTGCTGCACGGTTTGAGCGAGGTTGCGCCACAGGACACCGTAGAAGTATTCGAACAAGGATTCCAACCCCCAGATGATGAACGTCAAGGCTGAAAGCAGGACCAATTGATGCCAAGGGTCCACCACGCCCGCGCCAGCCAGAATGGAATCTTCTCGCAGCACAACAACATCCACCGCTAAACCGATGAGGAGCGGGGGCGCCAAGTCCCAGAATTTGTTGAACACCGAACAAAAGGCTGCAAGCCTGACAGTTTTGCGATGAGGCCGCATGTAATTCAACAGGCGACGGAATGGCCCCTCTTCGCCCATGACCCTGCCAACAGGTGAACCCTTGAGAAGCCTCGCACTCCTTCGTGTTGGGCGTAAGCCCTATGCCCTTTCCTCACTGACCTTGAGGTGAGCCTCATGAATATCGGTGAATCCACGGTGCTGGAAAAGGTTCGACGTCCAACCACCGGCGCCCGCCACATCACCCTCATCGACCCGGCCAAGCAATCAGCAGATGTTGCCGCCCAGCGCGCCATGCTCGCCGTTGAATGCGGTTCTGCGATGATCTTTGTCGGGGGCTCAACCGATACACCCGATGATGTGGTGCACGCGACCTGCACGGCCATTCAAGAAGCGTTTGAATTGCGGATGTTCGCCGCAAGCCAGGACCCAACGGGCGACGAGCATCAATGGGACATCCCGGTCGTGTTGTTTCCAGGTGGTGCTCATGCACTCTCCCCCGCTGCCGATGCCATCACGTTCATGATGCTCATGAATTCAACTAAGCGGGAATTTTTGGTTGGAGAACAGGTTCGAGGCGCCCCCTATATCCACCGTTTTGGTGTCGAGGCCCTGCCCACAGGCTATGTTGTGTGTGCTCCCGGCGGACGCGTTGGAGAGGTTGGCGGCGCTGATTTGATTCAACCAGATGATGGCGACTTGGTTCACGCTTACGCCTTGTGTGCAAAGATGTACGGCTTCTCCCTGCTCTATCTCGAGGCAGGAAGCGGGGCGTCGGCACCCGTACATCCTGACCTCATTGAGAAAGCCGCGTCGGTTACTGGGCTGACTTTGCTGGTTGGTGGCGGTTTGCGCACACCTGAAGACGTCCAGCGCGCTGTTCAGGCGGGTGCTGATTGGATTGTGACCGGCACCATCACCGAGGATGCATCGTCAATGGATGAACTTCGTGAGCGATTGCTTGGCCTCGTGCAAGCCTGTTCGGCTTGACTCAACCTTCGTCTTCGTCTTCAAAGACCACAGGGTCGCCGGTACCACCGGGGGAAGGCGGTCGAACGCCGTCAACTTCCATACCGGGTTCCAATTCAGTTTCCTCAGTTTCGAGCACCATTTCTTCACCTTCGGCGAGTTTCGCCATATCATCGGCTGTTGGTGCCTTGATGGTTCGCTCCACATCTGGGGCGTTGGCGTACAACTCACGCTTGAGCTCTCGACTCTCGTGGCTGCGCACGAGGGAGAGGGAATCGGCAAAGACGCGACCTACCACTTCTCGGGTACGCTCGCTTCGGCGGGCGGAATGCAACTCGTGTTCCATCGAGCTTCGCTGGTCTTCCAACTCTCGTAGTTCAGCCGTACGGTCTTGCAGTGCGGCTTCCAAATCGGTCATGGTGAGGGTCATTTGTTGGATGCGCTCATCG
>JAYYDY010000071.1:0-13961 GCA_036160375.1 Thermoplasmatota archaeon | reverse complement strand
CCGATGGTCATACCAAGCCCGCCCTCGACCTGAATCAAACACCCTTTGGCACCTGCAACATCCATGGCTGCCAGCGGCGCTTTGAGGGCCGCTTCAAGGATGCCCCGAGGATCGTCTGGACGCCCAACACCCACCAGCATCGTCGCTTCCCCGTTTTGATCCACAATTGCTCGTAAATCCATGAGGTCGAGATTGAGCAGACCCATTCGCATCAGGGTTCTCACCAATCCGTCGACGAGGTCTTCGATCCATTCGGCTCCCATCTGCCAGAGTTGGCCGCGTTCCCTCGCCTGCCGAGCCAGGCGGTCGAGGGAAAGGCGCACCGTGACGTGAGCGGTTTTCTCAAGACGTTCCAGTCCTTCCATGGCGATGTCCATTCGGGTCGATTGATGCTCAAACGGCAGGGCGGCGACGGCCAAGACGATGGCGCCTGACTGCCGTGCCTGCCTTGCAAATTCGTGTGCCGCACCGGTGCCCACGCCTCCGCCAAGGCCGGTGAGGAGGATCACAAGTTCGGTCGAATTCAGCATCTGGTTGGTAAGGGTGCTCAAGCCTCGCATGCGCTGTTCTGCCAGCGGCGGCAACGCGGCACAGCCGACGCTGTCGAGGGCGTGCCCGAGCCGCAACACATGGACGTCCTCGCCGGTGGTGAAACTTGAATCATCGGCGTCGATCAAGACCAGATGTGCGCTCCCGCGACACTTCACATGCGCCTGTTTGGCCCACGAACAACCGATGCCGCCGACTCCAGCCACGAGAATGTTGGAGGAGTCCATGGCGCCTACTGAATGTTGCATCTCAATGAACTTTGGTGTGCGTCAATCCTCGACGTAGCGGAGGTACCTCCGACGAGCGTCTCGGGCCCAAGCGTTGTCGGGTTCAATGCACAACACTCGGTCATAGTACTCGACGGCCGTCTTGAATTCCGAGAGATGTCGGCCGTAGAGGTGGCCAAGGTTCGACAACACCGGTATACACTCCGTGTCTTCCTCAAGCATGGCCAGCAGCATGGTCTCTGCCTTGCCCAATGCTCCTTTGAGCATCAAATCCTCTGCTTCGTCCAATCGCTCCAACTGGTCGCTGGTGAGATTGTAGGTGTTCTCAAAGGCGTAATTTCCCATGGTGCTCAGCCCGAGGAACCGGCTGAAACACAAGAATCCTTCTCTCGGTTGTTTGGTTGGGAAATCAGGTGATAATTCAGGGGGTCAAAATCTCTCAAAAAACGCAACACTGCGCCGCACCTGAAGTGGTGTTTTGCTGGCAATGTTTAAGGAGTCCTTACAGGTCGGATTAGATGTAAGGGTGAGGCCATGCACAAATCTTCTCTCACGTCCCGCACCGCGCTGTTGACGCTGGTGGGGATTTTGCTGCTTCTCCCCACCCTCGCCTCTTCCTACCACGGCGGCATTGGCGGCCCTCAATCTCACCAAGGCTCCACCGGTCAAGTCGACATCGACGACGTGGCCAAGTCCGGCTGCCTCTGCCACAACGAAGTGGCTGATAACGCCGTTCAGGTGATTCTCGTCGACGTTCCGTTCGCCTACATCGCTGGCGAAACCTACCCGCTTCACCTGCAACTCATCGGCGGCCCACCTGCCACGGGCACCTACACGGCTGGCTTCTCGATGCGAGTTTCGCTCGGCACGCTGGCCAGTGATGTGGCGCAAAACTGGGAAATTGACGGAACGGTTGACGAACAAACGCTGACCCACACCGAGGCCTCTTCCGCCACCGAAGACCGTGCTTGGGTCTTCGAGTGGACCGCTCCCGAAACCGGCTCGGGAGCCGTGAACTTCTGGATCGTCGGCAACTCTGTCAACGGCGACCAAATCCCCGGGGTTGAAGACCGCTGGAATCAGCTTAACTTCGCCCTGAACGAAGGCGGCGAAGCCTCGGCTGCCATGGGCACCCGCACCCTGTTCGCTGGCGATGGCAACGTCGCTCCGCCTGAGCCTGCCCACCATGGTATCGACCTCCATCACATGGGAGCCAAACTCCGTGCTCACTGGTTGGGTCTCCTCGGGTTTGGTGCCGTGATCGGCGTCGTCATCTTCGCAGGTCTTCTGCTTCGCTACGGCTTCTCAACGTCCTACAAAGGACGCAGCAATCAACTCCGATTGCGCTACAAACTCATGCGACGAGGTGATCAGTGATGGACGATACGATTACGACCCTGCTTCGAGGTGTGGCTGACGGCAGCATCGCCGTTGCAGACGCCCGCACGGCGCTCGAGGGCGCTGAACTGACCGAGGACGAAATGGCGAGTGCCATCGACCACGGTGTGTTCAACATCGCTGAGCCCGGCACCATCGTCAGCGCCTCCCTGGCACCTTCTGGGGCTTCGTACCTGACGATGTTCTTCCTGGCCTGGGGCCTGTTTTGGATCTGCTACTGGAGCTTCTCCATGATTTACGGTCTGGCCAAAGGATGGGACCAGCAACAACTCTCGTTCCACCTCGCCATGACCATGACCACCGTTATCATGATCGGCATCATCTACCTGAAGTACATCCTGCCTGACACCATCATCGTCAAGCACGCCCAGAACAAATTCATTCCAGAACACGCCAAGGACTGGCGGGAGTACAAGTGGTGATGCATCATGGCACGTGAATACGACCTCAAACCTGCACCTTCTGATGTGGCGGACGCTGCTGGCGTCGGTGCGACCTCCATCAACCGTCGACAGTTCCTTCGCTACGGGTTCAACACCGCCGCAGGTGTGTTGACCGCTTCCCTCGGCATGCTCGGCTTTGCCGCCATCCTCCTCCCGCCCGGCGGTGGCGGTGGTGGCGACCTCGCTGTCCAGTTTTGGGCCAAGGGTCGCGAAGACGAAGCATGGTACGGTGCCAAACACCTTCAGCCCATGACCAAGGCCGACTTTGAGGCCGAAGCAGCGGCGTCTTCCACCGGTACGGCCGGTGCAGCCGGTGTGTGGAACGGTGTTCCTGTCGTGGTGAACTACGTGGCCCACTCCAAATATGCCGGGACACCTGAGTCCAACGGCAAGGCTCGATTCCAATTCATGGAAGGCTACGACGAGACCGGCAAGTACGTCGGCCACTTCGAAGATTTGGCCGAACTCGACCCTCGCTTGATGCCATCCGACGATCTCGTCATGGTGTTCGGCCGATGCACCCACTTGTGCTGCATCCCCGGCTGGCAACTCGTGTCCAACTCCTTTACCGAAGATTCCTGGACGCCCGGTGGTGGCGACGACGGTGGAACCAAGATGTTCTGCATCTGCCACTCCTCTCGGTTTGACCCCACGGCACTCGAGATGAACACCAACCGAAACCGTTCCAACGGTGCCACCTTCAACTACGCAGGTATTCGCCGAGCCGGCGGTCCTGCTCCGGTGGGCCTCCCCATCATTCCCATTCAACTGAACGGTGGCATCATTGAAGGCTTGCCCGATTACGTCGACTGGTACACGTATTGCGATTGAGGTGAACACATGACGACAATGTTCTGGATTCTTTGGTTCTTCATCGCCTTCCTCGTCTTGCTCGTAGCGTTCACGCTGCGCAAGGAAAACGAGGAAATGCCTCGACGCGACATCCTGCGTGCGGTCGAATCGACCGGCAAGATGGGTGTGGCTGAACGCTCGTTCTTGTGGGTCTTTTCATGGCTCGACACCCGGTTCCGTCTCCAAGACTACTGGAACATGTCGAAGGGCGCCTACTAGAACATTCTCCGACAAATGCCCCTCACCCACGCTGAAAAGTACAAACTGCGCATCATTTGGTACTGGTATCCACTCTACTGCCTTGGTGGCATCTCCTTCCTTTCGTTCATCATCCTCGTCATCACGGGAACGGTGCTCGGCATTTACTACGTCCCCGGTGGCGAAGGCGATCCCTCTCCTGCGTACGCCAGCATGCAGTACATCATGACGCAATTGCCGTTTGGCTACATCTTGCGTGCCGTTCACCACTGGACGACCCACTTCATGGTCGCCAGCGTGTTCCTTCACATGTGCCGCGTCTACTTCACCGGTGCCTACCGCAACCCACGTGAGCTCAACTGGCTCATCGGTGTGGCCCTCATGGCCTTGACCATCGTGTTCGGCTACTCCGGCTACCTGTTGCCGTGGGACAGCCTTGCCTACGGTGCTGCCATCATCGGCATCAACCTCGCCAACTCCAGTCCACTGGTCGGGAAGTACATCGCCACCTTGCTTTTCGCGGGGTCTGAACTGACGCCGTTGACGGTCACTCGAATGTACTTCATCCACGTGTTCATTCTGCCCGTCATCGTTACCACGCTCATCATCATTCACTTGTTCATCGTCTGGGTGCAAGGTATTGCGGAGCCGCATTGATACGGAGGGAAAAATATGGGACTGATTGACAACTTTGGAAGAGTCGCCTCCATGTACATGGAGGAAAAAGAAAACCTGCAGAAAGCAGAGGAGAAGCGAAAGCGGACGCGTACGGGTCACGGATTCTGGCCCCACGAAGTGCTGCGTGACAGCATCATCTTCGCCTCGATGCTCTCGATTCTGCTGTTCTATGCCTGGCTGATCCCACCGCCCCTTCACGGTGCAGCCGACCCCTACGCCCAAGCCGGGTTCGTGTTCCCTGACTGGTACGTGCTGTTCTCCTACGGTTACCTCCGCTGGGGTGAATACCTCCCGCAATTCGTGGTGCCCACCGGTTTCATCGGCGACATCGTCGGCCAACCCATGTTCCCCTGGAACGCTGCTTGGTGGGGCGCTGCCCTGACCGGCATTCCCGTGGGCATTCTCGCTTTGCCACCGTTCCTTGGTGGCCGTGAGAAGCGTCCTGTGGAAGACCCATGGTTTGCCGCAGCCGGTGCTGTGTATTTGGCGCACATCTGGTTCATCTCGGTGTTCTCCATCAACATCTTCTTGGAACTGTACGGCAAAAACCGGTCCGACTTCTGTAAGTTGGACTCACACGGCGATTTGTTGTGCGGAACGAGAGAACCGTGGATAGCGGAAGTGTTCAACTCGATACCGTGGGTCATGACCGGCGTCCTGATGTGGATTTGTGTCTACTTCATCGGGCGTGGTTTGCTCATCAAGGCGTGGGGCACGGGTTTCACCGTCGCGAAGAGCCGCCAGCTCCTCGTTGGTGCCCTCATCCTTTCTTCGGCAGCCACCGTGGCCACCTTCGACACCTACGACAAAGGGTTCTGGGACGCCAAGGGTCTGCTGACCATCAAGGATTACGGCGAACTCGAAGCCATGCGCACGCAGCCCACGGACGTCCACGTTCACGACGTGAACGAATTCACCGATGACCGGGGTTGGTCGGAAAGCGGTGTGGTGCCGACGACGGCGTGGCTGGGTTGGAACATCTACCAGCCCGCTCGCTACATCATCACTGATTTCAACGATGCGAACGGGCATCAAGACCCGGCCAACGGCATTAACGCTGCAGCGGGCGGCACCACGTTCAACGGTGGCGAAGGTTTCACCACCAGCGGTTCCTTCACCATTACCGAAGACACGACGCTGTTCCCTGAAGGCCACCCCGAAGAGGTGACCAGCGACGGCATCACGACCGACCTGGCGTGTGAGTTCCGTTCCAGCGAGCGAAAGATCAACGACGTCTCCACCCAAACCATGGTCGCCACGACCTTGACGGTTTCCGACGCCAGCGGCAAGGAAATCGTGTCCTTCGCCAACTGCGAGGGCGCCACCGTTGAGATGGCCGTTGGCACCTACGACTACACCTACGAGGTGGTCGTTAGCGGCGCTTTGGCCCTCAACGACAGCATCACGACCGAGACGGCGTTCACCATCGCCAGCTACCAGCCCCTGCTGGTCTGGGACGAGAACGCCCCTGCTGGCCTCGCAGGCCACACGGTCAACCTGAGCAACGCTGAGGAGATGGCGCTGGGCGGCACGGCCTTCTCGTACATTGAAAACCCGACCTACCACCAGAACCCCAAGTCCCTCGACGCCAAGCTGACGTACGCCATGTTCATCCCTTGTGTCACCTTTGGTGCCTTGGTCTTCGTCCTGCTTCGCTACATGGCCCGTGGCTACGAGTTCGAGATGAACAAGTGCTATGGCTGCGACCTGTGCGACGATGCCTGTCCCGTCCGCCTGTTCAACGGCGGCGACAAGCTCAACATCATCTACAACTCGTGGAACAACGAAGACGACGGTGTGCCGCTCTACTCGTGTTTGACCTGTACGGCGTGTACGAACGCTTGCCCGCAACTGGTGAACTACGACTCCTACGTGGACATCCGCCGCTCGCTCATCGTGGGCGGTCCACAGGCTGAGATCCCTCACACCGTGCTCCAGGCCGTGCTCAACGCTGAGGCCGAGGAAGCCGCTGATGCTGACTTCATCGCCACCGAGGACTACCCCATCACCTCCAACATCGGCTACTACCCCGGCTGTGTTGACTACCTTGACCAGGAGATGGTCTTCTCCCACGTCAACGAGGGCAACATGAACCTCGGCGACACCACGACTGCAGCCTTCACCCTCTTTGAGGAGATGGGCAGCGACGTGGCCTACCTTGGTCGAGACTTCCTCAAGTGCTGCGGCCACGACCAGAAGTGGCAGGGCTTGGACGAGGTCTTTGAGAAATTGAAGGCCTACAACCAGCGTAAGATCAACGAGTCCGGTATTGACACCCTCGTGTCCTCCTGTGCCGAGTGTTTCCGAACCTTCGCTCGAGACTACGAACTCGAAGACGTCAAGGTCATGCACACGACGGAGTTCCTCATCGAGCAAGGCTTCGACATGAACCTCAAGTCCGACGACACGACGGTCACCTACCACGACCCGTGCCGTCTCGGTCGCCAAATGGGCATCTACGACGAGCCTCGTGAGCTCATCAACGCCGTTGAGGGCGTCGAGATCGTTGAGATGGAGCACAGCGGCGAGGACGCCATGTGCTGCGGTGTGTCCAGCATGATGTCCTGCAACGAGAACGCTCGCTCCCTCCGCGTCACCCGCATGGAAGAAGTCCGTGCCACCGGTGCCGACACGATGTTGACCTCCTGCCCCAAGTGTGTGTCTCACTTTGAGTGCCTGAAGTTCGAAGGCGACGAAGCCTACGCCGACATCGAGATTCTCGACGTCGTGTCCTTCCTCGCTCGCCAAGTCAACGAGCAGAAGGCCCAACTCGGTGCTGAAACCACCTTGGGCGAGACCGCTGAAGCCTGAGATGGCCACCGAGCAGAGCCAAGCGAGTGAATCGGTTCATCGCGAACCCTGGGGTTCGGTCAAAGCGAATCACTGAGCTGATTCACATCACGATGAGAACAATTGCCCCATATCACAAGTTCATGAGGATAAAAATTGTAAGTTGATGCATGTATTTCACGCCATGTCAGAATCGGGTGTTGGCGTGAGCCTCAGGGCTGGTGCTCTTTTTTTCATCGTTGTCGCTTTGGCTCTTTTTTTCATCATGGCGACGGCTTGGACCGGCTATGTCGATTTGGTGTCAATCCTCGTTCTTACAACAGCGACGACATACTTGGTCGGAGGCGCAATTGTCCTCCTGCGCAAGGAAAGAAAAGGAATGCTGCCAATCTTTATCGTTAACTTGCTTGCGTTTATCCTTCTTGCAACCTTTTTCGTGTTCTATCTTTATTCATACCTCACACATCCTTGCTATCTCAATCCGTCGAGTTGCGATGACCAGTTAACAGACAGCCCCTCTGAATTGAGGGCTCTTGGGGTATGGACAGGCCTTCTTGCGGTGTTTACGTATATTTCCTGGCGACTGCAGCGAGGCCACAAGAACAACGAAACCAATGCATGACAGAGCCTTGGATCTTTTGGCATGGTATCAAAGGTCTCATTGGATGTGATACCCAATGATTGGTGTGTCCGCTTGTCGGGTGAACAGAGTCCTTTTCGTGAGAGCGACATGAAACAAGTCGGCGTTAATTTAACGAATTGAGGCATCGAAGGATGTACATGCGAACCACTGTCAGCCTGCTGGTTTTCCTCCTGATGTCCCTACCGCTCAGTGGGTGCATCGAACAGAGACCGGAATGCTGGAGCGGGCACGACAGGCGATTTGAAGAATTGACAAACGGCACGTCGGGGGAATTGAACCTAACCGCGATAAGTGAAAGCAGGATAAACTCCATCGAAATGGATGATGTGACTGGGGTCTTGTTTGCCGTTGAACAATCTGAGTTTGATGTGGACGACGAATTCATGGTCGTGCTCGATGGTGTTGAATACGACAAAGATGAACTGATTGCTGATGGAATTCCTGAAGAAGCGTATTCCATTTGGGTAAATGAAACGCGCTCAAGATGCGGCTCTCCCTACTACGCTACACAATTTGGGAACGTGTCCATCGATGGGGTCGATTATTGGGGAATCCACGTGCAAGATAGGTTGTATCATGTCGATAGAGAAAATCCCGAATTTGAATCAAACCTGAACGTGACAGTATTCGTGCATTATCATACCCTCACTTGGTCGACATAAGCATCCTGAGCTGTCAATCACTCGCTATCGTCTGATGTGGCGTTGCATCAGTCGTTGTCGTCGTCTTCGTTCATGCCGACGATCTCGTAGTTGGACGGGAACAGGGCCACGGCCACGCCAAGCACGAGGGCGAGGAAGCCCCAGTTGAAGCGCTGCTGAACGAAGAGCAGCTCGAGGGCGAGCACGACGAGCAGAAGGCCGCCAATGTTGGACGTCCAAACGAGGGTCTTGAACGTCGAGAGTGTGACGCCCTGCGTCCCTTCCTTGCGGTACGGTCCAAATTCGCCTCCAAAGCGTTGTGCGGTCGGGTCTTTTCCTTTCTTTGACATTGGGGTTCACCTCATCGGTCGATCATCGTAATGGCGTCGGTCGGGCACGCAAGGACGCACAGTCGGCAACCTGTACAAGCGTCTCGGATGATCTTGGCTTTGCGGTTGCTCTCCACCGACATGAGCGGGCTGAGCACGTCCACGTGGTAGAGTTCGATGGCGTCGTCGTCGCACACGATGGTGCATTGGTCGCACCCGATGCACTTGCGCTCTTCGACAAAGGCCACCGTTCCTTCGCCGCCTTTGGTGTTGGCACGCTGTTCACCTCGTTGTCGGTTGAGAGCGGTGCGAATCTTCAGCGCCTCTTGCTCACGGCGCTTACGCAACTCGTCAGCACCGGTCATGCTGAACCCTCGGGCGTAGGTTCCCCTTCAAACTTGGCAACGCACAGGTTAACCAGCAGGTCGCCAAAACAGTAGAAGGCGCCCACGAGAAGTGGAGGGTTCCACGCCGTTAATCCTGTCCACGGGACTTCCGATGCCCAGGTCCAATTCCCGAGGTAGGTGCCCCAGAGTTCCATCGCCAGGGCGGCCCATGCCATGGCGGCGTAGAGTCGAGGTTGAGGCCCCCACTGCGTGAAGGCGAGCACGAGCACCAGCATGACCACACCCGAGGTGTCGCCGCCGGTCCACGCACCGTAGGCCACGAGGGGAATGAACGGCATGAGGGCGGGCATGGCCATGGATTCCCGCATCGTGTGGGCTGCACGGCGACCGAGGTCAAACAGAAAATAGTGGCCTGCGGGAACAAACAGCGGCATGAAGTCCCGCTGGTATTCGTAAATCAGCCACACCTCCGAGAAAAAGAGCTCCATCGGGGTGGCGAGGGCGACCACCGTCAGCATCTCGATGCGTTCCTTTCGGTCGGCTACTCGGTAGACGTAGGCAAAGACGCCCCAGCACCAAAGGTTGACCGGCCATTCCGCCATGCTGTCCGGAAGAAGACCTGCAGCCCCCGTGGCTGAAATCCACAAGCCAACGGCGATGGTGGTGATGTACAACCACACGCGCTGGCTCATACTCCGGCCACGGCCCGCTGGCTTTCATTCTGTTGCATCGGGTTGAATTCCCTCATGCCTTCCACGCAGCCGCTTCGGCACCCATGGCGATCATGCTGAGTTCGGCCACAAGTGCGTGCCAGCTGTGTGCTTCCTTGCCGTAGGGATTTTCACTGCCCTCGTAGTTTTCAAAGCGAGCGCTAGGTGAATTCAAGTTGTCCATGTCGGATTTCTTGGCGTTGATGCGGTAAAACCACGACGCAGCCTCACCGTCCACCAGGTACACCACCGGCTCGAGGGTCTCCCCCTCTTCGGTGGCCAGTGCGGTTGGAATCCCTTCTTGGATGAGGAAATTGTCCACTTTTGCTCCTCCCTTGGCGTAGCGAAGTTTGTTCGCTTTCCGGTTGGAGAGGTTGAGGATTTGCTCGCCTTTGGTCAACATCATCACGCCAAGGCCGTAGGTCCCGCTGTCGTTTTTGATGACCACCGTGGGTTCTCGCTCAATGCCGAGGGAACGGTATTTTTCTCGAAGTCCGTTGAGGAAGTCGTCGATTTCCCCTGCAAGTTTGATGCGGCATGCCTCTTCAGTCAGGCATTTGTCTTCGGATACGAACCAGTCCGGCATCAAATGCCACGGGTCAATGTCGATGAGTTCGGCCATCTCGAGGATGTACGGTCGAAGGGCTTCGTAGTGCTGAGACTTCCGCCTTCGGTACCAGCCCATGTGGGGCGGCGGGGTGATGTTGGTGCTCTGAACGCCGGGGATGTCGCCATCGGTCAGGTCGTTGTTGAGCAAGATGAGGTCGGGTTTGGTCCCGTTCACGGTCAATTCATCATCGTCGTTCAGGGCGACGTCGGTCAACATCAAGGGCCCGGAGATGCCGTGAACGGATTCCAGCCCGTTGAGGTCAGGCGAACCCACCGTGCAGATGTACCCTGCCGTTTCGATCATGGCCTTGATGGTGGCGATGTTCTCAACGTAGCCTTGGTTGCGGGTGTGACTTTCGGGGTAGATGTGGACCCACGAGCAGTCGGGGTGAGTGCGGTTGATGTGGTCCTTGAACAAGGCCGAGAGTTCAACGAGGTTTTCCTTGGAGACGTTGTTGAATCCGGCTGGAAAGTGGTTGGCGTCCACCACGCCAATCTTCCAACCTGCATCCCGGACGTCAACGCTGCCGTAGACCGGGATGGGGACCTCGCTCCGCTTCTGCTTCATCCAGGCGGTGATTTCGTCGCGCATTGATTCGAGTCGTTCGGTTTGAGTTCGCAGGTTCATGGGTTGATCACCTCAGCAATCAGGTCGTCAATGGAGTGTGAGGTTCGATGGTGGCCGTCTTCTCGCAGGTGGAGCGATTCAAACAAGCCCAAGCCCAGGGCCAATTCTTCTTGTCCTTTCAGGACAGGGGCCCACTGGCTGTAGTGTTCGAGCAGTTCTTCGGTTTGCGAACGCCGATCTGTCAAGAATTCCTCAAGCATGGAGGGTGAGGTCGCCCGGCCTGCCGGAAGTTTCGGCCGGCGCACGATGTCTTTGGGCAGGCGAGTCAAGTCAGCCGCTTGTCGAAGGGCGGCTTTCTCTTCTCGACCTGCACCACGTTTCCAGTCTGCTGGCAACGTGTAGGAAGCCGCTCGGTGGTCGCTGCCCAAGAACGGGACACGCACCTCGAGGGAGTGCGCCATGGAGTGGCGGTCGACCAGCCTGAGTTGAAAATTGCTCAACTGGCCGTGTTCCAACTCAAAATTGAGCATGGTTTGCAGGTCGCTCGTGATGGTTTCAGGGTCGTGAGCAGCTGAATACCAGCCTTCTTCACGATGAAGACCCCCGTTGAGCAAGGTTGCGTTGAGGTGGTCAGGCAGGGCGTCCATGCGCTGCTTGAGGGTTCGGCCGTGTTCGGCCAGTGCTCCGTACCTCGGGTAGCCGGCATGGAGTTCATCGGCGCCCTGGCCGCACAGGCCAACTTTGACGTGGTTGGCCATGTGTTCAAACAGCGGGTGGAAGAACATCACCGTCACGTCGGCGTCCTCGCCGTGCCAGGCGAGTTTGGGTAAGCGCTTTTCGAACGCAGACGCTTCGAGCAGGTGCTGATGGTGGACGAGGTCGTGATGAGAAGCCACCACTTCGGCCGCTTGCCAGTCCGGGTTGTCTTCACTCTCGGCCACGGTCCAGCATTCTGGGACCGGTTGGCCTGCGCGCTCGGCTGCTTCGTGCGCCACTGCAGCAACCAGACTGGAATCCAAGCCTCCTGAGAGCACGATGCCCACCGGCACATCGGCCATCAAGCGCTGCTGGACCCCGGAGACAAAGCTCTCGAGCAGGTCGGCGGCGTTGGCGTTTGGGTCCCATGTCGGCGAGGGGTCCAACAATTGGCGTTCAATGTCGGCAACATCGAGCAACACCGGTTGGTGGTGTTGATTCAGCCCCCATCGTTCAACGGTGCCGGGCCGAACTTGGTGAACACCCTTGAGGAGGGTTGTTCCGTCGAGTGGATATTCCCATACCAAACGAGCAGCCATCGCCAACTCGTCCAACTCGGGAACGTACCGTTCGTCGGCCCGAAAGGCTTTGACCTCACTGGCGAACATCAGGGAATCATCAACCATGGTTCTGCTCAACGGTTTGATGCCCATGGGGTCCCGGGCGAGAATGAGTTCCCGAGAAGCCGGATGCCAGAGGGCGATGGCGTACATGCCGTCCAAGGTTGACAACCAGGCTGCGTGATCCTTCGCCGTCAAATCACCGGTGGCCCTTTTCCTCGCTGCATGATGGGCGGCAAGAACGGCTTCGGTATCGCCTGCTGTTTGGAACGGATAGCCTAAATGCTTGGCACGCAAATCACGATGGTTGTAGATCTCGCCGTTGAGAATAACCACGGCGCCTTCCACACCTGTCATGGGTTGCTGGCTTGACTGCAAATCAAGGATGGAGAGACGTGCATGGGCGAAGCCAACATGCTCGTCATGCCAGACATCGTTTTCATCGGGTCCACGGTGTTGTTGGAGTCGATTCATGCGTTGCAGCACGGCGGCGTCGGGGTGGCCAAGCACACCAGCGATGCCGCACATGTATCTTCAACACGGACCGTCCCTTTTCAAGGGATGTTCAGAATCAGTGAAATTTCCTTACCAAAGTGGGTATTGGAACATCACCACGGCCAACAGGACAATGGCGACTGCAAAGGCCATTCCGTATGCGATTTGGGGTGGGTCCGAGTTGGTGGGTTCGTCGGCCATGTTCTTCACTGATTCCAACGAGCCGTGGCCACCCTTTCAACGTATTGAATCAAGCATGTGCCAACGGTCGATTTAGGCCCTCACAAGCGCAAAGGGTTCGAGCAGGAGCACGAGTGCCAGAGGAATCAGCAACATGGTGGCGTTGTCGTCAATGTAGCGCAACCGAGGCCACTCTGAAATCATGCACACGGGGGCAAGCAGGATGCAGAGCCACACCGGCGTACCAAATTGGAAACTTGACGCCAGCCAAATGGCGAGGAGGAGCAAAGTGGCGTAGATCATCACCTGTCGGTCAGCCACGTCCTTTCGGCGGAGTTCTCCCATCAAGGGATCGCCCAGTGCCAGTGAAGCAATGAGCGGCCACGCATAGGCTTCGTGAGGGGTCAAGAGGAGCACGAAGCCAACGCCGACGGCACCCCAAGCGAGTGCCGAGACTTGGTGAGCCTCGTAGTCCCGCTGGCCGAAGATCGTCAGGCCGAGTTTCAAACGAAATCCCTCGAGGAGAAGAGCGAGCAACACCACGCCGGCGACGACTTGAGGCAGTTCGAGGCCAACCGCCTCAGCGACCGATTCACCGTGAGCGAAGTAAAGGTAGGGAATACCAACCATGCCAAGGTGGACGCCCCTTCGAAGAATATGGCCTCGCATCCCCCCGACGGAGGTGTCGACCGGATTGGTCATCTCAACTTGACCGTCCATTTCGTTCCCCTTGAAGACGAATCAACGCCTCCTCAATATCAAGGGTCCCCTCACAGAGGGCGTCAAGGACGCTGTTGTATGATGGGTGGAGAACAAGCCGGCGTTCGTGTTGGCCCAGCAAACGCTCGCGCATTCGGGCGCGTCGTGCACGACCTGAACTGTTGAGGTTGAGCAACGCCGCTGCTGCCTCAGGGATACCGAGGCCTTTGAGGCCTGAGGTCAACAACACCTCGGGCGCATCATCGCCGTCGAGGGCGTACGACTCACG
>JAYYDY010000070.1:0-2650 GCA_036160375.1 Thermoplasmatota archaeon | reverse complement strand
GCCACCTTGGCCGCAGAGGGTGTCCGGATGTTTGGCCCCAACGCCAACCTCAGCCAGGATTTGGAGCCTGAATACATCGCTGTGAACGCTGACGGCACGCACGCCATGGTGGTCCTTCAGGAAAACAATGCGTTCGCCAAGGTGGACTTGACCACCCTGACCGTGACCGACATCGTGGCCATGGGCATGAAGGATTACAGCCTCGGTATGTACGATTTCTCCGACAAGGACGACGGTGTCAACCTGGCCACCTACGCCAATGTCTACGGCATGTACCAGCCCGATGCGATTTCGACCTTCTCGGTTGGTGGCAACAGCTACTACGTGACCGCCAACGAAGGCGACGCTCGTGATTATTGGTTTGACGCTGCTGACGAAGCGGCATGTCTCGCTGCTGGCGGCCTGGAATACGATGATGAGGACGGTTGTTTGGCTTACTCCGAAGAAGTTCGTCTTGACGACCTTGACCTCGACGACACCGTCTTCCCCGACGAAGACGACCTGCTCGACAAGGAAGCCCTCGGCCGTATGAAGACCACCACGGCGAACAACTGCGGTGACACTGACAGCGATGGCGACTTGGATTTCATCTGTTCGTACGGCACCCGTTCGTTCAGCATCTGGGACAGCAACGGCGCCTTGGTGTGGGACAGCGGTGACAGCATCAGTGCCCTGATGGTCTCACAGGGCGAATACATCAACAGCTACACGCAGAAGCGAAACGACGACAAGGGCGCAGAGCCAGAAGGCGTCGTCGTCGGTGAGATGTTCGGAAAGACCTACGCCTTCGTGGGTCTCGAGCGAGCCGGTGGCATCCTCGTGTACGACGTGAGCGACCCAACCGCACCGGTGTTCGACCAGTACATCTACCTCCCCGACCACGTGAGCCCCGAGGGCTTGGACTTCATCTCGGCGGCTGACAGCCCCAACGGTGCAGCCATGCTCGTGGTGGCCCATGAGGTCAGCGGAACCGTGGCCATCCTCCAGCCCTTCGTCTGACCATCAGGTGAAACTGAGGGAGCGGGGCGCGCTTTTTGCGCGGGCGTCTCCGTAGGCCTGATACCCAACTACAAAGGGAAGGCCCGGGGTGGTGTTCACCATGTGGGAACGCCTGCTGGTGGCCGCCTTGGTGGCGTTCGTCGTGTTCAAGGTGGCCCTCATCACCTACCGACGTCGCAAATACCCTGAACCGCACGAGGATTGGGCGAACGTCAACCTCGATGACCTGCACTTTCCCGAAGGCTTTCACTGGGGCACGGCCACGGCGGCGCACCAGGTCGAGGGCCATCAAGCGAACAACTGGACGGTCCACGAGGAGGCCAAAGGGCTCGAGGCCAGTGGTGCAGCGTGCGATCACTGGAACCGATGGAAGGGCGATTTCCAACTGCTTTCCGACCTCGGCATGACCTCCTATCGCTTCTCCATCGAATGGAGTCGCTTGGAGCCCACCGAAGGCGCGTGGGACGAAGCCGCCCTGACCGTCTATTCGGACATGGTGGACGACCTCGTGGGGCGCGGCATTCGTCCCGTTGTGACCCTGCACCACTTCACCCACCCCGACTGGTGGGAGGCCAAGGGCGGGTTCGCTGACCGCACCAACATCCCAGCCTTTGTCGCTTATTGCGAGCGGGTGGTGGACGCCCTGGCGGACCGGGTCAACACCTGGGTCACCGTGAACGAACCCACGGTGTTCTCCACCATGGGCTACACCCTCGGGATGTTTCCTCCCGGCCGTCGTTCCATTCCGACGACACTGCGGGTGATGCGGAATTTAATGTTCGCCCACGGCACCGTCTACCAGGCCCTCAAGCCCAAGCACCCTGAACTCCAATTTGGCGTGGCTAAGAACGTCACGCTGTTCGACCCCAAGAACCGCTGGAGCCCCATCGATTGGCCGCTGGCCCGCCTCCTCGAGTGGGTGTGGAACGGTGCCTGGCGGAGCGGTATTCAGAACGGAAGGATGTTCTTCAAGGATGTCCCGGAAGCAAAAGCCAGCTTGGATTTTGTTGGCCTCAACTACTACACCCACGTGCTGGTGGGTCCGGCTTCGGTCTCCTTGCTCAAGATGAAATTCCCCAAGCGACGCCAGGAGGTGGCCACCGAATTCGGCTACCCCATGTACGCCGAAGGCCTAGTGCGGGCCCTTGACTTCCTCAAGCCGCTGGGCGTGCAGATTGAAATCACCGAAAACGGCGTGGCCGACGCTCATGACGCGCTACGGGAGGAACACCTTCGCCGTCACCTCTGGGTGCTTTCCAACGCCCTTCGCGACGGCCACGATGTCCGCTCCTACCACCACTGGTCGCTTTTGGACAACTTTGAGTGGGCCGAGGGCTACTCGATGCGATTCGGCTTACACCACGTTGATTTCGAAACACAGGAACGCACGCTTCGGCCGAGCGGTGAAGCCTACCGTCACATCGTTCAGCAGCACTGAGCGAGTCAGATCCACACGTCGTTTTCCGCCGTCAGTTCACCGTCCGCTTCGCCGGTGTTGACCACACCGCGTGGCTCGACGAGCAGGACTTTGCACTCTTCCTCAGCGTACGGCTTATGCCGCGTGCCTTTGGGAACCACGTGCATCTCTCCTGCGTTGAGCGTGATGGTTCGGTCTTCAAATTCGATGTTCATGCTGCCTTCGATGACGATG
>JAYYDY010000069.1:0-3763 GCA_036160375.1 Thermoplasmatota archaeon | reverse complement strand
GCCAAGCCGATGGCAACCCAAATCAGGACCTTTTCAACCGGTGAGTACCGGTCATCCGGTAGCGGTTCAGGGTAATCGGAGGACGGGCTCTGCTCGCTCATGGTCATCGCTGCTCAGCATGACGAGCCAGTGGATGGTCGCCTATTCCTTTTCCGTTGTTCACTCTTCTTCGCCAGCGGCAGAGAGGCGTTCAATGAGGTCGGCTTTCTTGCCGCCAACAGGGAGGCCGGCAGCCTTCAATCGCTCCTTGAGTTCGGCAACGGAGAGTTTGGAGAGGTCCTCGCCCTCGTCTGCGTCGCCGTCATCATCGAGGCCAAATCCACGAGGTTCGTGGACTTCAATGAAGGAGACCTTGCCGCATTCAACAGCGTCTCGGATGATGGTGACCAATCGGAACTTCATCATGGCTGCATTGGTGTCAAAGAGCATCGTTTGGGGGATGGTGATGTTGAGGTCATCGCCGTCAAACGCCACGCCGAAATCGCTGTGCCCGGTGTTGGATTCCAACAGGGCCATGACCTGCTCTTCCTTGCCTTCAACGACCTTGACGACCTTGAAACTGTACTTCAGGGTCTTTCCTGCCATGGGGTGGTTGTAGTCGATGCGGGCTCGGCCAGCGGCCAAGTAGGAGAGGTAGCCTTGGCGGTTTCCGATGTTCACGGGAGCGCCGATGTAGAGCGAATTGGGGTCCTTGACGGCTCGAATCAACTTGTCGATGCTGATGGTTTCAATCTGCTCAGGGTCCTTTTCGCCGTAAGCGTCAGCGGGCTGGATGACCACTTCGATTTCCTTGTTGGCCTTTGCATCGGCAAGAGCCGCTTCAAAGCCGGGGATGAGGTTGCCGCCGCCGACAACGCACACCATGGGGGTGTAGGAGCGACCCTCTTGGTGCGCTTCGTGCTCCTTGGCCACATCTTCTCGTGTGGTCTCAATGAGGTCGCCGCTTTCGCCGTTGTAGAGCTCGTAATCAACGTGGACAATTGTTCCTTCTTCCATGGTATTACCTCCAAGTGGATGCTTCGGCGACCAGCCCCCCCTTCATAATTGCATTGGAAGTGCTCATTCTTCCTCAGAGGAGAATTTGCCTTGGTGTTCGGGGGACGCCGTTGCTTTTTTGGCCCCTGCAAGAGCCACCAACGCCATCCCTCCCATCATCATCGTCCAGCCGGCCCAAACCAGATGGGAGTGAGGCAGGTCGTACACCGTGACCCGAACGAGTTCGATGTTTTCCAAGCCTCCACCGTTAGAAGAACTCATTAGAGCCCCCGCTTGACTGCCGTCAAAAATGAAGACGATATCACCAGTTAAGCGAGTCAGTGTTGCCACTTCGGACCTTGGAATGCCCTGGCTGTCAAATCTCAGCGTTCCGGGGGTGACGGTGCCAATGAGGTCGCCCACCGAACTACCGTCCATCGTGTAGACGTTGATTTGAACGCCGATGAAGCCATCACCCACTTCCAAATCTTCGCTCTCAAGCACCAAAGCCGTGAATTCATACCCCATGCCTTCGTGCACGATGACCTCATCTTTCACGAGGGAGAGCCGGTGGCTGGCATCACCACGGTCGACCAACACGGTGGTGGAAAGGTGGCCAAGCAGCAGCAGGAGCAGGCCGAGGTGAACCACGTGGGCGCCAAAGGGGATACGCAGAACGGTGTTCTTCGTTCGGTTTGTGGTCCACTGGCGGACGACTTCGCGCGCCACGGGAGCGGTGGCCAAGGTGAGCATTGGAAGAGAAATCCAGACGATATGGCCCCGCGTCATGCGATCCGAGACCATCGTGGCAGCGTCCCCGCCGAAAGCTGAGGGGGCGTACACGAATCCAAGGACGGACACGGCGGCAGCACCACCGACCAACCACAAGGTCTGCACCGGGTCGTCCTTGCGCCTGGTGTAGATGAAGAGCGATGCGGCGACAGCCGTCAGGAAGGGCGCACCGTAGAGTTCGTGAGCCTCGAAATTGACGGCGTCAATGCTGGTGAGGAGGAGCACCCAGGTCAGCACCAAATACAGGCTGACCACGATGACGCTGCCCCACAAAGCCAAGCGTTGCTGGCTGCGCTTTTCGGTCATCTTCAACGAAGCGCCGTCCTCGTCTTGAGGCGCCAAGAGCCACGGCAGCACAAAGACGAGCAGGAGGAAGGCCGCCACGCCGATGCTCATGGCTTGCGACCACGCAAGGGCGAGACCAAGCATCACCCCTGCAGCGGCCCAAGGCCACGCTGCCAAGGCGTCGTTCGAGCGGTAGAGCGGCACGAAGAGCACCGCTGTTGCCGTGGCCATCCACACGTCGCCCGTCAAGGCGAACATAACGCCCACGAACACGGCGTCAAGGGGAACGGGGGTGAGTCGGTGGTAGGTCCAGACGGTGCTTTGTTCGCCTTCGTCCGCTTTTCCGCCCCGAGGAACGGCGGCCAGTGGCACGAAGAGGAGGGCGACGAAAACCACATCAGGAACAGCGGCCCAGGACAACCCTTCGCCGTTGCTACCGGTGAACACAAGGCACCCAAGCAGGGTCAAGACCGCTGGAATGGCAACCGGCCATGCCGAGTTCAGCGCCAACGGTCGGGCGTTGCTGGCTGCCCGTTGAACGGCCAACCAACAGCCGATGAGCATGAACATCCACGCTACGTAGGTCATGACTTCGGTCGCAGCGGCATCGTCCCTCAGCACCATGAGTCGGCCGAAAACATCGGTGGGCGGCGTGCTGTTATCGGAGGTCACGAAGGTGTGAACCGACGAGGCCCAGACGCCGCCTGCGCGGGTGACCGTGGTGGCGAACAACGCCAAAACACCGGTGGCGAGTCCACCTCCAATCCAAACTTCGGGGCGTACTTTGCCCGGCCGGGTGCGAAGATGTACGATCATCACCAGCGCCAGCCACGGCAGGAAGGAACCGGTCTCTACAGGGTCCCAAGCCCAGTAGCCGCCCCAGTCAAGAATCAAGTAGGCCCACAGGCCGCCCAAGCCGATGCCCAACGTGGCCATCAAAAGCCCAGGACGAGCGAGGTGGAGCATTCGAGGTCCTATCTCTTGGGCCTCGTTGGTGTAGGCTGCCGAGAGGGCGATGGCCGTCAAATGAAGGCAGAGGGCGTAGGTCAGGAAAATCAGTGGTGGGTGGATGACCATCAGGTCGGTTTGGAGAAGCGGGTTGAGCCCTGCCCCGATGAAGAACGCCGGCGTTGCCTTGAACGGGTCCAACGAGAAGGCGATAAGCAACAACGTGAGGCTCATGAGGTGCATGAATCGAAGACGCCAGTCGTGGGCGACGCCGTTTGCTTCTCCCGGGAGAGGTTTGCGCCACAACCAGGCCACCAGTGCCATCCATCCCAACCACATCAAGAGCGGACCTTCTCTTGCCGCCCACGTCGCCCCGAATCGGTATTTCAGCGGCAAGTCTTCGCCACCGAACGCCGCCACGTGCAAGATGGAGGTGTCGTTGACCAGAAAGCGACCGACGAGGCTGACAAAAGGAGCGACCATCGCAAGGTGCAACGCCATCGAAAGCGGGGCGTTCTCTTCATGCAGTCGAGGTTTTGCCAACAACCAGCACGTGGCAGCGAGGGCCAACCACATTGTGAGCCCCCACATGGTGTTTGGGTGAGGGGCGACCCTCATGGCTTTTGCTCATTTTCCGTGGTCCTCTGTGGCGCTACCAGCCAAAGAATTTCGCACGGGAATAACCGAAAGAAAGCAGGACGGAAATCACACGCTTGGTCAGCAATAACGGTCGACGCACGAGGATTTTGAGGCCGATGAAGGC
>JAYYDY010000068.1:0-67825 GCA_036160375.1 Thermoplasmatota archaeon | reverse complement strand
GACATCGCCTACATCGGTACCGATGGTCTTGGCGTGCTCCGCTACAACATCACCTCAAATCAGTGGCTGGTGCCCTTCACCGAAGACAACGGCGTGCTCGACGGCGGCAACGACGATGTGACTGGACTGGTGGCTGACATCCGCCCCAACCTCCTGTGGGTCGGTGGCGATGATGGGTTCCAACTCATCAACGTCACCACCGGCGGTGAAGCCTACGACATCGAACGTTCAAGCAGTCTGTACAACGCCAACGGCGCCCCCCGAGACATGATGATTCACAACAACATCCTCTACTATCACGCTGGCACCCAAAGCGACGAGGTCAGTCGCCTCGATGTGGCCAATTTGACCGCACCAAGCAACCTCGACATCGGCGCCCGAGTGGGGGAAAACGGTGGCGACATCGTCAGCATGGAACTGTCCGGTGACACCCTCATGGTGAGCGTGGTATCGGGTCAATGGTGGAACAGCGACGGTTCAGGCGGTATCGCTCGTTGGAACACCACCAACTCCAACTGGGAAACCAACATCCTGCCCACCGGATCCATCGACCGCGTAACGGCGTACGAATCCTCCAACGGCAACACGTGGGTTTCGTGGGGCGAGTTAAAGTTGGAACTTTACGACAGCAATCGCAACCTCGTGAATGCGTGGACCAACTTTGAATTCCCCATCCGCGGCATCGTTGAGCACAACGGCGAAACGCTGTTCGCTACCGAAGACGGTGTCGCTCGCTACAACGAGAACACCAACACGTGGAACACCACTTGGGAAGCCGGCAACGGATTGCCCAGCAACGCAGGGGACATCTTCTACGAGCTGTGGACCGATGGCACACACTTGGTCGTTGGCGGCGCTGATTTCACCAACTTTGGTCAGTTCAGAGAAGGCATCATCTCGCATCGCAACGGCGCCGGTGCTTGGACATCCTACCCGGCCGATTCCAACAACAACATCCCTGACGGCTACCCGATTTCAATGGAAATGTGCGGTGGCATGCTCAACATCGCCATGTACAACAACAACGGTGGCATCGCCCGTATCGACCTGCAGAACGCCACGGTCAACGCCGGCTTTGACCGCAGTCAACTCGATGGGTTCGGTCCGGCCTCGGTCACCTGCGACAGCCAAGACACGCTCTACATCGGCTACTATGCTGACAACCAACCGATCAGCCGCTACAGCTATCCAACCTCGGCCTTTATCTCCAGCCTCACCACGGCCAGCCACAAACTTCCCAGCGACCGAGTATGGTACGACGCCCTCTCGCATTCGGGCACCCAACTCATCGTCGGCCACGATGTGGGCAACTCGGGTTCGAACCTCATCGCTGGTGGGTACTCGACCTTGGTGGCCAGCGGTGCGACCGCTTTGCAAGCACAGATTCAGGGCGCCGGTTCGCCCGTGACGTCCATGCAGTGGCTCAGCGGTTCATCCGAGTGGCTCATCGGCCGTGCCGGTGGCTCCTCCGGCTACAGCGAAGTTGCAACCCTTTCATCATCCGGACGCCAAACGGTCGTCGACCTTCCCGGCCTCGTCAGCGGGCAAGTGCCCACGATGGTGGCCAACGCCACTCACCTATGGGCCTCGACCGGAACGTCTGCGACCTCTGGAAACTTTGGTGGCACCGGAACCGGTTTGCTCCAAGGGACCTTCCTGCCCAACGGAACGGTAGAATGGGAGTACGGATGGACGCTCCCCGGCAACACGGTGGCCAGTGATTTCCACCTGCACGGAACGGACCTGTTCATTGCGACCAACCCCGGTGGTATGCTCAAACTTGACACCACCACCCGCACCATTACGGCGGTGGGCGGCTCGCTCCACGGGAAGTTCGACACGATGCACACCTACAACAACCAACTCGTCGTTGGGCTGGCCGGCGACGGCGGGAGTCCACCGGGCGTTCAAATGTTCAACCCCTTGACCTCCCAATTTGGTAACGGACGTCTGATTGCTGGCTTGCCCTCCAACATCGTCAACGGCTTTGCCGAAACCACCGACGTGCTCTACATCGCCACCGACGGTGGCATCGGTCGCTGGAACTACTCCACCAACGACTGGATGGATTCCATCACGACGTTCAACGGCCTGCCGACCGACGTGGTCGAAGACGTGCTCGCCGTTGGCAGCCTCGTCTACATGGCGACGCCTGCCGGTCTGTTTGTGTGGGACCCATCCTCGCAAAGCGGGTCCACCCTGACCGCCAGCAACGGCCTCATGGGACAATCGACCTGGGGCCTCGCCGTGAGCACCAACAACGTCGGTGTCTCCACCCTGATCGTCAGCCACGACGGACGTGGCGCAGACCGGCCCGGCGTGAGCCTCATCAACCCGTCAACCCAACAGGTCATCTCCACGCACCGCTTCGATCAACTCCCGTCCAACACGGTGACGACGCTGACCGCTGACTGGTGGGGGCTTCACATGGCCACCGACGTTGGACCGCTCACCCACTGGAACGCCTCCACCGGCGACTTTGAAGACGGTACGTCCTCGCTCCAAATTCAATACCCCATCGTTCACATGTTGAGCGACGGCGACGAACTCCTGTCGGTCGGTTCACGAGACAACCTGCTGCTCAGCGAAGCGCGCACACCTGCGCACGCTTTCACAGCCTCCCTTGGGGCGGCTGGCCTCGTCACCGGAACCCTGGGCGCCAACTACATTTGGGCGATCACCGAAGACGGATTGCTCGGCTGGGAGCGAAACGGCCAGTTCACATCGGTTGAATCCTCGTCGATGCGACGTGCCTTGCCGCTGACGGTCCGCGCCATGGGCAACGGCGGTGGCATCAACATCAGCGACATGACCCACGTAGGCATGCAAATCGAACTGGTTGACCCCACGGCACCCTTCGCCTTGGACGCCACGCAAGGAACGCCGGGGGTTCACGGTCTCCTCTTCCAAAACGTCCCGGTCGTCATGACGTCCCCGTCTGCAGGCGCTGCAGTGTGGGCCAAATCCGTCGCCTTGCAATACGATGTCACGCTGAACCTGAGCGAAGACCCCAACCTCGCTCGCAACTTGCAAGACGCCGTGGACACCGGGCAACTCTACGACAACACCCGTCATGTGGCCCTGCGGCTCTTCTCTCCCTCCAACGGCTCACTCGAAGTCAGGTTAACCTACGATTATGTTCGCAGCGATACCCCCGTGGCCGTTCAGGGCTTGGTCGACCGACCCGACGACGGTGGTGGCGTCCTGACCGCTTCGTGGTCCCTCGTGCACGACGAAGACTTTGCCCGCTACCTCATCTTCCTCAACGAAGGCCCCTGGGCCACGGCGCCAACCGAACTCGAACTTCTCGGCCAGACCCCCGACAAAGCGGTCTCGCTTCACAGCCGACTGAGCGCCGATGTCGAAACCGCAGGCGGTGCACCGCTCATGGACGGCACCGACTACTACGCCGTGGCTGTGGTCGAATACACCGACGGTCGCTGGGGCGATGTCTCTGCACCGTTTGGGCCTGCTTCCCCCACCGATGAGGTGCCGGGGGCGCCGCTCTGGGCGAGCGCTGGAGCCCTTGGAAGCCTCGGTGACGACGGCGACATCCAACTCGAATGGGCACGATGCACGGCCCTTGACTTGGCCTCAACCAACGTCTACGTCTCGACCTCGCCCATGGTGGATGCGCTCGGACGAACCCCGTTCACGTCCTATGCCCCTAACGAAGGCAACCAGTCCGTCATCAAGCAGACCCCCGGCGTGCCGGTGTGGATCGGCTTCACCTGTGTTGACGAAGCTGGGCAGGAGAACCTGTCCAACGTCACCATTGTCGGTCCCGTGGTTCCCACGGGTGAACTCAACGACAACGATGCGCCCGACCCGATCACCGGCACCACGGTGGCCGATGCCCCCGACGACGAAGGAGGTCGATTGGTCGTGAGTTGGGACCTCAGCACGGCAGACGACTGCGCCTTCTACACGGTCTACATGAAACAGGGCGACCACACGGCAACCGACGGTGCGAGCGCAAGCGTGGAAGGCTTTGCTCAAGCCGCCGTCATCAACCCCTGCGATGAAAACAGCACCATCGTTTCGTCCTTGGACGGTGTTCCGCTCATCGACGGACAGGTCTACACGGTCGGCATCGTTGCCTACGATGTTTGGCTGAACGGCAACACGGACGACGTGCTCTTGGTCGCTGCTGCACCACTGCAGAACATCATCGGTCAAGGCGGTACGCCACCTCGCATCACCTCGCTGATGGCGTTTGACCATCCCGACGACGACGGTAGCGCCATTGATGTGGTATGGGAACCGTCGACCGTCGAGGATTTCGCTTCGTACACGGTCTGGATTTCCAACGCCCCGGTTGAGGACCTCTCCACTGCGTATGCAGCCTTTGGAAGCAACCCCCAAGCTTGCGGATGTTTCTCGTTCAACAAACAGTGGATTGACGAGCGAACCAACCCCATTCAGCTCACCCTCTCAACGGCCTTGGTCGTTCCCGAGGGCGGCTCGCTCGCCGATGGCGTCCCCGGTCTGATCCAAGCCGATGTGGAGTATTTCGTGGTGGTCACCGTTCACGACTTACGTGGAAACGTCCACTTGACCGACCTGACGCAAGTCAGCGTCACGCCCATTGATAACATCAACGACAACACGGCCCCTGACCGGTTGACGGACTTGTCCCTCACCGACCGGCCCAACGATAACGGTCGCGCTTTGCTGCTTGACTTTGAACTCTCCGAGGCCGACGATGTCGCTACCTACCATGTCTTCGCTGCGACCTACAACTTCTCCGGCGAAGTCGGCCAACAGGGTGACCTCTCCAATGACCCGCTCAACATTGCGAGTTTGGAGCGCTCACCAGACCTGCCGCTGGTGATCGACGTCGTCGCCGACGATGCACCGGTGATTCCGGGCCAGGCCATCTGGGTGGCAGTGGTCGTGGTGGACTCTTCGGGCAACGCCCACACCGACATGCTCACGATGGTTTCGGCCAGTGCGACCGACGAAGGCATCACGGACCCGGGTGTGTACCTGCCCGACATCGCCAAGGTGAACGCAGAATGGTTTGAGCAAACCAGCATCTTCGTTGAATGGGAACATTCGGTCGACGCCAACGTGAGGGGCTATCATATCTACCTCAGCGATGAGATGTTCACGACCACCGACGACGCCACCAAGGTTGGCCAAACGGTATCGGCCAACTCCTTGCTGATCACGAACGACGAATTCGAAGGCCTCAACAACGCCACAGCGTACTACATCGGTGTGGTGCCCTACGACGACACGGTCGCAAAATCCACGGTCGAATCGGTCAAGTTGAACCCCCTTGACGGCAGCGGTGCAACCACGGATGGTGTGAGCGATGACGGACCGTTCACGCTCGAATCGCTGCTCACGACGCCGAACCTCATTGCGGCAGGCATGGTCCTCATCGTGGTCATGCTCTTGGTGCTCATCGTCCGCGCCCGTGGAAATGCAAGCCGCCGTTCCAAGAACTGGGAGTTGCAAGAAGCCACCTGGGGCATCCAGGACACGAGTTGGGATACGCCTGCACCGGCTGCACCACCCGCGCCGCCAGCCGCCGTTCCAGCACCGCCGCCCGGCGTCTCAACGCAGCAAGCCGACGACATCTATGCTGCAGCCAACCGCATCCAGAGCCAAGATTACGGACGAACGCCCTACCAACCGTCTCAGCCGGTGCTTCAGCCTCAAGTTGACCCCTCGTTGCTGGACGGTCTGCTCGACGAGCCTGCTGCTTCGCCTCGTATGCCCGAGATTGACACCTCCTTCCTTGACGATTTGTTGTGAGGCCTTGCCATGGCATCAACCGGCCCCCGCTCCGAGGTGTTCACCACGGTGCTGGTGAACGAGCACGGCGAGGTTGCGGATTGGCCTGCCCACCGTCAACGTCTGAGCAAGCACGCTCAGCGGCTTCGACTCACCCTTCCGGATGAGGACCCCGAAATCGACTCACCATCAACCGCAGGCTTGGGCCTTGCTCGTATCGGTTTCAACGGGGAAGCCTGGCATGTTGCCGTCCGCCACCTCGGTGTGCGAAACGAGGATGTTGATGCCATCTCTTTCCCAGCCCCTCGATGGAACGACCGGACCAACGGGACGAAACACGGGGAATGGGAGGCTTACACGTTGGCCAAACGAGCCGCAGAAGACGCCGGTTGCGACGCTGCGTTGCTCGTGCACGACTACACCATCGTGGACGGCGATCGGGCCACGCCGCTGGTCCTGGATGAAGACGGCACGGTATGGATGGCGCCCGACGAGGCAGGCGGGGTGGACGGCGTGGTCGCCAAGCAACTTGAACGATGGTTGCCCGGTGTTGGGCTCCCCGTCGTCAAGGGGAACTTGAACGAACGAACGGTGGCGCGCTGCGCTGAATTGGTGCTGGTTGGCACGGGCATGGGCGTGTGTCATGTCAGCAGCCTTGACGGTGTCCAGCTCGGCAATGCCCGGGCTCTCTCAACCGCCTGTCATGCCTTGCTGTCCCAACATTTTACCGACGAGGGCACGTGGTCTACCTTGGGGCCGCACCATGTCGCAACGCGTGATGGCCATCGTTGAATCCTTGAAGGCCAACGGACTTCTTGGCGAGGCAGCGTTTCGCTTCGGCGCCCCTGACCGCGTCCTCTTGGTTTCCGGTGGCCCCGTGTCCCATCTTGCTCGCTGGTCGCTCATCGCGGCACCCGCCACCAAGCGAGTCGTTGTGCGCCAACCCTCCCGTCCCGAACTCCCGGCCGCTGAACCCCATCATCCGTTGGAGGGCGACGTTCGCTTGGTCGATGACCAAGCGTTGCTTCGGGCTGACGTTGAGGAATGGAAGCACGGTTCATGGTACCACAGCGTGACCTTGCGTGCCAGCGGCTTGGACGACCTGTTCAACAAACTTGGCGATACCACCGCCAAAGACCCGTTTGAACGAACCCATGAGGCCCAGTTTCCTCACCGACCGTTCTGGTCGGGAGCGTTGGCCTACGATCTCGTTCAGTGGACGCAACCCTTGCGACTTCAGCACCCTCCCGTGGAGGGAGCCGTCCTTGCTGTGCTCTGGTGTGTGGAGAGCGGTGTGGTCGTGGACCATGCCAGCGACACCACCACCGTCTTTGGCAACGATGACACCTGGTGCGCCGCTGCATCCAACCTTGAGTTGAACGAAAACGACCGGGTTCATGTCCCGGCGCCAACGCCCCACCGAGAAGCGGTCACGCACACCGACGAGACGCACGCAGATAACGTAGAGGACGTCCGACAAGGCATCGTTGACGGGCAGGTATACCAGGTCAACATCGGGAAACACTGGCAGGGCGAAATCGACCACCCCTACGCCGTTTTTCAACGCTTGATGCAGGACAACCCTGCTCCGTTCTCTGCCTACGTCCATGCTCAGGACCTCGGCGTGGCACTGGCAAGTTCGTCTCCAGAATCCCTGCTCGTGGTACGGGACGGAATCCTGCAGACTTCCCCGATCAAAGGCACCTGTCCGCAGGGGAGCACGCGAGAGGAAGCCTCCAAGTTCAGAGAAGCCATGATCAGCGATCAGAAAGAGCGGGCTGAGCATCGGATGTTGGTGGACCTCATGCGCAACGACCTCACACAGGTGGCCGAACCCGGCAGCATCAACGTGGAGCGTTTTGATGTCGAATCTTATGCCAACGTTCAGCATCTCGTGAGCCACATCACAGCCGCCCTGAAACCAACCCTTGGAGGGGCTGAAGCACTGGGCGCCGTCTTCCCCGGTGGTTCCATCACTGGATGCCCACGTACCGTGGTTTGCGCCGTCATCGATGAGCTGGAGCAATGGCCTCGTTCCTTCTGGACCGGGTCCATCGGCTACATTGATGTGCACGGCGGTCAAAGCGCATGGAACATCCTCATTCGAACCCTTGAGGCTCATCACGTGGGCGGCAAGTGGCAAGCAACGGTCGGTGCCGGCGGCGGCATCACCATCGCCTCGGAGGCCAAGAAAGAGGTCGAAGAGGCGGCTTGGAAGGGGGCGGCACTTCGCATTGCAGCGGGTTGGATGCGCAGGGAACACACGGCATTGCCAAGTGGAACCCTCGGGATTCATCCACTCCAACCCCCGGGTCAAGCAGCAGGTGGTGCTGCCTGTGGCCGAATTCTCGAACTGGAACAACTTGGAGATGAGGCACCAACCGGCGCCGTCCTGTTCGTTGATAACCTCGATTCGTTCTCCCTCAACATCGCTGACGCTGTGGCCCAAACCGGCCGAGATGTTGTCGTCTTGAAGGGGCGAGCGCCGCAGAACGAACGTTGGTTGGACCCTGTCGCACTGCACGATTTGCTCGACCGCTTGGAGCCGAGTCACCTCATCCTCGGCCCTGGTCCCGGTCGCCCCGATGATGCGGCTTTGACGATGGCGCTGGCTCACCACGCCCTCGCAGGACAGTTGTCGATGCCGGTGCTTGGCGTATGTTTGGGTCATCAAGCGTTGGCGCTGGCCGATGGACGGCAGGTCAACCCATCCCCGTTCGGTCCGGTTCACGGCGTACCCGTGGACATTGAACACGACGGTTCGGGGGTCTTTCCGCACCAGCCCGGTTCGCTGAAATTGACCCGCTACAATTCACTGGTCGCCGTGGAAAACGGTGAACATACCTTGCTGGTCAACGCCACCGAAAGCACCTCGGGCCTCATCATGGGGCTCCGCCATCCGACACTCCCCGTTCACGGCGTGCAGTTCCATCCCGAGTCCATTGGTTCTCGCGACGGTCAGCATCTCATCCACCAATTTCTTTCCAGTCAAGCGGATGGTTGAAGAATCCCGTGCCGTTGGGTCAAACGGGGGACCACCATGCCAACCTGTCGCCACTGCGGGAGCACCTATCCTCGTGAGTTCTTTATTCACGGCAATGGACCAAATACGCAAGTCTGCGTACGCTGCGGCGTTGACCACGGACTGGTCACGAAGGACGAAGTTCCCGTTCTGTTTGAGAAGAACACCTCAAGTGCGCGGTTCTCTGCCGTCGCTCGACGTTACAGCGTCTTTCTCTACCTCCCCTTCCTCTGGGTGTTGTGGGGAGCCACCCTGTCCGACGTTGAACCATGGGGCTTGTTTTTCCTCATTTTGCTGATCTTGCTGACCCTCGCTGCACCGGTCCTCTTCATCTATCGAGGCGGCCAATATTCGGGTGATATGGCTCGCTTAACGCCGGCCTACGACCGCCCCAAGGGCCACTGAACTCACGACTTGGCGTGAATCTTCAGCACGTCGCCATCGCCCAATTCATGGTCGGCGCCAACCACGCGACGTGTGCGTCCGTCAACGCCGCGGATGAACCCTGCTTCCAAATCGGTGTGAACGCGACCAGCCAGTGCTTTCGCATGGAGCCCGGACGGGACCACGAACGCATCAGGAAGCACCCGTCCGTCGCCGTCGACCCAGTGCGATTCGTCTTGCACAGGATAGACCACGATGTGGTTGAGTTGGTCGAAAAGGACCTCGTCCATGAGACGAGCGAGCCCCGTTCCACCGGCCTGTTCGAGCCGCTGGTTCATGTGTGAGAGTGCCTTTTGCTGCGCCTCGTTCAGGGAAGCGCCAGGATGAACCGTGAAGGAGGATTGCCCGCTTTGGTAGTCGATGAGGCCTGAAGAAGCAGCCCTTCGAAGCGCCAGTTCCATGTCGGCCATGCAGGCCACCATCGTTCGGTCGGAGAAGGCCTCGAGCACGTCGGATGGTGCAATGTCCATCTTGTTGGCGGCGTAGACGATGGGGAACAACTGCTTGCGCATGCACTCGCCCAAAAGATGGAGCGAGGTCGCATCCCAATCCCAGGGTTGAGCCTCGGAGGTGTGTCGCTGGTTGAATTCAAACATCGCTTGTGCCACCTTGACAGGAGTGGCGCCGAGACCGCTGAGGCGTTCATGAACGAAGGATGTCAAACCCTTCTCGCCTTCGGCCTGCACCCGGCGCACACCTCGGTTCCAACCGTCTTCCAGCAAACCACCGATCCACGCATCCAATTCGTGTTCAAGGAACTCAATTTCTGCACGAACGGCTTCGACCGCCACGTTGGTGTCGTTTGAAGCACCGTTGAACTGGCCCTCGATGTCCGTGGAGCCGGCGGCATCGACGACCTGGATGAGCACGTCACAATTGGCCAAATCTGCCAAGAAGGCGTTTCCACGGCCGCGGCCTTCACTTGCGCCCGGCACAAGCCCCGCCACGTCGACCAGCGCCACGGGAACGCTTCGGCGGTGGCCGACGCAGGAACCGGTCCTCGGCTCGCAGAGGCTGCCTTGGCGCGGATCGTCGTCAGCGGCAGGCTCGAGTCGCCCTTCGCCTTCCAGCTTCTCTCGAAGGTCCTTGCACGGGCACGCCAAACGGGCCTCAACAAACGCCACACCGACGTTGGGGTCGATGGTACAGAAGGGGTAGTTGGCAATGTCAACCTGGGCAAGCGTGGCAGCGCTGAAGAACGTCGACTTTCCAACGTTCGGTTTCCCAACGAGGCCAATGCGCACCCTGAGCACGCCCTGCGGGTTCACTCCTCTTCTTGAGCCGCCACGATGTCGTGGTCTCGCTTGATCTGGGCGATGGCGATGTCAAGCTCGGGGAGGTTGAGTTCACCGTCGCCGTCCAAATCCATGCTCTCAACCAGTTCCGCGGCTTCCAATGAAGACAGAGCTTCAACGTCCGAGGCTTCGAGGGCAGCCAGGAATTCTCGGCTGTCGATTTTACCGGAGTCGTCCAGGTCCATGCTTCGGAACAACTCAAACACCGACTGGTTGGTGTTGGTGAGGTACTGAACAAATTCAACCATCACAGTGGAAGCGGTGGTGGGGAATTCCTTGACCTCGTCGTTGTGAAGCGCTGAATCCACGGCAATGACGGTTGAACCTCCTTCGTTGGCTTCGGTCTCACTGACCACAAGGGTCGTGTCAACGCCCACACCTCGGCCGATGAGGTCCCGAATGGTGGTGGAGGACCCGGAGGTCAGCGTGTAAGTGGCCACGTCGGAAACATCGTTGACTTCGATGGAACGTCCCGTGGAAGCAATGCCCGTTCGGATGACGACCATCGTGGACAGAATGGCGCCGATGGCGGCCAGGTAGAACAAGGCTGCACCGGTCAGGTAGAAGCCACCGTTGTTGGCAACGACGTCTTCAATCTCAGAAGCAGCGACGGCGTTGGAGGTGAATTCACCCGTGAGGTAGGTGAGGGTCGAAGCCACACCACCGACGAAGACCAACCAGGTGGCCAAGGTGGCCGTGGACGGCGTAGCCAGGGATTTGCCAATGGCGTTCGGGTAGTTCGTGAAGGCACCGGCGAGAACCAGAAGGCCCCCCACGGTGAACAGCATGCTCATGTTGACGATGTCGCCCATGGTGCCGAGTTCACCCGTACCAACGAACGTGTCCATGGCGGTGAAGTAGCCACCGATGGCAAAGAAGGGAAGGGCGATGAACGCCATGCTGGCAGCGATGGCCCCCGGTTGTTTGACCACGGCGCTGAGACCGGAGCTGGCGGTCATCAGCAGGTTGATCGAGGCGGCAAAGATGGGCAAGACGCCCAGCGTCAACAGAATGGCACCGAGGTTGGTGACAAAGTTGCTGGCCGATGCATCGGTCATGAAGAACGGCGGGATGGTGATGAACAACAGCAACATGCTGGCCCCTCGAAGGGAGCCGGACCAAATCGGTTGCTTGGCCGTCATGGGGATGACGTGGTAGCCCACCGAAAACATGAGCGCCAACGGCACCCAGCCGTAGGCCACACGCTCGGCCAGCCACACCATTTGAGTCGCATCGGCCAGTTCGCCGAAGAACATGTAGAGCATGGACAGGATGTAAGCAGCGATGCCCATGATGAGGAACCATACGCTCGTTTGAAGTTCCTGCTCGCCGCGGTTCGCAGCGGTGATGAGGATGTTGATGAACACCGGAACCAGCAACAAACCAACAGCGAGGGTTTCCAAACTGTAGAGCACGGTTCGAGTCGGATTTTCCGAGGTGTCGATGTCGAGGAAGCCGAAGATGAACGGCAAGATGTAGGTGGCGAGGAGCACGACCGACAGAAGCAGGGCGACCATGGAGGCGTTGGCTTCGCTGGCCAAGCGACCGTTGCCGTTTCGTGCAGCAGCGACCATGCCGCTGCCCACCAACCCGTACAGCAGGGCGATGGAGAGGAAGTTCAGCGTTGCATCCTTGAGCGAAGAGCCGTCGTCGTATGACCAACCCACGCTGGCCAACGAATCGAGCGCCGTTGGATCGTAGGTGTGCCAACCCATGAGGAAGCCAAGGAGCGTGGCGAACACCAGCCACAGCATGCCGAAGTTCATCCATGTTCGGGAACCACTGCCGTCCTTGTCGTCGAAGATGTCGACGAGACCGGGTGGGTTCTTCTGGAGAACGAACAAGCCGATTTGCTTGAGGGCCCCGCCCACGGTTCCGACGCCTTTGGAGAGGGATTGGGCAAGAAGGAAGAGAAGCGCAAGTAGGGCGCCACCAGCGATGAAAATGAGTTCCATGCATCACACCTCCTTCACTCGGCGAGGACCTCTCCCACCAAGGTCGCCACAATGGCACCAATACCAATCAAGAAGCCGATGAGGTAGTACCAGATGCCGCTGCCGCCCAGGTTTTGAACCAAGGGCACGAGTTCGCCAAGCAGCGGAAGGTTGTCCCAACCGAAGACGTTTGAAAACAAGGAATAGAGGCCGAGAATCCCAACAAAGAACAGGGTCAGGACGATGCGACTGGCTGCGGGTTCTCCCGTTCCGACGGTCGTGTCGGGGAGGGCTCTGGAGTTCGTCATACGGATTACCTCAAGTTGACCCCATAGGGGTCAATCCTGCGACGAAACATCCGGTGATAAACATTGACCACTTTGACAACGGAATTTTGCCATGCAGGCCCTCGCTTAGGGGGAGCGCAGACGATGGACGGGCGAACCACGGCGAGGCTTTGACAACCCGAGGGGAACGGGAAGTTGGCGCTCCAGCTGCACCTCAGCCTGCCAAACCGCTTCACAGCCGCATGAGAGACCTTCAAATTCCAACAGACTCCCTGAAACCGCGTAGCGCTCAATCGCTGCAACGACCTCGGCGTCACACTGACCACAGTTGTGAGAGCCGCGGATTTTTCCTCCAGCCGTTGGATGAACGATGAGGCGGGCCACTTGGTCTGCATCGCCGTTGATGCCGCCTTCCGGGTGGATGAGTGGGTGGGCTCGTCGAATCATGTCGACCAACGACCACAACCACGGTGGGCGATACTCGTTGTGTCGATGAAGTCGGTCGATGACCGTCCCGCGCTGGATGTTCATCGGGTTGACCGAGATCTCATCGGATTGTTCGGCCACCGCTCCAATCCACGCAACGCAATGGTCAAGCGCATCGGCTTCGCTCATGAACGGAGGCTTGAACATCAGGTAGGTCTTGATACGGAGATCGAATTTTTTCAAGTTTTCAACGGCCCGATCCCACGATTTGGTGGTGAACCCTTTGTTGACATGGAACCGCAAGACTTCGTCATCGTAGGCCTCCAGTCCAATCGCTACGGTGAAATCCGGGTTGATGGCCGTCGCCCAAGCGAGCTTCTCCTCGGTGAGTTGCTCACAACGGCTCTCGACGATGAGTTCCTTGTCCATCTCGGCGCATTCTCGAAGCACGGTTTCCTGGAATTCGACGGGAATTTCCCGGTCTTCCAACAGGCTGCCGGAGGTGTAGACCTTGACCATTGCTTGGTCTTTGAAATCGTCAAACTTGGCCTTGGCCGCTGCCCACTGCGCATGAAGGTCCTCGTTGGTCACGTCGTCCCGTGTGTCGTTGAAGTAGCCGCAGAACGTGCAACCGGACGACCACCACCAGTGGCAACCCTTGGTTCGCAGAATGACGGTGACGGCGCTGCACGGCGTTCCGTCGGCCAACACCTCGGGGGTGGTGTAGACCGTGGCGGGTTCACTCGCATCCCAGGATTGCTGCTTGGCTTTGGCCCAAGGCGTGTTGGCAGGCGCTTTCACCAAGTCGTGGATGCGAAGCCCTTTCTGCCCGCTTCCAAGCAACGGCAAAGGATTGGGGCCCGTCATGCTGTCCACCTCGGAAAGCCCTCAGCGTCCCTCGTTTCAAACCACCGCATCCGGCTGACCGATGCTTTGCTCAAAGAACGACACCATTCGGTCTCGGTATTCATCGGGTTGCGTCAGCATCAGGGTGATGTGAGACAGGATGCCTTCCTGGTCGCGGTCGTTGTGAGCCACGCCGGAGGATTCGAACCAGCATTCGGCCATACCGTCCTGCGAAACGCTGGCTTGCGCCGCCTCGCACATGGACTCGCCGTGATGAATGTTGATGCGGATGTCTTCAAGGGATTGGGTGATGAAGACCGCACGATCGCCTACGGCCTTCATGGCGTTGATGGGTTCGTATTTGACCAAGTTATCACCCGAGGAGACCTTGCCAGCAAAGATGGCCGCGTCCGTCAAGAAGACGGGGAATCCAGCAAACTGAAGTTCTTCTTCGATGATGGTGCCCATGGAGGAGAACGACGATTCGAGGAAGATGGATTGGAACTGCGGTTCCTGCTCAAAGGCGATGGCGAGGGCCCCTGCCCCAAGGGAAATGCCCAGAGCGCCGATCCGCTCAGGCGGGACGTCCTTCTCGTCTTGGATCCACTGCCACACGGCCAAGATATCACGGTACTCGCGCTGACCGGCGGACACCAAACCGTCTTCAACCGTGCTTTCACCATGGTCGCGCATGTCAAAGAGCACGACGTTGAAACCGGCTTGATACAGCCAAGCGGCTGGAATCAACACCTCGTGGTTGGCCTTGCAGGAACGGATGCCGTGAACGAGGATAACCCAAGGTTGAGAGGCGTCATGTTCCATCACCCAGCCGACCAGTGAGATGGATTCTTCCGGCATCTCCACCGTGAAGTTGTCCCATGAATCAAAGAACAGCGGTTCGAGGTTGGCCGCCAACGTCTCGTTCTTCTGGTGGGTGACGACGCTCACGTCTTCGTGCCAGAGTTCCACGCTGAATTCACCCGGCGTGTTGCGTTCCGAATGACCGGAACACTCGAGGTTGCTCGCCGCTGCCTGCGTGTAGACGAGGTTGCCGGCCTGGTAGTAGACCACGGGCATGCTCACGATCAGAAACAACAACACTGCAGGCACCGTTCTTCGCCAACCGCTCATTCTTCTTCCTCCTGTTTTGATTCAAACACCACGCTTCTGCCTGCCATCACGTGCATGCCTTTGGGGTGCTCCTTGTGCTTGTCCTCCGCCGTGATGATTGAAGAAATGTATGCTTCGGCTGGGACGCGAAGGTCCACTCTCGAGCCCAATCGAATCATGCCGATGCGTTGGCCGCGACGAACCGTATCCTCGTCGTAGAGGTAAGGCACCACGGTTCGGGCGAGCGCCCCTGAGATTTGCGTGATCTCAATGCGGTGGCCGTTGTCCAGTCGGTGAACGGAGCGAACCCGCTCGTTGTGTTCGCTCTCTTTGGTGTAAGCGGGCCGGAAGGGACCACGACGCAATCCTTTGCCCGTTCGATGTTCAATGCGTTCAATGCGCCCGGCACCAGGAGCACGGTTGACGTGGACGTCGAGGGGCGACATGAACACCGCCATCCTCCACACATCGGTGGGCGCTTCTTCGCCTGAGGGAACAGGCTCGAACCGCTGTTCGGTGGTCAAACTGAGCGGGTCGTTCAGCGGTTCAGGGTACCAATCGCCCGTCAACGGGTCGGACTGGCACCGGCCACTGTCCATTTCTTCCTTGCTGGGCCGGCGCCCGGTTGCGCGTTCTCTTCGCAAAAACATGACATGACCGTCAGCGGGAGCGACCAAGACACCAGGTGTACGAGGAATCGGTCGGTCGGGGTCTCGCCAAAAGTAGCCCATGAAGACGGCTGCCATGAGACAGCCCATGCCAAACAGCGGCACCAAACCGGCGAGCGGGTTGATGATGGACCCAATAACGAGGGCGCTGACGCCCATCATCGAAAGCGTGAGGACGGGGCTGTGCCCACCGGGGGCCAACCCGGCCATTCAATCACCTACTCCGAAGCCCAGGGGTCTTGACTGTCGCCCCAGGAAGCAGGCGCCTCTTCTTCGGCTGCCTCTTCGGCAGGGGCCTCCTCTTCCTGAGCAGGTGCTTCGGGTTCGGCAGGCGTCACTTCAGCGGGCGCCTCTTCGACGACCTCAACGGCCGCCGTGGCTTCTTCAGCCTCGGCCGAGGCGGCTTCTTCTTCTGCCATTTCTTCGGAACGGGCCTGGACCATCTCTTCGACACGTTCGGTGAACGCACGGGACATGTGCTGCGACTTTCGCTCGGATTCAACGGCTCGCTCGATCATCTCGTAGCGTTCCTTGATGGCCTTGTTGAGGTCTTCGAAAATCTGCATGTGGTCCACGTACCAGTCGTCGCGGGCCTTCATTTCGGTGACCGCCAGTCGGAGGTCGTTGTCAAGTTCTTCAGCGATGCCGAAGACCTTGCCCAAGCGGTCCTTTTCTCGAGAGTATTTCTCTTCCATCTTCTCAAGTTCCGGTTCGAGGTGTTCGACTCGCTTGGAGTTCTTCGTGGCCTTCATCTCCAGTTCACGAACACGAACGTCCTTCTCGGCGATGATGGATTCGAGCGATTCCTTCTCAATCTCACGGTCGATGATCTCCTTCTCGAGCACCTCGATTTCGGCCTTGGCGTCAACGAGCTCTTTCTCTTGCGTCTCGTAAGCGGCGAAGAGTTTCTGCAAGCGGTCCGTTTCGGTGGCCAAGGCTTCCTCGAGTTGCTTGATTTGGACCTCAGGCGTGATGGTTCCGTCCGTCATGTCTTCACCCGGAGGGCAAGCCTCCATCTTCACCGAGTTCACTCCTCCCTATCAAGCCGACGCTCGAAAGGGCACCAATTTCGCACGCCTTGGCCGATGTTTTCCTCAGCGAAGCGCGTTGGTCGCCGCCACCAATTCACGGGCGATGCTGACCTCGCCCATCGAGTGGCCTGCATCGGGCACCATCACCAGTCGGCTCTGCGGCATCGCTTGGTGGAGTTCCCAAGCACTGCGCGGCGGGCAGACCACGTCGTAGCGGCCCTGCACGATGACCGTTGGGATGTGTTGAATGGCATCAACGTGGTTGAGAATGTAGGCTTCCTCAACGAAAATGGCGTTGATGAAGTAGTGGCACTCGATGCGGGCAAACGCCACGGCGAAATCGAGGTCTTCGGCCTTGTCAAGGTATTCCGGGTCGGGGAACAGGCGACTGGTGGCCATCTCCCAGCGCGTCCACTCCTTGGCGGCCGCACGACGAACCTCGACGTCATCGCTGGTCAGTCGAGCGTAGTAGGCACGAATCAGGTCGGCTTGTTCCGCTTCGGGGATGTGGTCGCGGTAGGGCGCAAAGGCGTCGGGGAAGAGGTGGCTGGCACCGTCCTGATAGAACCAGTGCAGTTCGGATTTCCGACACATGAAGATGCCACGGAGGACCAAACTTCGGACCCGCTGAGGATGATGCTGCGCATAGATGAGGGACAGGGTGGAGCCCCATGAGCCACCGAACACGTGCCACGTTTCAATGCCCAAGTGTTCGCGGAGGGTTTCCAAATCACTCACCGAGGCGTGCGTGTTGTTGTCCTCCAGTTCAGCATACGGCGTGGATTGGCCGCAGCCTCGCTGATCAAACTGCACGATGTTGAACGCCTCAGGGTCGAAGTACTGCCGGTAGGAAGGCTGACCGCCACCGCCGGGACCACCGTGAATGACCACGACAGGAATGCCATCGGGATTTCCGCTTTGCTCCCAGGCGATGGTGTGCATGTCCGAGACAGCGAGCATGCCAGTGGTGTGCGCTTCGATGGGCGGGTAGAGAACATCGGCCAGCGTCGTGGTGGTGTCAAGCATGGACCTTGGAAAGCAACGCCGTGCATCTTCCTTTCGCCATGAACACCTTCATGAGACGCCGCGGGTGGCAACCTTGCATGAGCCTGCGACCGGCGACGGATTTGTTCAGCGAATGGGCCGACGTCGGTCGGGATGAAGGCATGGAACGCGGCCACAGCGCCAGCGTGGACGTGATGCTTGACCGCCTCCTCTACGGGTGGAACCGTCCGTTCACAGCGATGGACATCGGATGCGGAAACGGTTGGGTCGTCCGTCGGCTTGCCGCTCACGACCTGTGCGTCCACGCCAGCGGCGTGGATGGCGCACCTTCGATGATCGCCAAAGCACGGGCTCTTGACCCGGCGGGCGACTACGTGGAAGCCATGCTCCCGGATTGGAAGCCAGACAAACCCGTGGATTTGGTCCACACGATGGAATGCCTGTACTATCTCGAGGACCCGCTGGCCTTTCTCCATACCATGCACGACGAGTGGATGAACCCCGGCGGGCGACTTGTCATCGGGGTCGACCACTACACCGAAAACCCGTCAAGCCACGACTGGGGGCCGTCGTTGAACGTCCACATGGCGCTCCTCAGCATCGACGAGTGGACCGCCGGGCTGGAAGCAGCCGGTTTTATCGACATCACGCCAGAACAGGTGGGCGCCAAGGAAGGTTGGGCCGGGACGCTGGTCCTCACGGCTCATCGTCGAGGCGACTAACGAAACCCAAGGGCTCGCCTTCAGGAGCGCAACGGCGCAAATCACCCCGATAAAACGCACATTGCTGGCAGGTGAGCGACCCGGAGGAGAGACGTCCAGGCTCCTCATGGTGAGCGTCAAGATGAACCGAGGCTCGCCAGTCCAAATGCGCCAACAAGTCCGCTTTGGCTTGTTCAAAGGCGCCCTCCGAGAGTTCCACCATCCGGCCATTAGCCCCCAACAGCAGGGCAGGCGGCAGGATACGGCGACGCTCGGAGGCTGGTTTTCGAGCTTCAATGGCCTCCAGAGCCATCGAATACAAGGTGAGTTGCAAACGGTGTTCGTGCAAAATGGCCGCTTCATCATCGCTTTGTGGAACGGGATTGGTTTCCTCGGGACCTACGCGTTGGAGCGGGTGGCCTTTGGAGGGGTCTTCAGCGTTGAAGGCCCCCAAACAACCTCGCGTTTTGAGGTCCACCACCTTCAGCGCCCCTTGCCCGTGCTCGTCGACCAGCGCCAACACCAAATCCGCGCGACCACTGAAATCCATGTTGACGTGCTCAACCACCGATGGACCGTGCGGTTCGCTTTCCACCGATTCACCCGCCGAGGTCGACCGTTGCAGGCGCTCTCGGTGGAAGAACGGAAGTTCGGTTCTCACCGCTTCAACCGACCACCCGTGCAAGGTCGCTCCCTGCACCCACTGGCCGAGCAGTCCACGGTCGATGAGCGAACTCAGGTGCATCAATCGCTCACGCCACGAGGCTTCGGGCGAGGAGGCGGTTTGTTCAGCCCCAAATCCGAATTCGTTCATGACGCGCCCCACGGTCTCTCCGGAGGCCAAATCGTCGTCGGCTTCGTGCAGCCATGAGGCGTCCAACGGTGGCGTCTGCTCCGCCTTGGCGCGGGGGTTTCGCAACCCGATTTCCAGCACCCGGTGCATCATCAAACCGAACGTGGTCGGTTCGGGCCACGCTCGCCGTGGAGGTGCTGCCGTCGATGCCTGCGGGAGAAGGAAGGGTTCGGTCGACCATCCCCGTACGTGTTCCAACCAGTACCGCCGTGGGCAAGCAAAGGTGGCGTCGAGGTGATGAGCAGCACCCTTGATGTTCTCTTGAAGACGAAGCGGGGGCGCCGTGGAGAGGCCGGTCGCTTCCATGGTCTCAAGATGCGAGGCCAGCGCCCGTGCACGTTGTTGAGGTGAGGCCGTGTCCACGGGGTCAAAGCACAACGGGTGGTGGTACAACCTCAAACCGCTCAAGCCGTGCACACCAAGCTGCGATTCGTTCAACAACGCACTCGGATTGAGCGCGGTCTGGTGCTGATGCGAGGAAAAGGGAGGTAACGCAGGTGCCTCAAGTTCAGCCGCTGACACCCAAGGGGCATCGCCACCAGCGCACCACGTGGCTCTTCGTAGCCCCTCGATGAACATGCGACCCATCGTTCGTGGGTCGGGAGCAAACCGAACCGACAGCGTTCCGCTCTCTTCATCGAAGGTCGAACGGTTGCCCGGGCTGCCCGTGATGATGAGCCGGTCTTTCACTCGGGTCAACGCGACGTAGAATTTCCGACGAAGCTCTGCTCTGTCTTGCGCCTTGTTCATCTCGGCCGCGAAAGCCCACAGCCCGTCCTCTGGACGGTCTTTGGCCCGCCAGGGTTGAATGCGCCCGGCCAGCACCTGCGGGGTGACGAGAATGTTGTCCTGAACGGACATGCTGGCATCGGCCTTTCCGGCTGCAAACAACCCCGAAACCACGACCACCGGGGCTTGCAGCCCTTTGGAGCCGTGAATCGTCATGATCTGAACGGCCGTCGAGTCGGGCTGCGTGATGGCTTGGGGGCCCTGTCGTCCCAAGGCACGAACTTCGACCATGCGGCGGTACATGGCGGCTGCATCATGGCCCGTGTCGTTGCCGATGGATTGGACAATGGACACCCAGGCCTCGGCAAATTGACGCTGGGCGTCGTCAGGATAGGCCACGAGCAAATCGGAGTGGTCGAGCACGGCGTCAAACACGTCGTACAAAGCACCCCAGCTCATGAGTTGGTGAAGGTGAGCCAAGAGGGAGCGAACGGCTTCGGATGGTGCATGTTCGATCAAATGGGGCAGCACTTCAGCCCCGTCCTCAAGCGAGACCATGGCCTCGTGCACCTGCGGTTCGGAGAGGCCGACCACGGCAGAACGAGCGAGTTCAACGCCCGCTTTTCGCATGGTCGGACGGGCCATCAGGGCTAGCATCGCCATCAGCGGTTGAACCACCGGTTGCATGGACAGCAAGCCCTGTCGGTCGGCCATGACCGGGATGTTTCGTGCCCGAAGGCGATCGACCAAATCGGGCAGGTGTTTTCGTGAGTTGATGAGGATCATGATGTCCTGTGGCCGAACCGATGGACCTTCCTCGTTAACCGTGGTCCACGAGGCGGTTTCACTGTCCCATACCCTCGTGGACGACTCGTTAAGCAAGGCGTGAAGGCGGTCGGCAAGCAATTCGTGTTCGAGGTGAACTTGCGAAGCGTTCGGGTCGGCGAAGGTGTTGACGGCCACGTCCAAGTCGAGGGGAACTTCAGTGATGGTCCCCGGAATCGGGAGAAGCCATTCCAACACGCCGGGGTGCTCGGTGGCGCGGGCGGGGCGAAGTCGTTGGGCCTCTGCGTGCCAATCACCGGGAAGGTCGTGGTACCGAGGGTCAAAGACCTCGTCGAACATGTCGTTCATCGTCTCCATCAAATCGTGCCGTGTTCGGTGGTTGGAGGTCAAATCAACGTGACCCTCAGCACGGCGCAACAAGCGATGACCGACAATGGCGGGTTGACCCGCCTGGTCTTCCTCGTCAAAGCGAACAAAGGTGTGAGGGGCAGACACTTCGCCGCTGTGTTCGTTGGAAAACGACCCGGTTTCACCTCCACCGCCCACGGGGCGGGGATCGCGACCACAGCCGGCTTCGCGGAGGTGGTCGAGGCGGGCCTCGCCCTCTTCATCGATGTTGAACTGACGGATGGCTTCCACCGCCCGTCGCATCACGGAGACCTCGGCTTGACGGAAACGGTAGATGCTCTGTTTCATGTCCCCAACAATGCACACGGTGGGGTCCCACGCACCCAACGGACCTGCAGGGTCGTCGGGATGACGGCGACGGCGGCCCCACAATCGGGCAAGCAAACGATAGTGGGAGGGGTTGGTGTCTTGGTATTCGTCAATGATGAAGGCGCGGTACTGACGGCGCAGTTCGCCCAGAATGGCCACGCGGCGTTGAAGGTCTTCCAGGAGTGTTGGCCGGTCGTTGAGCAGGGTGAGTGCGCGGGCGATGTGTGCGTCGGTCCACGGCTCGTCGCCAAGCCCGTCCAATGCATCAATCACCGCCGGCGGGTAGCGATGCCGGCAGATATCGGGGCACCGGGCCAGCAGCAAATCGGCAGCAAAACGCTGCATGTCGTCAAAATCATGCATGTTGTCGAGGGATTTTCTTCGAGCGAGAATTTGATTGCACGCCGTGTGAATGACCTGAAGGTCGCTGAGCACCTGTACCTGGAGGTCGGCGGAGACGTAGGTGCCTCGGTCACCCGCCTCGCTGGGCAACGGATCGACCAAGGGTTCCAATCGAAGAACGCTGTCGAGCGGCATTCCGTCAAAGCCGTCCATCGGGTTGAGCAAAAAGGCAGAGCGAGCCAGCAAGCGGATGAGGGTCCCGTTGGCTGAATTCAGCAACGAGCGTAGGCCTGGAAGGTGCGCTTTTCCGGCCTCGTAGAGGGCGTTCTTTTCGTCTTTTGAGAGTCCGGTTGCCCCCGTTTTTGACGTCATGCCAGAAGGCCAGCCGTTTCCGTTGGGAAGGGCGTCCCTCGGGAAGAAGGTGCATGACGGTTTGACCAAACCTGAGGCCGTGGCGATGCCGAGCAAGGCCTTCCAAACCCACGAAAGCTGCTCGCCAGCCTCGGTTGGGAGGGGTTGCGACGTGACCCGTACGAGGTGATTGAATCGGGTCAGAGATGTCGTGACCTCGGCGGGCGCGATACAGTTGGCGTGGTAGGGCAGGAAGGTCTGCACCCAATCGCCCAACCTTCGTTGCAATTCCTCAATGAAATCGGGGAGCAAGCCCACCACCGGCTCAGCGATGGTGTTGAGCAGCACGTCCACGGGAGCAGGGCCCCGGCCGTTCCAGGCCAAGCCCATGTCTTCTGCTCGCTGAATCATGGACCGATGAGACTGTTCAACAAACAACGAACGGTCGAGCAGACCGCCAAGGACGATCTCCGCTTGGTCCTGCCCGCCCAGTCGATTCACGAGGCGGTTGCGAGCGTCCAAGAAGGCTTGGTGGTGATTCAGCACACCCGCTTCTCGAGCATCGTCAACCGAACGGATCCGCCAAACAGCATGGAGCGTGTCCTGCACCATCAGTGGTTTTCGCTCCTCCGATACTTGCTGGTTGGAGGGGTACAAAGCCACCAAATCAACGTAGGGTTGCACCAGCTGGCTGAGGAAGGCATCGATGGTGGAAATGGGGGCTTCATCCAACCCAGAGAGGAGCATTTCCACGTCGCCGTCGTTGCGCAACCTCGGGTCAAACACGCCGTCGCGGTCTTCGGGTGAGGGGGGTCGTGCCCGGGCCTGAGCGAGTCGATGCCGGATACGTGCTTTGAGTTCAGCCGCTGACTTACGAGTGAAGGTGATGGCCACCACTTCTGAGGGGAGCAATCCGGGCCATTCCTGCAGTGCCGTCCGTTCTCGTTTGGGTGCACGAAGCGCACCGTGACCGGACAGCGGTGTACGCGGCCCCATGGGGGTCACGTGTGTGGCTCGCTGGTCGGCTGCAAACAAGTGCTGAACATAACGCTCGGCCATCACCGTCGTCTTCCCCGTGCCTGCGCCTGCATCGAGGGCAATGTGCCGGTCCAAGTCCAGCCCAAGCCGCTGGCTGTTGTTGAACTGAATCATCAGAAATCACCTCCGCTGTACTGGGAAACATCGCAGGAGTGAGCCACGGCACAATAGCTGCAGTGCGCGCCCGGTGTGGGGTGAACATGCCCTTGCCTGGCGGTGTCGACCGCCCGTTGAGCGACGGCCAAACGTTCAGCCATCCACCTTCGGAAGGGCGTGGTGGTCGCACCGGTCGCCGTGAACGCTGGGAAGTGTTGGGGGAACACTTGGGTGAGTTCGCCGATGGACAGGTGTTCGCTCAAGGCGGCGATATCGCTGTCAAGTTCAACGTAGTGCGTGGTGGATTCGCCCACCTCGCTGGCGCCGACGCCGATGACGCGGTCGTTGGGATGAAGAAGCTCCCAAGCACGGGCGTACAGAGCCAACTGGAGGTCTTCAAACAAGCAGCGCATGTGACGCAAGCCAGCGGAAGCCGAATCCGGGCCACGAACGGTCTTCAGGTCACGAATAACGACCAAGCGTTGCGCCGGTCGCGGTGCATCGTGAAGCGGGAACGGCGTCTCATGGTCGTCCTCACCCAACACACCTTGCTCGATGAGCACGGAACGGAGGGCATCGGGAAGAACCACGACATCCACGCGATCAGCGTAACCAAACAGACGGAAACCCGCCCCGTCATCTCCCCCAACGGTGTCGAGCATCACGGAACGTTCGGTTTCAACTCTGGGAGACCATTCCATCGCTACGGGAGCGGCGTGCTCCAGTGCGAGGTCGGCATCCAACAATCGGGCAAGACGGCCTCGAGAAGGCAGTTCAATTTCACCGTCCTGGTGAGCCTGCCAAGACTCGGGTGAGGCGTCAATGAGGTCCTTGGTACGATGGACGGAAACGGCGTTGTGCCGACCCAGCCAGTGGACATCCCGCTGGAGGAAATCAAGCACAGCGTCCCACCCTGCACGACCCTCTCCCATGGGGCCAAGGTGGAGCGGTTGTGGCTCAGTGGTGATTTCTCCTCCCATCGGAACCCCGTGGCCATGCAGGATGGCTGCTTCCGTCTCGTGGACCACTTGGCCTCGAATTCGGATATCGATGTCTTCGGTGCTCATCTCTTCGTCGTCGTCGGCGCGGAGATGTTGTTTGAGCCAGGCTTGGCGTGGACACTTGAGCCAGGCCTCAAGGCGACTGGGCGACCAAACCTCACGTTCGAGGGGCACGTTGAGCACGCCAAAGCGTTGTGAAAGACCTGGTTCTGAAGGGACGTAGGGCGGAAGCGGTCGCGGGTCGACGCTGACGGAGACGGATTTCTCTTCGCGATGACCCAAGTGAGGGAACTCGGTGGCTGCAACGCCGTTTACCTTGAGTGATGCCCTTGTCGGGCGGAGCGTGACGGCATCAACGCTGGCCAGATGTGCTCGATTTGACCAAGCAAAACTGGTGTGTTCGTCAAGGTGCTTGGCCAGTGGTTGTCGTCGCCTTCGATCGGCCTGAACCTCGCCTTCAAAGGCGTGGAGGAGCGCCACGGCGTGATTGGGCATGACGTTGGGTTCGAGATGGGAGCGAACGTCAAGACCGAGTTGCTGACGCTGGTCCCTGCCGCTGAAACCAAAGCGAACCGTCCGCAAACCCGACGCCGTACTGGCGGTGGCGTGCATCACCGGCGTGAGCCAACTGCCATGGCCGTCTTCGCGCACCGACCATCGGAACGGACGAGGTTCCCCTTCACCCTCATAGGTGGAAGAAGGGAGGAAAGACGGTGGGGCTCGCATGGCATCCCAGGCTCCGGATCGTTGGACATCTGCCAGCCATTCAGCCAACGGCGCACTCGGGCCTCCACCTTCCTCCGGAGAGGAATCAAACACGACCACCGTGGGGGCTGCGTTCAGCAAATGTCGAAGATGATGACGCCCACGGCGAACCAGACGGTCGGTTTGGAACAACCCAAGTTCAAGTTGGGCCGAAGCGTCCAGCCAGGGCGTGATTGAAGAGCGCATGGACCATGAATCAACGTCCATGCCAACGAGCAGCACCACGTCGGCGGTGCACCCGAGAGCGTCGTCGGGCGTGACCACGTTGATGCGGTCGGTTCGCGAGGTTTGGTGAGTGAGCTCTGTTGAAGAACCGATGTGGTCGAGAAGGTCCACAAACGCAACGCCATGGTCCTCAAACGGGAGACCATGGTGGAGAAGTTGAGCCTTGATGGCGTTCAGGGCTTCCACGAGCGCTTGGAGGGCCCCAAAGCCTGCATCAAAGGGTGCTCGCCGATGTTCAAACCGAGCCACATCAATGGACGTGAGCAACCACGAGAGCCACGCCATGCCGGAGACAGGAGAATCGGGCATCGGCAATTCAACGCCGCTGGTGCACCCCACCACCGGGCGGCGCAGCAAATGACGGTCCTCGGGGGAGAGAAGCGGCGCCCAAGTGCGAAGCAAACAGGCAAGCCACCACTGCGTCTGTTCGAGCGTCCTGGCCTTTTCTTCGGGACGGCGCTCCGCAAAAGAAGGCTCAGCCCCGGCCAAAACACCAAGCCAGCGGGCGATGGCACCCGGGCCGCCGAGCACGTGGAATTGCCGTGAGATGTCGTCCAAGACGGCAGCGTCAGGCTGAGGGCGCCACGTTCCTTCGCTGGGATGGTTCAACTCAGGAAAAAGGTCGTCGTTGAAGGGGACCACAGACGAAAAGAACACGCCGCGTAACGATTCAAGCGACCAGGCGCTCATGCCCTGTGCCAACCCAGCGGCTCTGACCACGGCGTGATGCGTGGGTTGTTGGTTCATGGCGGCTGAGCCTGGATGCCACCGAAGGCCGATGGAAGCCAACCCATTGGACCAAGTTGTGGCCCGGTCTCGAACGCCTGCGTCCACCACCAACACGTGCCCTTCGTGGTGCGCACGGTATGCTTGAATCATGGTTAGGGCCGCCTGCATGCCGTGGCCTCGTTCGTCAAGGGTCACCCTCGTCAGCCGGGTCGCTCGCTCACGTCCCACATCGGTTTGCCACATCTGGGCGTCGCCGGTCCACGCATCGTGTGGAGGCACCCAATCGGGCAAGGTCGCTGTGGTGCAAGGTGGTTCATCCACCAGGTAAGCGCCGTGATAGCCGAGTCGGAACGAGCCGGGGTTGAGTAACTGATGAACGGGCGCAAAGGTGGAAACAGCGGTGAGGAGGTCCTGTTCGACTTCGTTGAAGTCCGGAGCGGCGTCGAGGACGATCAGGCCAGCCACTTCACTGAGATGAAACGGTGTATCTGTGGCCGTCTGCAACGCCTCAAGGACGTGACGTGAAACCAACGCTGGTAGCATCGCACCCGCCGCCGCTTCGGTCTCGAGGCACAAGCGATGGAACACTTCGGCGCCCGGATCACCCTCCCACGCAAAAGGGCGGCGCAGTTGGAGCAATTCGCCGTGCAGTTGCTGTAGTCGACGGGTTTTGGTGAGCGTCCAACTGCCGACGCCTGGCGTGTAGAGGAACGGAAGTTCGGCGTTCTCCGCGGCCGCAACACAGCGTGCGTGAAGGGCCATGAAGGTGCTCGATTCGTCATCCATCAGCACCGGTAGGCGAAGATCGACGTGCAGAAGGCGAACCAAGCGATTCAGAGTCAGATGGTACTGGGGTGTAACCACCACGCCGGCCTCGTTCAGCCGCTCCAGGGTGCGTTGACGGTGAAGTTCAGTGGGATGCAGAAGCATGAACGGAGCGTGCTCCATGGGGTGGCAGAGCGCTTCGAACAGCCACGGTGGAAGTCCCTCGCCTGCAGGGACGTGTTCCGATGTGATGCTCGGTGTTCGCTCCATGAAAACCGCCTGTTTTGGAGAACGGCACCGAGGCTATTTCAACATGCGCGGTGATGAAGATGGGCACGGAAGGTCTGCACGGCCAGTGAGGTTGGAATCCATCCTGCGGGGTCTTGCATCGCGCTCTTCAAATAGGGCGGTTCCCTTGTACACGGTTGTATGGGCCAGGCGAAGATTTCAGGCATGATTCGGTGGGCATATTTGCGTTAGTTTCTTATAGGGTGTGCCTCAATAAGAATATGTCTTGTTTGCCCTCACGTGTTGGAAACCTGTTTTCCAGCCCGAGAGGAGGCATTAAGAAGCAGAGATGCTGAAAATTGCATCCTTTATATGGGGTGGCGGGACATTTACCTTGGAGTTGAGAAAAATGATCACGAAATGCGACGAATGCAGCGGAAACCTGACGATTGATTTGACCCGTGCAGAGGGCATCTGCGATGTGTGCTCCTTGGTGCACCCCATCGTTCACGATGACGCCGACACCAACAGCGGCAGCTCGCTTGGCGAAGGACGCCACAACGAAGCCGTCAACATGGAAGCAGGCCACGGCGGCGCGAAAATGGGCGGCAAGATGAACCCCTTCGGCGACAAGTTCGACGGTCGAGGCAACCGATTGACGGCCAAGCAACGCCGTCTCGCCGCCCGTATCGGCAAGTTGGACCGAAGTTCCCAGCGCGACACCGACCCGATGTACGCCCAACTCATGGCCACGCTCCGCAACATGTTCGGCGCTGACATGGCCAAGGCGGTCGAACCACTGGCCCGTGCCGCTGCTCGCAAGCTCACTCGCTCTCAGGAGGCCACGCGAAAGACCTTGTCGCCCGGCGAACGTCGCCGCCTCAAGTGCCCAAAAACGGCCATCTGCCGTGCAGGTGGCAAGGAGCACCCCGAACTCCGTGGCAAGACTGACAAAGACAAGCTCCAAATCATGGCCTTGGCCATCGCCTCCATCGCTGCTCGCTGGTTCCGCACCGTGCGAGTCAACGAGAAGCAACTGATGGACACCTACGGCATCACGGCCAAGCAACTCAAGAACGCCAAGAAAACCATCATGCAGCACTACCAGGAGCGCGTGCGCCAAGGTTGGGCCGCACCTCCTCAACAACTCAGCCTTGCCGCTGCCCGTGAAGACGAGTTGGACAAGGTCGCTGAGAACCTGAGCGACGGTCTCTCGAAGCGCTTCGATGATGACGACCTTGGCGCCATCATGGACGCCTTCTTCACCGTCATGTCGAACCTCGGTGAGCCCAGCGTGGACGCTCCCACGGCCAACGTCCCCATCTCGATGGTCGCAGGTTGCGTCATGTACAACCTCCTGCGCCAGCTTGGCCTCCAAAGCGGCAACCTCAGTGCCGTGGCCAAAGCCGTGCAGCGCTCGGGTGCCGGCATCAAGAGCCGCCTCGAAGAGATGCGTGAACGCTACGAGAACGGAGATTTCCCCGAAGGAGCCGAACTCTTCTGCGAAGCAGTGGACGAAGCTGTTGAGAACGACGCTGACGCCGATGAAGAAGCCGCTGACGAGTGAACCAAATGAAGTGGGGTTCATATCCCACTGACCGCTCCCCGTAGCATGCGTTCGTCCTTTGCTCTGTGCCTTGCGCTTGCGTTTCTTCTCGGAACCATGAGTCCTGCTGCTGCCCTTCCCGCCAGCGAAGTCAACAACGGCATGCTGTTTGGTGGGCAGTGGACGCCGGCCAACGCAACGGCAGTTGAGACGACCAATTTCAGCGATCTCAAAGCCGTTACTGAAGTCTACACCGCCACCTGGTGCGATAACTGCGTGGACGTCGAGCACGCCCTCGAAGACGTCAAGGCTGAAGGTCATCTGATTCAGTATCACTTCCATTCCACTCTCAGCGACCCGTTTGGTGTGGCCGAGCTTGAGCAGCGATGGCGAGACAAGTACGAGCCCAATTCTCCGCCCGGCGTGGTGTTCAACGGGACGATGAAGAAAGTCGGCAGCGTGGCCGACGATGGAACGCTGCAAAACGAATTCACCAACCTTGCCAAGCAGGACTTGGGACTTGGCCAGGGTACCACGTCCTTTTCCTGGACGCCCGGTGCTTGTGAGGACGTATTCGCCTGCGGCACCATGACGTGGGACCTTGACATCGACGAGAAGCACCTCGATAACGCCAGCCTCACCGTGTACGCTTACATCGTGGAGAGCGCCGCCGATTACGAAGAGGGAACCAACGGCCTGGGGACCTACCCGCACATCGTGCGAGACATGATCGAGGTTGGGAGCTCCACGCAAGGAACGATGATGCTGACGCTCCCGACGCCCCATGACGGCGACGATTTGGAGATTCACTTGCTCTACGAAATCATGCCCAACCCACCTGAGGTGATGGAAGAGGAACCCGAACCTGCTGAACCCAGTGAAGACACGCCAGCCTTGTCCGCCGTCTCCACGATGATGGTCGTGGGTTTGGCACTGGCGTTCACTCAACGAATTCGCCGAGACCGCTGAATTCACGGTCAGCCGGGTCGTCGAACTCAACGACGCGTTGCGTGTCCCGATGGTCAAGGTGAAGTTGCCACCGGAAGTGAGGTACTTCCCGGGGCGGAGCCACCACGTCCACGTAATTCCACCAGCGTGGTGGAGCCCCACGTACCCGCTGGCGGTCCTGCATGTCGCGTAGCAAGTCCGTCAGCTGCAAACGAGCGTTGGGGCGTGGGTGATCTCGGCGAACGAGGATGGCGTGCGTGCGGTCCTCCTCGTCCTTGACGTAGCCGAGCATTTTCGCAGCACGCGTGAAGAAGTTGCGTTCCAGTTCGGACCGTACCGTTACTTGGAGGTCAGCATGCTGGAGCGTCAGCGGTCCGCCATCACGAAGTGGGAGTCGGAAGTGAGCCCCCAACGGTTGGTGGACCAATACTTCCCATACCCGTGCAAAGACTTCGCACCAACGGCGTTCACCGTCCCGTACATCGCCTTCCTCGTGAAGGTCATCTCCACGACGGTGAGGCATCAAGTGGTGGTAGCGTCGGTGGAAGAACCCTTCCTGAATGCGCCCGAAGTAGTCGCCAAAGCCCTGGACTTCCGTTCGTCCTGGCACATAGGGCGGCACGGTTTCCCGCCACTCAGCCACCGCTTCCTCAAGCGGGAAACGGCCCTCACGATCAAACACGGTGTGGAATCGTGCAGCCCAGCGTTCTGAGAAGCGTGGGCGGCGACGGCCATGGTGTCGGTTTCGAAGAAAGAGTTCGTGAAGTCCTCCACCCGGACGCGGTTCCAATTCGTCAACGGCATCGCGACGGAACCATCGAAGTTGGTGCAAGAAATACCGAGGTGGATTGGCGGGCTGAACGACATCGTCCCGGAGGCGGTCAATCCAAGCTGTCGGAATATCGTGTCGAGGGAAGCCGAACGGAGGGTGATGAAACAGCAGTTCCTCGAGGCTTTGGATCTCTGCCGACGCTTTGATGTCGTTGACCATGGAAAGAATGACACTTCCCATCGTGTCACCCAGCGGCAGGGTGTTGGCGAATTGCCCGCTGTGAATGCAAATCGGCCGTTTGACGTTGGGCGTGATGTCGGTGACGTGCTGGATGGTGTACGGCGCGCCGTGTTGGCCGTGTTCAACGGCCACCTCATACACGTGTCCAAATTGACCGATGATCAGGGCTCGAGCTCGCTCGAGGAAGACCTTGGTCTCCAAACCGTTCATGATGCTGTGACAGAACTCCAACGAGCGGACCAACGGTGCTGAAGGAAGGGTGCGTTCAATGTAGCCCACCGACCAGTTGTGCTGCAAGCCGAGCAAGAGTTTCCCAGCCTCGGAGTTCAGTGGGGAGAGCACCAGTGAGGAGAGGAACGCCCAGAGCGCAGGCTCACTGGGCACTCGAATCAACCGCAGTGAACCGGAGGCCGTCCGTGTCCGAAAGCGAAGCGCCTTCGGGTTGAGATCCATGGCCCATTTTTGCGTTTCAGCCTGTTCATGAGCCGGTTCAAGCTCCCGCCAAGCCTGCATCCACGGCGTGTTGTAGGCGTGGAACAAGCCCGGTGGATGGTGAGAGAGCGCCTTTTGGAACATGCCTTCCATGTTGGTGGGCTGCCGGTCAAACATTCGGGATTGGATGTCGTGGGACCACGCCATCATCGGCACGTATTCACGAGCTTCCATGTTCAGGGTACGGTCGATCTTCAATCGAGTCGACAACCACGTCAACATCGCAGCCAAGGGGCGATACGAGGGGCGCAATTCCCGGCGACCTCGGTGGTGGATGTACTGCACCAGTCGCGACGAATGGCGAAGTTCTGGATTGACGGAGGTCGCACACACCAGCAGCGCCGGAATGTCCCACCCCTTTCGTTTGGACACGCTCTCCATCAACGAAAACACGACGAACAAACTCAGCCCGTGGAGGTCGCACCCGTTGAGGTTCCACGCACCATCGAGGTAGCGTAAAACGGACCCGTCGTGGAACCCGATGCCTTCCCTGAGCATGGCTTCTTGCCGTTGAGTGAGGTGGTCACCGCGCAGGACCGCTTGCGTGAGTTCCTCAAAGGCACCCCACGATTCCGGCGGTTTGGTGATGGGATCTTGGTCGCTGTCCAAACGTGCCCACTGGACGTGGTGGAGGTCCCGGGTGTTCGCCAGCAGGGCGTTCCACTTTCGTGATGATGTGCCATTTGGTCCACCAAACAACGCCATCGCTCGTTCGTGTTCTTCTGGATGCAGGGGGGCGTTCCAACCGCGCTGAGGCTGGAAATCGATCATCGATTGACACCAATCACAGACGCGGTCGGTGTCGGGGGAAGCTGCGTTGTGAACACACAGCGTTTCGCGTACGCTCGTCGTCATGAGGGAGATATCCCTCGACTCTTTTTGAAGGCTCAACCGAACAGCCGCTGCGAAATGTCGGTGAACCGCTCCACGTCCTCATCGGTGATGTGGAGATGCACCACCACACGAATCCGGTTGTTGCTCAGGTCAAACATGTCAACGCCGTTGGCGGCGTACTGCTCGACCACCTCGGCCGCAGGACGGTTTGTGTTCGCGTAGACCATGTTGGTCTGCACGGTGGCGAGGTCAACGGTGAATTCAGGGAGTTCGTTGAGCATGACAGCGATGCGTTGAGCACGTTCGTGGTCGTCTTGCAATCGGTCAACGTGGTGGTCAAGGGCATGAAGGCAAGCAGAAGCCAGTAGGCCCGCTTGCCGCCAACCGCCACCGAACAATTTGCGCCACCGATGGGCCTTTGCGATGAAGGCTGACGAGCCCACCAACACCGAGCCAACCGGCGCGCCGAGCCCTTTGGAGAAACAAATGGAGACCGAATCGTAGTGCTGGCACATGCGTGCGACATCAACGCCCGTGGCGATGGCGGCGTTGAAAATTCGAGCCCCGTCAATGTGCGTGGCGCACCCCAAGGAGGCAGCAACCTTGGCGATGTCGTCCAGCGTGGTTTGGTCGTAACAGGAGCCTCCGCCAAGGTTGGACGTGTTTTCAACGCACACCAGCGAACCGTTGGGGTAGTGACTTCCTGACCCCTCCGCCTTTCGAACGGCAGAACGAACCTGCTCGGGTGTCATCAGACCACCTTCACCGTCCACAAGTGCGATGGAAGCACCGCAGAGCGCAGCATAACCGCCGCCTTCGTAGCGGTAGATGTGAGCGGTTTTGTCGCACACGATCTCGTCGCCCGGCACGGTGTGGGTTCGAAGGGCGATGGCGTTTGACATCGTTCCCGAAGCCACGAACAGTCCGGCTTCCTTGCCAAACATGGCGGCCACGCGATCTTGCAGTTCAATCACGGTTGGGTCGTCTCCGAGCACGTCGTCGCCCACCGATGCTTCGTGCATGGCCTGGCGCATGACGGTCGTGGGCTGCGTGACCGTGTCGGAGCGAAAGTCGATTCGGGAGGAGGGGTGTTCCCGCATGGAATTCGCTCAACGCTCTCCTTCATCAATGCGGTGATTAGAGCAATTTGAGATGGCCGGTCAACTCGTCGAGGACCTCCTCGCTAAACGGGCCCAAGGCCAGCACCGTGGCAGAGCCTTTCGGAATCTGCGTGTGGCCAGCATCCCGGACGAGATGAACGGGGATGTCTCGCTGGCGAGCAAGGTGAGTGAGGCTGTCAAAGTCGGAGGCTTCCGGGGTTTTCACGCAGATTTTCTTCTGCCCATCGGCCAACCACGCCTCGACATGTTGAGGGTGGCTCACCCCTGCGCCGAGAAATGCTTGGATGGAGGCATGGCCGACCTGAGCAGCGATTTTCCCCTTGCCCATTTTCAACGATTGATTGACCACGCACACCAGTTTCATCGAACCATCCACCGGCGCGCTTGAAGGCGTAGGTGCTGTAATACGATGGAGAAACGACCGAAAACCCATTTTTTCACCTCACAGTGCGTCCAAGTGGCGCAACAGGGTGTCCATCGCTCTCCGTGGCCCCATGATGCCGAGCACGGTCACCGTCCCAGCTGGAAGTTCAGTGCGGCCAGCATCCGTGACCAGCGCAGCATAACACCCGCTTGGAATGGAGGTGTGGAGTGCATGCATGGCTTCGAGGTCGTCCACACCGAGTACGACCTTTCTCGCGCCGCCGGCTCGCCAACGCTCGAGGAGCCTCGAGCGACGAGCGGCGCGTACGACGTCAACCGCAGCGTGGGCGCACTGAGCTGCCAGTTTTCCGGTGCTCAACGCCAAGTCTTGCCGCACGATGAGGGCCATGGTTGGTGCATCATGCATCGATGCCATGCAGTTCACCCGTCGCCAGCACGTCATCTTCCAGGGCGGTCAAACCGCTGAGGAAGCGATGGAGCATCGAGCCCGTCCAAACAGCAAAAGCGACGTTGCCAAGGGCGTGAACGGCGTCAAAAGGCAACCCTTGGCCGACCAAGATCACAAATTGGCCAGCTGTCATGCTACCAGAGACCAACGACAGCGTCGAAATCAAACCAAACAGCGGCGCCACCAAGGCTGCAGCAAGGTACAGGCGAGCGTGGTTGAGGCGTCCGTCGGCGATGAGGTTCGCTTTGGCACCCACCACCGCTACCACCGACCAGCCCAAGGCTTGGAAAAGGGTCCACCAGCCGTGGCTGATGAGCAGGTTGGAGAGCAGGGTGACAAGAATGGCAAACGCCACGCCGCGCTTGGCGCCCAAGTGGGCGCCGACGAGCAAAGCAGCCACGGTCACGGGCTGAATGTTCGGGAGCGGTTGCATGACGACGCGCAAGGCCGCCATGGCGAGCACCATCGTGACCAGCATGGCCGCTGTCATGCGGTTCGCTCGTGGCGCTGAGAACAAGAACGCAAACGCTGTTCCAACCAAGACGACGTCGAGAAGGGCAGCGCCGGTGGGGGACAATTCTGGTCCATGAACCCCCAGCGCTTGGAACATGAACCGTCCGAGAAGGCGGCCAGCCTTGAGGCTTGCCACCCTCAAGCCAGATGCCAGCGCAAGACGAGGGTGGTCTCAATCTCGGCCTCGTCCATCGCGAACACCCCGCGCTGGTCGTTGACGGTGTATTCCCATCCTGTCGCTTCCACACCGTTGATGGCCACAAGGTAGAGTCCAATGCCGGTTGCCTCGGTTTCAAGGGAGAGATTGCGCTCTTCCGCTGCGGCCGCCGTCAACGCCCAGACCGTTTCATGTCCAACCAAACCACCAACCACAACGGTTTGATCTGGCAAATCAAACACGACGATTTGAGTGCCCAGCCATTCGTCCGGCCACGACGGGTCCCATGTCGCCTCCTCGGAAGACGGTTCTTCTTCCACCAACCAGGCATTCCATGACACCGCTAAATCGGGGAGCATCAGCAACGCCACGGCCACGGCACCCAAGGTCAACAAGCGCCATGAATCCGCTGTCCGTCCTCGGTTCGACAACCACGCTGCTCCAAGCAAGCCGAGGGTGATCGCTGTCAATCCGATGAGCGGGGAGGAAGCGGTGGTTGCTTCATCCTCGGTGTTCTCACGCTCAACGGTGTACGCCATCAGCACGCCCGCATCGTTGCCCAAGTACATCCCAGTGGGTGTCCACGCTGGTGCCGAAGTGCCGTAGCCGTCGTAGGGTGTCGAAAACAGGCTCACTTCACCCAACGTCCCGTTGTCGTTCAACTCAGCGCTCAACCAACCGCCCTCATCGGTGTTCACGGGGGCAAAGAATTGGCCTGGCGAACGCCATCTCATCTCGCCGTTCACCTTGGTTGGATACGTGTCGACGACGATGCAATCAGGGTCACATTGAACGGAGGTCAATCCATCGCTGTCGCCCAGCACAACGGTCGTGTTCATCACCAGCGGGATGGCAGGCGAACGGCCCAGCACGGCAAGTTCTGCAAGCGTGTTCGACGTGCTGTTGAACAAAAGCAAGCGACTGAGGCTTGCCTCCTGAACGTGAAGCAGCAGGCCACCGCCCATGCTGACGGGTGCGTGGCGGAGGGAGGCGGAGAGGTTGTGAGTCTCAAGCACCGTGCCGTCGACCGCAACCGACCACAACTGACCGGCTTCATCGCCCAACCAATAGGCGCCGTCGTGGAGCGTGACGCCGTTGCGCCATCCATTTCCGAGATCTGTTTGGAAGGCAACGGCACCGTCGGCAAGACACAAACGCATCAGACCGGTGCGTGTTGGCACCACCACATGGTCGCCATCGACCAGCGGCGCTCCCGTGATGCCCCATCCGTCCAGCGTTGAGTTGGCCTGCCAGTTCACGGTGCCGTTCGAAGGATGCAGCGCCGTGAAGGCACCGTCCGCCCATCCCACCAAGAGCAGGGTGGGCCATGTGCCGCAGGGGCCTGAACCGGCCTCCACCATGACCAGCGGGGCCATGTCGTGTTGGGTGGTGGTTTCGCTGCGGTACGTCCAACGCTGTTCGCCGTCATGGGAGAACGCCAGCACTTCGGGTCGTTCATCGCCCGTCCAAAAGCCGGAAGTTCGAACGTACACGTGCTCCTCATCCACCAGCGGAGAGGTGGTGATGTAGCCCGGGCCGAGGTCGGTTTCCCACGAAGGCTCCCACGATTGTGCCGAGGCCACCGGTGCCAGCATCAGGAGGGTCAAGGCAGCGAGCACCAACGCCGCTCGTTTCATCGGCCGTTCACTCCAACACGGCTTGAATCGCAGCCCGAAGCAACGCGCTGACTTCCTTTCCGTCCGCACCGCCGGCCGCCTGCATGACGACGCCCATCAGGGGCCCCATGGCGCCCATGCCGCGTTCTTTGACGAAGTCCAAGCGTTCAGCCACGATGCCTTGAATCACCTCGTCGAGACCACCGATGTCGGCCGGTGCCAGCGCGTGTGCGGTGCAGTAGGCTCGAAGTTCCTCCAGCGAAACGAGTTGCCCGCTGTGGGCTTCAACCACCTGGTCCACGTGATCGCGGGCCAGCGTCCCTTCTTCACGAAGCGATAAGATGCTGGCGAGGGTTTCAGGCGGTTCGGTGTCGTGATTCAACAACAAGGCAGCCCAAGCCTTGGCCGGAAGGGCGGCGACGTGTTCGCAAAACAGGTCATCCAATTCTCGAGCCAGCAGTTGCTCGGCTTGATCGGTGGACATCTCGTAGGTCGCGAGGCGATTCGCACGGGCTTCATCCGACATGGGGAGTGATGTCATCACAGCCGACCAATCGGTCGCATCAAGCACACGTGGCGGAACGTCGGTTTCGGGGTACATTCGGGACCGTCCCGGGAGAGGACGCATGGGTGAGGTGGTGCCGTCTTCGGGCGCACCTTTCTTCACCACCACGTTTCGAACCTCTTGGGGAATTCGATGCCATGCCAGACGAGCCCGGTCAAGCACGGCTTCGAGGGCGAGACGGGCTTGCCATTCAGGAGCGCAACACAGCACAAAGGCGTCGTTTTCGGCCAGCTCTAGGCTGGAACGAACGGCGCTGACTTCGTCAGCGGTGATGCCGTAGGCGGGCAACTCATCGGCGTGGAAGATGCCCTTCACGCCGGCCAACTTGGCGGCGCCTGCCAGTTCGCGACCGAGACGGGGCAGTTGGGCACCGTCGTCGTCCTTCGTCTTGGTCCCGAGACGCCCCAGCAGGCCCTTCAGCGGAAGCGCCATCATCAGGGAGCCACCACTCAAACCGTCGGCGATCATTCCCGACTGCGTTGAGGTAAACAACGACGAGACATCGTGCAGGTCAAGTGGAAGGTGCTCAGCCACGGCTTGAGCGACCTGTTGTTCGGTTGCCTCGTCGTCATCATCCCGGTGAGGGGAGAGGGACGAGAGATTGAGGTCGGCACGAAGGTCGTTGGCCAAGCGATAGAAATGCAACTGACGAGCCATCTCAAGACGGATGATGGTTGGAATCCAATTGAGGTCCTGGCACCCTTTGATCTCCACACGGTCGCCGGCGGCGATGGAGACGTTGAGATCTTGACGAATGCTGCCCAAGCCTCGGCGAACACGTCGGGTTCGGCGAAGGACACGCCCCAGCGCGATGGCGGTGGTCTTGGCGTGGTCGGGGGAGCGGACATCGGGCGATGTTGCGATTTCAATGAGCGGCAGTCCCAATCGGTCGAGGTTGTAGATGACTTGCTGGCCGTGTCCGAGGTCAACCGTGTCCAATTTCCGGGCGCTGTCTTCCTCAAGGCACACCACGTCAACACCCACGGGCCCCTCGGGCGTCTCGAGGACACCGTCCGTAGCGATGAGGGACGTGCGTTGAAAACCGCTGGTGTTGGAACCGTCCACCACCGTTTTTCGCATGGTCTGAATCAGCGAAACGGGGTTTGCATTGAGGAGGGCGGAGACCGTGAGCGTGATGTCAAGAGCATCTTCATCGAGGGCGAGCGGTGGTTGTTCGTCAAGTTCGATGAGACCAGCATTGGGCGATTGAGCGTAGACAAACGTGCGATTTCGCTTGGACTCAAAGCGGGCAGCGACGTCGACGGCTCCCCCTTCACCACGGCTGGCGCGAAGGCGGCGCTCAAAGGTCGGCCAGTCTTCGGGGAGGGTGTCGATGGTGATGTCGTAGAGTTCGCCGGTCTCCCGGGAGTGCAGTTTTCCCGTGGCGAGTTGTTGGTGGACCTCAAGGCCGCACATGAACCCCAACTGGACGGGGTCCAACTGCGACGGCTGGTGAACATCGCCTTGGGGTTCATCGGCCATGTGCTTGCCAAGCGCTCACCCTTCATGAGCACAACCCTTGATTGAAACTCAAACAATCTGGAGGGTGTCGTAGCCAGAAGGTCGCATCATGCGCCCGTCTCGGCACAATTTGTCGATGATGTCCTCTGCCTTGCTGCGTGGGATGTCGCGACGTTCAGCTTCGGTCAACACATCGAGCAAATTAGCGGCCGTTCCCGAATCGTTTTGCAGCACCGAAACGATGTCAATGATGGCTTTCTCTTGGTTTCGAACCTTTCCTTTCTTGCCTGACTCGATGGTCGTCATGTCAAAGTTCTCGCCCATGAGTTCGTGCCGCCAGGTCTTCGTCAGCCGGATGGCTCGCTTGGCGTCATCGGCGGTGGCGCTTTCGGAGAGACGGATTCGGGCGCTCGCTTCTGCCAAACGGGAAAGGGCTTCGAGTGATCGTGCGGTGATGGCCACGCTGTCCTCGGATTCTCCTCCGGATTTTCTCGTTTCCACGTAGTAAGCGACGATCATCTCCCGCGCCTCGTCGTTGAGTTTGGGATGGAACATGCGTTTGGAGTAGGCGACGTATTTTCGCAGAAGTTCGCGTGGAAGCACCTCGTACGTTCCATCGGCTTTCTTGGCCTCCTTTCGTTGGGCCGTTGAGCGAGACGGATCGGGGATGGTTCCCTCCTTCACGAGCAATTCACTGCTTCCCTTCAGCCTGTTGGAGATGATGTGAGATGCAATTTTTTCGTCGTTGGACTCGTTTGGTGTATCCGTCAACAACCAGATGATGTCAAAGCGAGAAATGAGCGGTGGAGCGAGGTTGATCTGTGAGGTGAACGGGACATCACTCACCGGTTGGAAACGGCCGCTGGTGGGGTTGGCGGCGGCGAGCACAGCGCAACGTGTGCGAAGGCTGGCGTTGATGCCGGCTTTGGAGATGGAGATGCTCTGCTGTTCCATGGCTTCGTGCATGCTTGAACGGTCGGCAGCGTTCATCTTGTCGAATTCGTCGATGGCGGCCAAGCCAAGGTCGGCCAGCACCAAGGCGCCGGCCTCGAGGGTCCAGCGACCGTCAGCCGCCGCATCCTGCACGGCAGCAGCGGTCAGCCCCGCAGCCGAAGCGGATTGACCGGAAGCAAAGCGTCCGCGTGGCGAGATGGTGGACATGTAATGCAGAAGTTGCGATTTGGCCACACCCGGGTCGCCCATCAGCAGAATGTGGATGTCGCCGCGGTTTCGAGTGCCATCTTCGTTGACCTGAGCCTCACCGCCAAAGAGTTGGAGCATGAGCGATTCCTTGATGCGTTCCATGCCGAAGATGGACGGCGCAATGCTTCGCGTCAGCAGGTCGTAGACCTGGGGGTCTCTGGCGATGTCACGAATTTCGTTCTCTTCCTCTTCGGAGATGATGATTTCCTCCAGCGGGATGTTCTGCCGTTCCAGCGAATGGATACGAAGGAAAATGTCGAACACCGGCGTGTCCTTGCCGCCTTTGCGCTGAGAGCGGATGAACAGGACACCGTTGGCCTTGACACGGTCACCAGGGTTCAGCCGCCCGGCCAAATCTTGCTCGCCGATGCAGAGGATGCGTTCGGGCTGGATGCCGCCCTTCATCTGCTCGGGAAGTTCCTGAAGCTCAATGAATTGCGAGTTGATGAGATGGGAGGCCTGCTGCTGAAGCAAGAACCGGGTCTGCCGCTTGGGTCGGCCGCAGCCGCCGTCGATTTGGGAGCACTCAAGGGGTTCGATCAGTTCCTGCTCGTTGGGCTGGTTGATCTCCATGCTGTGGCCGCAGGCCACGCATTCGAACACGGCCGAGTACAACCGCGGGCGGACCCCGGTGATTTTGGTGGTGACCGCATCAATGGCGATCATCCGTCCGATGTCATCGGCGCGGAGTTGAGACACTGTTCTCACTTGGTCGCTTGGAAGGTGGATGATGCGAACGAACGGCATCAAGTTCCCTTCACCAGCGTCCAGCAAGAATTGGCGCAAGGCCTGGTTTGCCGCACGAAAGTGGTGGTCGGGGTTGGCGAGGATGTCCTGCGCAAATTCGTGGTCGTAGCCCTCAACCTCACGGAACGACACCTCAAGGGAACCCTCGTCAGGCCACATCTTGGCGAGGTTGTGAATGGCTTCGGAATACTTGTCTTGAAGGAGGGAGGTCCAACGAGCCGGGAGGTCGAATTCTTGAATCGCACTCACCATCTTCACCTCCGGGCGTACGCCATCGGAGGCAACGGGATATAACCGTTCTCGGTCGGGCAATGCACCCCCCTGTTTCCACTGGAGAATTGGGGCCGCGCACACCCCTTGTTTTCCACGCTTCGAGCGTCGTGTGGAGAACCGCCGGCGGCGAAGAATCCATGTAGCCTCAACCGTACCTTTGGCCATGAAGGTCACCTTCGCACACGGTTTGTGGTCCAGCACCGACAGCAGCAAAGCAGCATGGATGCGAGCCCAGGGGTGGGACGTCACTACGCTTGACATGCGGAAGTACGGGTGGGACCAAGCCAGTCAAACGCGTGTGGTCCTCGAGGCCATTGACGAGTTGGGTCCGTTTGACGTGCTCATCGGTTCCTCGTTCGGTGGCCTGGCCACGGCCAACGCTGCGGCTCAACGTCCTGAAGCCGCCCTTCGCCTCGTCCTGTTAGCGCCCGCTTTTGGCTACGATGAACTGGTGGCCTCCACCCTCGGCCAGCAAGCCATGGAGGCATGGGAGCAGTCCGGCACCCACGTCTTCCAGCCACCCGGATGGGACGAACCTGTCATCATGCCGTGGTCCTTTGTTGAGATCGCACGAACACATTCGTGGCCCGCGCTGCACCACCCAACGGCCATCCTTCACGGGACCGGGGACGATGTCGTGCCACTGACCAACAGCGAACGAGCCAAAGGCACCCTCGACCACGTTTCTCTTCATGAGGTGAACGATGGCCATCGGCTTCACGAGAGTTTGAGTGAACTGATTCCACTCACCCGCCTCGTGATGGACGCTTGAAACCCAAGCGATTCCTTCATGAAACGCCAACCGATGGACACACCATGAGTGAGCCCATGGATTACGCCAGTGCGGGGGTTGACATCGATCTCGAGGGTTCAGCGGTCGCCTCACTCATCGGTGCCCTGTCGAAGAGCGTCCGACAACCCGGGACGCCAGGCGCCCCCGTGGACCTTCCCGGCGGGTTTGGCGGGCTGATCGAATTTGGTGACAACCTGCTCGCCATGGCCACTGACGGCGTGGGTAGTAAATTGCAAATTGCCACGATGCTGGAGCAGTGGGGCGGCGTGGGCATCGACTGCATGGCCATGAACGTCAACGACCTGTTGTGCGTGGGTGCCGAGCCCATCGCCTTTGTTGACTACGTGGCCGTTCCAAAGCCCGACCCGGCCATCCATGCTGCGCTCGGCGCCTCCTTGGCTGAGGCGTGTCGTCTGGCTCGTGTCACGCTCGCAGGCGGAGAAACCGCTTCATTGCCCGGCATCGTCACGGAACTCGACCTCTCGGGCACGGCCCTTGGCTGGCTGCCAAAGGGACAAGCCATCACCGGCGAACATCTCCAAGACGGGGACGTCCTCATCGGACTGCCCGCCTCAGGGATTCATTCCAACGGCTATTCGTTGGTTCGCAAGATCGTCGAACATGCCGGCTTGACCTACACCGACCCCGCACCGTTCAATGCCGACCACGACGGTCGAACGCTGATGCGTTGGACCGATGGTACCCCAACCTTGGGCGAAGTGGTCCTCAACCCCACCCGCATTTACTGTGACCCGGTGGTTGACCTGCTCAACGCTGCTCGCGCCGACGCCCCCTTCAACATTGAGCATGTTCGAGGAATCTGCCACATCACGGGCGGCGGGCTGTCCAACCTGCTCCGCCTCCACCCTTCGCTGGGGTGGGACATCCATACTCCACTTCCGGTGCTTCCCGAGTTCACCTGGCTCCAATCCGCCGGCGGTGTGGAAACCAGAGAGATGTACCGCACGTTCAACATGGGCATGGGCATGGTCATCGCCGTAGACGCCAACCATGCATCCGCTGTCGTTGAATGGTTACAACAACGCATGGAAGGGGTGGCCATCGTTGGCCATGTCAGGGATCACGGCCACCGTGTGACCCACGCCATCGAAGGCGTGGAATTCTCACATTACTGAAGCCCGTCCGCATCGGTGCGGTCATGAGGGAGAGGGCGCTGGCAAGGCCATGGCCGACGCTTCTGGTTCAACTGAGCGTGACGGCCACCTTTGGATGGAAGGCAAGACGCTGGTCCAACTGAGCGCCGACCAAGAACGTCCAACGCACATGCCTCGAGGACCTGCCAAACGCACGGGCCCAGGCTTCCTCAACCCCGCCATGGCGCCTGCTCGAACCCGCTCCGTGCTCCTGCTGGCGGATGCACTTGAGCACGACTGGTTGGTCAAACCCGACCATGACCTCCGGGCCTTGGATGCGTTGTGCGCCACGGGCGTTCGCGTGCGTCGATGGCGAAACGAAGTGCCCGCCAAGCACCAACAACGCCTGCGAATCACCGCCAACGACCTCGACAACGTGGCGCTCAGCCGACTCATTGCTGCGCATGAACAACACCCACCAGCCACCCGAGTTGACCATGCACTGGAAGACGACCGATACGAGCGACTGCCCAACGGCACCATGCACAACGGGCTGTTCGTGATGAACAACGATGCACGAATCGCCCTGATGGAAGCGGCCTACCAGTGGGTCGACCTTGACCCGTTTGGTTCGCCCGTCAACTTCCTTGACGCGGCCGTCCAAGGCCTCTCTCGCGTGGCCTTCCTCGAGGTGACAGCCACCGACACGGCGGCGTTAACCGGGTCAAGCGCTTCCTCTGGGCAGCGACGGTACGGTGCGAAAGGTATCGTCGACAGCTACGCCCATGACGATGCGGTCCGGGTGCTCCTCGGCCTCATCGCCACCACGGCTGCACGTCATGACCGATGCGTTGAACCCGTTCTGGCCTTGTTTGACGGCCACCACGTTCGGGTGAGCGCAAAAATTCGTCGCAGCCGTGAGGGTGCTTCCGACGTCCTCCAATCCATGGGGTGGCGAGTTCGCAACGAGGATGGAACGTATCGATTTGTCCAACATCCAACGCCCGATGAGGTCAGCAAAGCCAGCGGCCCCATGTGGATCGGACCGCTATGGGACAGGGACATCGCCGGACGAATGACCGAGGAACGTGCCATCCAAACGTGCTTTCCGACGACGGGGGAACTCGCTGACCATCGCCATCACGGGCTGAATTGGAACGAGGAAGACTCAGAGTATGCGCAACGTGAACTTCGTCGAAGCGTTCGCTACATCGCCGACGCTGCTGATTTGATGAGCCGAGAACACACCCTGTACCACATGGACGATGTGCCCAACATGGCCGGTACCGGTCAAGCACCAAAAATGGAGGCGTTGTTTGAAGCGCTTGTTAACGAGGGGCACGCCGCTGCAAGGGTGCCCGACATTGACCCGTTTTTCGTGACCGATGCCCCACACGAAATCGTCCTCAAAGCGGTGCGGACGTTGCTTGCCGATTAAGCGTCAACCGAACGACGGGTCGATGTCCGTCACATTATCCTCCTCAGGCGCCGGAAGCATTTGCGAGGCGTTCTCGATGATGTCACGAACGCTGTCCTCGATGGACCGGGCGTTTTCGATCAGTTCCGTAAGCGGAATTTCAAGCCCGGTCAAATCGCTCACGGCTTCGACGGCCAGCGCAGCGGCTCGAGCGTCGGGGTACATCGGGCTGGCTTCGGACAGCAGCGCCGTGATGTCAATCCCGAGGCGGTCGCCCTCGCCCAGCAAGAAGCCGGTAATGCCGGAGACAATGCCCTGCTGAATGGGTTCGATATCGAGGCGCTTGAGGCGCTCTCGTGCCGCAGGAATGGATCCCACACCAAACAATTCGCCGGTGCTGAGTTCTTTTTCGGGACGGGTCAGGCCGTCGATGATGATCAGTCGGTCAAAGCCGCCCTTGGTGAACCACTCGAGCACCGTGGTCGCGAACGGAATGTCTGTTTCGTTGCCAAATTGAATTTCTGACGTGAACACACCGATGCCGTCGCCCTGGTAGACGCGAACAGGGTGCTTGGGCACCTCGTCGTGAATCAGCGCAACCGCCGGGAAATCCTTGTGCATGACCGTGCCAAGTTGGCGAAGCCCCAGGGTTTTGATGATGTGGGACGTCGAGATCACCCCCACCATCCCGGCGGTGGTGAATCCGCACACCGCCGTTCCGCCCGTTCGTGGGTCGGCATCTTGGTGGAGAACCAAGGCATAGGATTGCAGGTTTGCATCCATGGTACTCCCTCCGTTTTCTTCCCAATCAAGGTCCTGTAAAAAGGCTCACGGGTGGCTCATTCTTCCCAGACGGCCCAGTCTTCCCAACCTTCTTCGCGGTACCACCACGTGCCGTCCTCGTCTTCCCACCATTCCGTGCCGTTCTCGTCGACCGAGATGCCGTCGTCTTCCGTGGCTTCTTCGTCCCACGTTTCCTCGTCGTCGTAGGACGCTTCTGCATCCTCCGCTTCCTCGGCCGCAGCCGCATCTTCTGCAGTGGCGCCGAACTCAAACGCATCGGCGCTGCTTCCGAGGGACGGAGAGGAGGCCAGTCCTTCAGGTGCATCGCTGTGGAGCGATTTGCCTGAACCCTTGAGTTCGTCAAGTGATTTTGAGGCGCCAAGGTCGACGCTCTTGGAGCGAGTCGATGGTTCGGGGGCAGCCAAGGCTTGTTCAAAGTAATCCTCGTCTTCGTCATCATCGTCGTCGTCAAAGTCCAAGTCGCCACGGCTTCGTAGGTAGAGCACGCCACCCACGCCAACGGCGATGGCGATGAACAGGCCAATGCCGACCAAGACGGGCGTCATCGCCCCTTCAGCCTCGTCTTCAATGGGGTCGTCGTCAATGACCTGGGTCGGCATCTCACCGAGCGTCCAGACAATTTCACCTTCGGTGGAAGCCGTGTTTTCGGTCATGGAAGCGCAAGCGTTGTCGCCGACATCAAGACAGGTGAGGGAGATGATGTACCCCTCGCCTTGGAGACCAGGGAACATGCCCTCCGTTGGGGCGTTGCGAACCAAGGAGAACGTCAAGTCAACACTTCCGTTGGCTTCCACCGTCACCGATGGGCCGGCGGCCTCGTTCCAGACCAATTCGATGGGGGGCGGCGTGCCGGGAATGACCTTCCATGCGAACCCAACCATGACGTCGAACGGGTTCGGGTTGGTCACCGTGCAGGTGATGCCAACGTCCGTGGCGTTGCTGTCCCATTCGTAGGTCGCATTCCCACAATCAACGATGGCGCGAAGGGTTGTGTCGGGGAAGGTCGGACCAGTGGTCTGGTTGGTCTCGTTGGTGGTGTTGGTTTCGTTGCCCGTATCAGGTGCCGAAGCAAAGGCAAACGAGTTGGAAAATTCAGGGAGGTAGAACGTCGGAGGCGAGGTTCCGAGCTTGACCACCAAGCGGCCGTCGTAGGCGCCGGTGCCCTCGATGCTCAGTTCGTTTCCTCGAACCTCGGCCGTGCCGTTCTCGGTTTCCGTTCCAGACGCATCGGTGGCGTGCCACTTCACGGCCATGTTGGCCAAGTACATGCTTTGCGTGCTGTCTTCGGACTCAACATCAAGGACGGTGGAGAACGTACCCGCATCGTCAACAGCGATGGGTTCCTCGGTCGCCATGGACACGACGACCGTACCGAAAGCTTCGGCTGAGGCCGTCGTCGGTGCGAGGGGTTGGACGGTGGCATTACCCACATCGCCTTCCCACGTCATGTTGAGGTGCATCGGACCGACGGCGTCGATGGGTCCGAGTTCCGACAGGGCATCGAGGGAAAGCACGGCATGTCCGGTTTCGTTCGTGGTCAACTCCATCGAGTACGACTCGTCAAGGCCGTTGACCTTCAGCAGCAACGTTGCATCAGCGATGCCGGTCCCGTCTTGATGCAGGTGGGCGACGCCGTTGAGCGGTTGTGAGCGAGCGAGGAGGACCAGCCCGTCGAGGGTGTTCTCCGAGAAGTCCGTGTACGTTACATCACGGGTGGTTGGCAGGGCCGAGTCGTTTCGGGTGTAAATCGGCCCGATGGTCGTGACGTTGGTGGAGGCGTTGCCGTACACGTCAACACCGATGGCGGCGACGTAGTAGCCCAAGCCATCGACAAGCGAAGCGCCCGTACTGTCCTGCTCAGTGCTGAGGGACAACGTCGTTGCGTTGGCCGTCAAGACGGTGTCCAGGCCGGCGACGTCCGTGAAGTCGTTTGGTAGAACGTACACGAGATGTTCGACGATGGAGGCATCGCCTGCACTCCAAGAAACGGCCATGACGCCACCCTCATCGTCCGGCACATCGATGGCCGACAGGTTAGGGATGTAGGACTTGGGCGTTGGGTAGGGAATGGATACTGTCAACGGAGCCGAGAGGTTGCTGGTGACACCAAATCGATGAATGCTCTGCACCCAATAGGTCCAAGATTGACCGGGCTGGACGGCGACGTCGATGGTGTTGTTCGCCAAGGTCGTTGCGTAGGAGGTTTGCAGGTCAACGGCTTGGCCAGCGGGCGAACGATAGATGGCGAAGTCCAGCAAGTCATCTCCGAAGTCAGTGATGGGTTGCCAATCAATGACCACGCGGTCGGGTTGCACGTCCGAGAGTTGGAGCACAGGCGTCGGTGGAAGCGCAATGTTGGGTGCGCCGTCCACGTATGCGACGGACGGGTTTTTGATCTCAAAACTCCCGTCAGCCGAGGTGTTGAATTGGAGCGGTACGGTCAACGTTCCCGTTCCGGCCGTCATTTGTTGGTTGAGGGCGTTGCTCAAGTTTCCGGCAAGGCTGGGGTTGGTGTTCACCAGGAAGTCTGCCGTGTAGCGAATGTCAAGGCCGCTGAACGTGAAGTCGCCCTTTGTGAGGGAATGCATGGAGAAGTTCACCCAGCCCATCTGGATGCCGTAATCGTCCGAAGTGTAGGGAAGGCCCGGGCTGAGGACGTTGAGGGTCTGGGTGAGGTTTCCAGTGTTGTCCTGGATCATCAACATCGACAAGCCGTTGCTCCCGTTTCCTGCGTAGCCTTCCGCTTCAACATCGGCGAGGCCGTCCTGATCCATGTCGTAGCCGACCTTGTGATAGGCAGAGATGAACACACCGTACTGCGAGCCCTCGCCGACGAGAACGAGGTGTTCGTTGGAGCCGTCGCCGTCCATGTCGCCAAAGTGAACGGCGCGTGGAGCCGTCCCAGGGAAAAACACATTGGAGGCTGTGCCGCTCACTTGATTTGCTGAATTCCAGGAACTGGTGAAGGCGTAGGCGGTAACGTTGCCAGTGACGGTGGCGGGGTTGCCGTCTGGGCTCCCTTGGTTGGGGACGAGTAGATGGGCATCAAGGTCCATGTCATAATCCAAAATGGTGGCGTTGGTCAAGGTCAACAACCGGTTGTGGTTGTCGCCATCCCAGCCCAGAACGCCCTGGTTTTCGATGGAACGATGACCCGCAGGCCGAGGGGCCAGGATGTCCAAATCCTGATCGGCGTCGAAATCACCGACGATGGAACCAGGAGCAACACCTGAGATGATGCTGGTTGCAACGGAAACGTCAGAGGTGGAAGGCGACCAAAACACCTCGTTGGCGTCCCCGTTGGCCTGAGCCGCAATGAGGGTTGGGTTGTTCTGTGTTCCCGCAAACCGTGCAAACAGCATATGGGTGAGGGTTGCGGCGTTTGATGTTCCTTGAATTTGGATGGTGGCGGATCCACGGGACGAGAAGGTGTTGGACCGGTTGCTGAATTCGTCAACCTGAACCACGCCGTTGGAGCGAATGGAGACCATCTCGTCCACGCCGTTTCCGGTGAAGTCGCCGAAGTCAAGGTCAATGATGCTGGAAGCGTGAGTAACGTTCACCACGGGCTTGAAGCCACCCGAGGTCGTGTTGGTAAAATGAATGCACAACTGGTCGTCGCTCGGGGCGTAGCCGACCACGTCATCGTAGTTGTCGCCGTCCACATCGGCCACCATGATTCGGGTGGCGTTGGTGCACGTGCGTTCCCATGAGGAGAAGGTGATGCCGGTGGTGTTGTCGTAGGTGCTGACCTTGAAGGCGGCTGCCGTCGTGTAGGCAGGCGCCGTGATGTTGCCCACCGAAACATTGGCTGTTCGGGAGAGCAAAGCGAAGTCCGTGTTGTTGTCGTTGTTGATGTCGCCCTTGTCGACGGCGTGAATGTAACCGGTCTGGAAATAGCCGCCCGTCAGCGTCGGTGAAAAGCCAACGTCGTAGCCCGTGCTTGAAACGCTGGCCCCGGTGGGGAGGTAAAACGAGGGAGCAGAAGGATTGGTGGCTGCACCAATGTTCGGGTCGATGAAGAGGGTCTCCGTGGCGTTTCCTGACGCAAACACGTTTTGTTGGCCGAAATGGCCGTAGCCCGTGTCGTTGAACGCCCATTCAGGGGCGCCGTCGTTGTTGGCGTGGATTTCCAATGTTCCAACCGATGAGCCCGAGGTGGTGGGCGTGACAAAGAAGGTCGCCGAGGTCACCGTCGTGTTTCGACTCAACTCAAAGCCAACGGCTGCATGCTGGCCCGATGTGATGGTGACGGTTTCGCTGGCGCTACCCGTCGAGAAGGTGCTGATGCTGCCGCCTTGTGCTTGGGCAAACATGACCGACCATGCCGGTGCAAGGAACAAGAACACGAAGAGCAAACCAAGGAACTGGCGTCGAATCATGGGAAGGCCTCGCTCCGTTGTGTCCCCCTCCCTCTTATGTCGGTTTTGCCTTGATGAACCCTGTTTATGCCGCAAAAATGTATTTTTTTTCTCAACATAATGTTATCAATGACCACAACGCATTCAACCATTGAGGGCGTGGATATTGAGACTCACGATTCAAGCGGGCGATGTCGAAATCGATCTGGAGGGTGCAGCCATTCAGATCGACGAGCAGTTGCTCCAAACCAAAACGGAGCACACTTGGACGGTGCTGCTCGAACGCATCCGAGAAGCACGAGAGGCAGCGCTTGAAGCTGCGGTCTCAGCGGCACGAGACGCCGGACTCCCTGAGCGAGGATCGGCATTCCGTGCGTTGCTCGAAAACTGTGCGCTGACCCGAAAACCCGATCAGGTTCTCGGGGCCATCCACTACCTTCGAGACGTCGAGGGCATCAGCGACAGCCCACCTCGCGTGGTCAACGACCTGTTCACCGACGCAGGGATCGACCCCCCCGGGAACCTTTCCCTTTACCTGAACCGCCTGAAGGAGCGAAACTTCCTGATGGTTCCAACCGGAAAGGACGACAAGAACCGGTTCGCAATCCTTACACCCGAAGGCCAAGCCCACCTTGACAAGCGCTCCAACGCTTGAGGTGGACAACATGGTGATGTCGGGCGGCGGACAAGGCGACCCACGGGACGACGAATCGGTTGCCGAACAAGCCGTGGTGGTTGACTACTCCTTCCAAAACCATGCTGAAGCCCTCCTGCGCAAAGGACGGCACGCAGGGTCGAACTTCCGTCGCACCATTTTTGACCGGGCTGACTTGACGGAAGGCGACTTTACCCACTGCGATTTTAGGAGAGCGTCCATGGTTGAAGCCGATTTGATGAAGTCCGCCTTTGACGGCTCGGACTTTCGTGGAGCGGATTTACGCAAGGCCCGCTTGAACCTCTCCAACTTCAGAAACTGTCAGTTTGGAGGCGCCGACCTGCGTGGCATTCGAGGCAAATACGCCATTTGGCAGGGCAGCGATTGGTGGAACGCCGTGATGGACGATGATCTCCGCAAAGCGCTCGCAAAGAAGTGGCCACAGCCCACCGATCACTCGTCTTCGTGATGCAGTTCCACCCTTGGATGCAACGCCAAACGGGCCCGCACGTTGAGAAGAGGAAGCGCCGCAACGGCAAGGCACAGCCCCATGGTGGTGCCGCAGAGGTAAACCCAAATTTCGTAGGTGAGTTTCATCGCATCGCCAAGATGGGTTTGTGCGGCGTCGTTGATGGTCATGCTTCCGATCAAGCCGCCCACCAAACCGATGAGGGCACCGGCCGAACACAACCGCGCCCCGTTGCGTTGCAGGCGGTACAACATGGGCGCACCCACCAGCAAGCAGAGGGATGAAATCAGCAACGAAACGCCTCGTACCAGGTAGCCGTTGTTGTCCCGGACATCGGTCTCGAAGTCACGGTACTGGTCGACGGTGGTTGGCTCACCGGGTTGACTGTTGGGCGTGGCGAGAAACGTCTCGATTTGCTCGTCGGTCAAACCGTCGTTGTGAAGTTGCCAGTCCTGCCATCCCATGCCGGCCACGATAATTGAACTGAGGAGAAGGATGACGGCGAGGTTCTTCGGGCCCTTTTCATCAGGCCGAACCTCCAAATCCGTCGGGCTCACGACGTCGCCTCCTCAAGGTGCCGATTCAAACCCGGTCTCAGGTCGTCGGGAATCGGTTGCTTTTCCATCGTGTCCATGTCAACGCAAACCGTGGCTTGTTGCGACGCCCAAACGGTTTCACCGTGCTGATTCACGAAGGTGTAGGTCCAACCAAGGGACGTCGTTCCGATGGAGGAAATGGCCACCGAAGCCGTGATCGTATCGCCGTAGCGAAGCGGTGCATGGAAGGCGGAGGTCAGCGAAACCACGGGAAACCCAACCCTTCGCTCGTTGACCAGTGAGGGATAAGAAACGTCGCACATGGCCTCCCAAGCTTGCTCAAACACCTTGTGGGCCAAATCAAAAATTCGTGGGTAGTAAGCCACGTTAGCCATGTCGATCATGGAGAACTCAACCTTGCGTTGAATCTCGACCGCCATGCTGCTAGCACAGCGGCGCCGCCAATGAACCCTTGCTTCACCCGCTAGAGGCTCACCCTCGCGCTTATATTGGGGTGGCCGGTGGGGCGGAGTGGCCCTATAGTGTAGCTTGGATATCACAGAGGCTTGCGGAGCCTCGAACCCGTGTTCGAATCGCGGTGGGGCCGCTCAAACCGCTCTCACGTGCAGCCCACGCATGTTCGTTCCGCGTGGAACTCACATCGCGGTGGGGCCGCTCATTCCCTCACTCAAGCGTGAGCGCGCTGCAAAATCAGGCGGTCAAGGTGGCGCACGGTGTCGGCCTGTTCTTGTGAAATGGGTTCATCGTAGAACGAGTAAATATCGTCCGCACTGTAGTTGTCGTCCATGAGGCGCCCGGCCATGGCCTTCGCCACCGGCGGGTAGTCACTGGCCACCTTTCGAAGGAAAATCGGGTCGGTGTTCCAATCGGTTGCGGCCTTCAAGCGACGGGGACTCTCAGCGAGGTGTTCAACCACCTCAAAGAACCCTGAGAGCGTGTAGTGGCCCGTGGAGTCTTTCTCATGGTCCTCAAACAGGGTGTTCCACCAGGTCTGTCGTGGTTTTTGATATTCCACTTTGTAGCCATCTCTGAGCGGTTGACCGAAGTGAAGGCGCCACGACCAACCGTTGGTTCCTTCGAAGGTGAAGGTGTCGTTGGTGTAGTCAAACTCGCCGGCAACCAGTTCTGCAAAGTGGTCTTCCATGCTCGCCGTGAGCGGCGACTGCGCCAAGCCGTAAATCTGGAACAGGGTGCGGCGAAGTGGGCTCAGACTGTCCTGAAGCCAGGTGACTTCGTCGTTGAGCAACCCCAAGATGTACCCGGCCAACAGGTCGTACGCTGGCATGTTCTTTTGCGGCTGAACTTGAACGCAGGCCGTTTTGGGTTCCTTGACCAATCCGCTTTTGGGATGAACTTCAACCACGTCAAACGAGTTGTAGTCAAAGGGGTTGACGAACTTGGCCATGAAGGAGCCAATATCGACGCGGTAAATGGCCAAGGTTCCCGTGATGAGGAGGTGTTGCGCATCGTCCATTTGCATGCGGTCCTCGTTTTCTTCAATGATGGACATCACCAAGTTGGCTGCACGTTCTGCGGCGTGTGCGACGCCCATCATTCCCATGAACATCGTGTTGCGGCGAAGTTCCTGAACCGTGCCGTTCCGGTATCCATCGTTGAACTTCGTCTCATCGTCCCCAAACAACTTGCCCAAATGACCATCTTCCATGGAAGCCATGGACATTGAGTCTACATAAACTCAAGAACGCCAGTCCACGATCTCCCAGCCTTCCTTCTCGGCGTGTCGCCGAAGTGAGCCTTCGGGACTGACAGCGATAGCGTGACCACACAGCGCCATGAACCACGAATCTGCAAGCGTGTTGCCATAGCCATAACACAGCGAAAGATCATGTCCGTTGCTGGCTGCGTCAGCCTGCACCACGGGAACTTTTCCTTTCCGGCGGGGAACGCTCCAACCCCGTTCGGAACCGGAGAGCATGCCCCTTCGTTCGGCTGGGCCACAGCCGTACACAGCGTCCATGCCCAAAACCTCGGCCATGGCTTCGGCCATGGGCGCCACCGTGGCGGTGACGAGCACGAGACGGTGGCCCTGTTCACGGTGCCATGCGAGTTTCTCCCACGCTTGTGGAGGGATGCACGCCTTGAGCCGTACCTCAGCGAGTTGGGCCGAGTAACGTTCCAGCACGTCCCACGAAGCCAGGGAGAGGTGCCCTCTGTTTCGAGCAGCGTCGTAAACGGCCCGGCCTCGAAGAAGGTTGGAGAGGAAGCCGGCGGTCCACGCTACCGTTCCCCAAGGAATACGCCATGGGCGACGTCGAGCGAGGTAGGCCGTCAACGTCTTCTCGCTCGAGGCGTTGAGCAGCGTACCGTCAAGGTCGAAGTACGCCGCAACGGTGCTGCCCATGAAAGAGCGACCGTACCGAACCTACATGAGCGAACCGCTCAACGATGGAGCGAGGTTCACGAATTCTGACCGTTCTCGCGAACAGGGCCGTACACTCGGCGACCTGCTCGGTGATCTTGCCACCATGTCAGCGAATCGCGAAGATTTCGCGTGATGAAGAACCCGACCTTCCTGGGGGTTAACCCGTGGTTTCGCATCTTTTGGTCGTGATTCAAATTGGCCACGATGGCTTGGGCTGAGCAACCAGGGTTGGCACAGACAAACTTGCGAACCTCGCTGACCAATCGTTCGAACCGTGCTCGTTTTTGGCTTCCCTTTCCTTGTCCGTGAGACATGAACCGACAAATCGGCGTGAACCGTTATCAAAGATTCGTTGGGGGTTCAATTGAATTGGACCGGCTGGGTTGTTTTCCAGTTGGCCGTAGCGAGTTTCTTCGCTTTCCCGTCGGCGATGATGGGGTGAATGTCGTTGAGGCGCCCGTGCATGCCGTGAACCTGGAATTTGACGCGGAGTTCGGCCACGCGATCTCGCTGGAGGGCTTCGTCCTGTTCGTCGTCCAAATCGACCGTGGCCAATTCCGTGCCCTGGTTCGCACAGGTGATGGTGAGCGTGGAGCCGGCGTAGCTCAACACGGGACGGAAATCCCAATCATCGGGGTGGTTCATCCACACCGAGAGGTCCAGCGACAACGTGTCTCGAAGGGTGACGCGTCCGATTTCTACTGTGTCCACCATCGTAACCATTCCATGCCAAGCGGCCCCGCTTCATACCCCTTTCGCTATCACTCGCTGGCGTTTCCTAACGCCACCTCGGTCAACGACGGGCGCATCACGACCACCTCGACGGTGAGGGTCCAGTCGTTGCCCGGATCAGGGTCAATTTCACCGATGAACGCATCCGGATCGGATTGCTGAGCGACGACCGTCCACACCCACGTTCCTTGACCGTTGCCGCTGTCCCGAGAATTCAACAGAAGTCGGAGCAGAGCTTCGGCCGAATCGGACGTGTACAAGCCGTCTTCGCCGCGTTCGTTCATCCCATCCTCGGCCATTTCAGCACGAGCGGGTTCGTTGGTCGAATAGTTGCCAGGTTCTGTGGCGACACGACGGTTGTAATTGTCCTCCACGATGTTCAGCCCCAGGGTGAAATTGTCGTGAGGAGGTGCGACGTCTTGGTCCAGCTCGAGAACGGCATTGAATGAGAGCACGCGCCCGATATCACCCGGCGTCATGTTTCCGGACCACGAATCACCCTGGTCGAGGTATTCGTCCCACGAAACTTCGTAGGTCTCCGTGATCCATGTCACCTTGAAGGTCCGGGTCGTTACGTTGATTTCAAACGGTTCCACGGCGAAGGCTCCGGCACCGTCGTCCACGCGCAGGGAGCCGTAGATAAGGCCGGAAGTTGAGGTGTCAAGGAGGACGGTTTCGGTGGTCTCGTCAGCGTCGTTGCTTGAATCGCCGTCGCCATCGCTGTCCACAAGAGTGTTCAGATCCCAAGCAAACGTCAAGGGGTTACCCTCCGGATCGTATGAATTTGAAGCATCCAAAAGGGCTGCATCCCCAGCCCGCACCGTCGCTGGCATGGAGATGTTGACCACTGGTGCCCCGTTGACCACGATGGTGGCAAGGGCGTCGTCGGTTCCACCTTGGTCGTTGGTAACGGTGATGCGAACCGTGTATTGGCCGTAAGCAAGGTACGTGTGGGAGGTGAAACCAATCACGGTTTCAGCGGTGGTCCCATCGCCGAAATCCCATTCGTACTTGGTGATCACACCTTCAACAGGCGAAGATTCGCGTGCATCCAGCGTGACCATCTCGCCCTCCTGAATGAGCGTCGGATAGGCCTCCAGCGTTGCACGAGGGTCAACGGTGGTGTCGAGCGCACCAATGCAACCCGCCACCATTCCAAGAAGCATGACGTGGACCATGACCAACGCCAACGCTCGCTCGGAATTCAGGGCCACCATAGGCGAAACCCGACGCTTGTCCTTTCTAATGGTTCGGGAGCGCAGATTAAACAGCGGGCGGATTTTCGTCGTCATCAAAAACAACGGTTTCGGGCACATCGCCCTCAATGGTGGCGGCCAAGTAAGGGTCCTCGAGTTCGCTCACATCCGCAATGGATACTTCGTCGCGATGCGTAAAACTCTCCTCGGCCTCGGTCAGTAAATCATCCACCCTCGCATCGCTGGCGTCATACGGTGCCTCAAGAGCAGTGGAGGGAGAGGGTTGGTCCTCTTCTTCATCAAAGAGCGAAAGGGCTTCAGCCGTCTTCACATCCTGAAGGGCAGCAAAGGCTTCTGCGTCTTGGTTTGACGTCGTCTCTTCCCGTTCCTCTTCCTCCGATTGGCCCTTGTCGGTGGACGGGGTAAACCAATCTCGCCATCCCATGGTGGTGGGAAAGGGTCATGCCGTTTGAGAGTGATGTTCAAAGGGGGCACCCTGCGATTGGCGTTCATGGCACAGGACCTTTTCCAAGGCGAGAAGATCCTGGCGTTCGATTTGGAAACCACCGGCGTGTCAACCAACAACGACCGCATCGTCCAGTACGCCCTCATCGGCACCCTCAGTGACGGCACCCCCGTGAACGTGGAACAGTTGGTCAAGCCCCCGGTTCGCATCCCGTACGAGGCCAGCAACATCCACGGCATCTTCAACGAAGACGTACGAGACAAGCCACCGCTTTCCGAGGTCGCCGACGAATTGGCTGAACTCATTGACGGCGCCATCCTTGTGGGCCACAACGTTCGCAAGTTCGATTACGCCATGCTCAAGACCGAATTCCTTCGCATGGGGCGACTCGCCCCCCAGCCCAAAGCCATCATGGACACGTTAGAGTTGGTCCGAAGACTTCGATTGCCTCGGCCGCATAACCTCGGTGCATTGTGCCAGCGCCATGGCATTCGCCTCGAAGCGGCGCACACGGCGGCAGCGGATGCGGCAGCGACCATGTTGCTGTTTTGGCGCTTGAGTGTGGAGCATGCTGGCGCGTTTCGAAAATCCATTCCTGAACTTGAGCGGTGGATCGTCACCGGTGACAGCGCCAAAGACGCATCAGAACTTGGTCGGGGGTTGGATGATCTTCCGCCCGTTGACAGCATGGGTAAAGTCAGGGAAGACGGTGAAGAACTCGTGCTCGCTTTTGGCCGCCACCGTGGACGCTACCTGCGGGAAGTGCAAGCCAACGACCCATCCTACATTGGTTGGTTGCTGTCGCCGAAAGGCATCGATTGCCCCGAAACACAAGAGCGCATCAAAGCCCATCTTGGCTCATGATTCCTCGCGCTCGTACGGTACACCGTCGGGCATGGGCGCCCACGGCAGCACATCGCACCACGGACCAATGCGCCATGTACCGCGCCCCGTCATGACCGAGCCCAGGAACATCGGGCCCTGATGGCCGCTGTCTCGAAGAGCCTCAAGCACCTCTTTTCCACGTCCGTCAAACCGTGCGGAGACCTGCTGGCCGGTGGGGATGGCGCGCCCGGACTCGTCGAGCGGTTCGCACAACTCCAGCACGGCGGCGCCCGACGCGGTCTCGTAGCGATGCATGAGGACCACGGCGTCGCAGAAGTCGCCCTGGTGAAGGGTGCCCGTTGATTGGCGCCATGTCCACCAGTGAGGGCACCACGCCTTCCAGTCGCAGAACCCTCCACAGCTGTTGGGACCCGGCGTTGGGTCCATCGGCATCGTCGTTGGCTGCGTGGCTTCCCATGCCGCATAGGCTTGCTCGAGCACGCTCTCGCCCTCAGCAGCCCATTTGGTGGCGGTTTTCGTGTACCAGCCCTCGGTGCGAACCGGCGGTGCGGCGGGGTTGTTGGCAAGGAGAATGTCGCGATACATGCGGAGTTGACGGTTGACCTCGGGTTTGAGCGCCTCCGTGGGTGCGTTTCCGGTTTTCAAGTCGGCCACGAGCCAGCCTTCCAACTGGCCCGCTTCGTCCACGTCGGCAAACAGCAAGTCCAGCCGCCCCATCAATCGGCTGTCGCTGGTCACAAGTTCACCCTCTACGGCGATGGTCAACGATTGCAAATGACGCCACAGTGCCACGGTCACTTGCTCGTGTCCCAAGTGCTTCGCACCGATGTGGTCGAGCAAGAGCACGATGCCCCCCTTTTGTTGCTTCTTGGCCTCGCTCCATTTCGCGTCCTTCCAGTCTGGACGTCGTGGCGTTGCCATGAAGACCTCCTTCTCTTCGTCCCATCTCGTTTTCAGAAAGCCCTCAGCCGTGAGCGGCAGCCAACCGGTTTCGCTACCGTCTCGGCCCTCAAGGTCCATGTTGAGCAAATCTTCGATGGAAGCGTGGACAGCGGTCCCAAGGGAAGCAGCCATGCCTGCCTTGCGAGGGAGCCGCTGGCGGCTCAACCAGTACATACGGGGGCAGGTCTCGTACCGATTCCATGCCGATGGAGAAAGTTGGTGTGCCCTTCGGGGTTGAGGACTGCTTTGCTCCATAGGGGAAAGGTGAGCGGCGTTCATCATGAAGGTTTGGTGTCAGAACGGGGAAAGTGTTGAAGGGCACGCGGCCCCACCGTCGTGCATGGATACCCCGAGTCTCCGAATTAACACCACCATTGAACACGAGAATGCGATGGTCATCGCCTGCTTCCCGAGCGTCGGCATGGTCTCCAGCATCGTGGCGCACTACCTCATCGACCACCTCGATTTGGAATTCGTGGGTGGTCTGGTCGACGACCGACTCCCCGCCCTTGCCATGATCAACCAGGGCGTTCCGTTGCCTCCCATCCGAGCCTACGCAGGCAAACCCAAGTGCAGCATCGAAGGATGCGACCAGGTCATTCTGCTGATGAGCGAGATGGTCGTGCCGGAATCGCTGGTCCACAAAATCGTCTGGGCGCTCTTTGAGTGGTCCAAGGAACATCAGGTGCTCGCTGGCGTTGTCGTGGACGCCTTTGCCAAGGCCGGCATGAAAAGCGGCATGGACGGTGTTGACCCCGTGGTGGAATACGAAGACACCGAAGAGATTGACGTGGTCGGTATCGGCTGCAACGAAACGGTTCGTGCCATGCTCAAAGAGATGGACATCCCTCTGCTCGAGACCGGTGTTATCCGTGGCATGAACGCTGGCATCCTCAGCGAAGCCACCCGACGCGGACTGGGCACCATGTCCATCATGGTCGAAGCCGACCCTCGCTTCCCCGACGCCCGTGCTGCTGCGGCCCTCATCGAGAAGCTCAACACGCTCCTGCCCGCCATTGACTTGCCTCAAGAACCGTTGCTGGCCGAAGCGGAAATGCTCGAAGCCCAGCTCCAAGCACTGATGGAATCGGCCGGTGGGGCATCGAAGCCCAGCCCCTCGTCCAACGCCATGCTCTACGGCTGAATGGCCGTCAGGAGAAATCCGAGAGGGAGAATTGCCCTGAACGCTTTGGTTCAGGTTCGTCGGGGACGGTTTCGTCTTCCTTGGATGCTTCAGCAGCGTTGTTCACCACGCTGACCGACCCTCCAAGGTGTGCGGTCAAATCGTCTTCGGACCAGACATCAACGCCAAGGTTGGTGGCTTTCGTGAGTTTGGAGCCCGCTTTTTCGCCGGCGACCAGCACGTTGAGTTTGGCCGAGACGCTGCCGACGATCTTCCCGCCGGCGTCGGTAATGCGTTGCTGAATCTCCTTGCGAGGAGCAGAGAGCGTGCCCGTGACACAGAAGGTCATGCCAACGAAGGGGCCCTCGGCCGTCTTGACGACCTCCTTCTCGATGGTTAACAGTCCGATGAGGTCTTCAACGAGCGATCGTCGGATCTGGAGGCCGTCTCGGAATTGAAGCGCCACGATTTCACCCACGCCGTCGAGGTCGAGCACTTGGCGAAGGGCCTCGTTGTGAGGATGCGGCTTGCCGAGGTCGTCAAGGGTTGGACCGTAGGCTTCGTCTTCGGTCGTGGCATGAGCCCGGTCAAGCCAGGTGAGGAGTGCAGGTGCATCACCGATGGCGGACGCCATGGAAGCCGCAAGTTCGGGTCCGATACCAGGCAAGCCAAGCGCATGCAGGAACTTCCCGAGGCCCATGGTCCGAGCCTTGTCCACTTCGCTCAGCACGTTGGTGGCGGATTTCTCTCCCATGCGCTCCAAGCCCAACAGGTCGTCAAGCGACAAGCGATAGAGATCGGCGCAGGACGAGATGAGGTTGGCATCGAGCAGTTGATCAACGAGTTTCTCCCCCACGCCATCCAACTCCAAGGCACGGCACCAATAGAGAACAGCACGGCTCGTTCGAGCCTCACAAAACAGGTTGACGCACTTGAGGAAGGCGCCCTCAAGTTCCACCTCCCCCTCGCAGGCAGGGCAAGCGACGGGTGTCGGAATCGGTCGGTGGTCGGGCAGCGCACCGGTGAACGCTTCACCGTCGGCGTGGAATCGATCGGCCAAATCGGTGGCCATGGCCGGCCCGAGCGCTTGTTCGATCTTGGGAATCACGTCGCCTCGGCGAACGATGAGGACCTTGTCGCCGATACTGATGCCGAGGCGTTCCACCTCACCCACGTTATGGAGGGTGGTGTTCTCAACGGTCACGCCGCCCACCCGCTGTGGTGCAATGCGGGCCACCGGCGTGATGTTCCCGGTTCGTCCCGTCTGCCATTCAACGTCCAGCAACACCGAGAAGGCCTCCTCGGGCGGGAATTTCCACGCCAGGGCCCACCGCGGGTGATGGGCCGTCATGCCCAAGCGCTCTCGCTGGTCGAGGTTGTCGAGTTTGAACACCACGCCATCGATCTCGTAGGCATAGCCGCTGCGTTTCCCCGTCCAGCCGACCGTGGCCTCGTCGAGCAGGGCGGCCGTTTCGGACGGTGTGGCCGCTGCATGGATTTCCCAAGGTGCGGGGACAATGCCAAGGGTGTCTTCCAGCCAGACCAGCATGTCCGTATCGTTGTCCATATCGGGAACTGCTGCGCTGTCCGGGTGGCGATGTTCGCCGGTTGGAACTTTAGCATCGTAGGCTTGGAACACCAAGTCAGCGGCGTCGGCTTTGCCGTCAGCATGCTTCTGTCGCAGGGCCCCTGCTGCCAAGTTGCGCGGGTTGGGCGAGGTTTCACGGTACTTTGCATCAAACACGGCCAGTGGCATCACGACCTCGCCTCGAACGTGGACGTCGACGGGGAGAGGGAGCGTGTGAGGCACGTTGGCGATCTTTCGAGCATTTCGCGTGACATCCTCGCCGCGCTCGCCGCTGCCTCGGGTGGCGGCTCGCACCAGACGGCCCATGCGATATTCCAGTGAAAGAGCAGACCCGTCCAGTTTGGGTTGTGAAAGGAACTGCAGGGCGCCGGAGGTAGTTACGTTGACGAAGTGGTTGAGCTCTTCAGATGATGTGGCCTTGTCAAGGCTGCGCATGGGGAAGAGGTGGTCCACCTTCACGCTACCCGGGTCGATGTCAGCGCCCACCCGGCTGAGTTGTGGATGCTCGGGGTCAAGTTGCTTGAGTTCATCCCACAAGCGGTCAAATTCCGCGTCGCTCAATTCTGGCTGAGCGAGGTTGTAGTACAGGTTGGAATGGTGAGCGATTTGCTCGGCGAGGAAGGCGATACGAGCCTCTCGGGCATCGGTGGATGTAGCCTCCTCGCCCATAACGGAAACAGGACCACGACAGGCTATGAAGCATCGCTTTGGGGCCCGTCACTTGAAGGAAAGAGCCACGAATTCACTGTTCTCAAGCGGGCATCGGGTCATCACGGCCTGGCTCAGAATGCGAAGATGAATCTCGGCCACCACGTGGACGTCAGCGGAGAACATATGACCAGCATGGGGCTTCAAATCGTCATCGGAGAAGGTGGCGTGAAGGTGGGTAAAGGCGTCGCCGTTTTCTCTTCGGGCGAGGTTCCCTTGCAACGTAACAAGTTCGGTCCCACCCTCCAGCGTCACACGGTGATAGACGTGGTTGTCGTCCATGTAGCCGTAGACGCTGTTTCTCGTCCGACCGATACCGCTGGTGATGGCGGCTGCGTCAAAGCCAATCGTGTCGGCCAGCGACTGCAGCGAGGCATGAATTTCCTCACCGGGGTCCAGCCTCACGAACACGTCATCGCCGCTTTGGGTCCACTCCATGCCAACGGGTCGTTGCGGTGGCTCAAGAGGCTGCCGTTCATTCGGCTTCCTTCCCTGGTGGAAGGGGTTGGCGAGCCTGCTCCATGGCCTTGATGTATTCGCGGGCTACACCGAGCGACTGAGGGTCACCACCGAGCGGAAGCGGCCCGAACGGCCCCCATCCGTTGCGCAAGAGCATGATGCGTCGTTTTGGTTGGCGTTTGGCCAGTCGAAGACGCTCCCACGGGTAACGCTGCCCGTCAGCGAACAGATGCGTGGACGTGATGGCGTAGCGTTTTGGGACCAGCAGTGAAATGAGATGCAAACCGAGGAACACGTCCCAAAGAACGGCGTAGATGATCGGCGTATCACTGGCCTCGAGCAGCGCCCATGGAAGAACCATCATGGCGGCCATTGACCCGAGGTTACCCCACTGGCGAATCATCTCGTGAACGCCTTCGCTCGACCACGCAAAACCCCCGCCCGGCAGTTGGCCGAGTTCTGGGACGTCTCGCCGTTGCTTGGTGAGCCAATAGGCGTCCCACGCAACGATGGCGGCCAGCACGCACACTGCCACGAACGCCACGTGCTCAGCCGAAGGCAAGTTCACCATGTTCTCCCCTCACAAATGTCGCTGGTCGAGAGAGGTCAAGTCGCCAGGACCGCCTCGTCGCAGTCGAGCAAGGAAGAGAAGGAACACCACCACGAAGATGGCGGCCACCAGCAGCAGGGCGTTGAGGTTCACGTCCGCGTCGGACGTTTCGACCCCCTCCAGCACATCGGGCGTTCCATCACCGTCGTCGTCCATGTCTTCGGTCAACCAACTGGTGTAGCCCTCGGGGCAATCCAGCACGTCGGGTTGCGTATCACCGTCGGTGTCAAGTTGGGCACAGGGGTCGAGCGGGAAGGCATCCTTCGCATCGCTGAACCCATCGTTGTCGTCGTCCTCATCGTAGATGTTCGGGCCGCAGGATTTTCCGGTGTTCGCATCAAACCATGTCGTGGATGAACACGAGGCTGACCAGTCGTTGTCGGTGTCGAGCAACGTGTATTCGAAATCCATGGAAGCCGTGGCTGCTTCACCAAACGTGTCGACGACCCTGACTTCGACGATGTAGTAGCCGGCCGGAAGGTCCGTGATGTTGTACACGGGTTCGTTGCCGGCTTGAAGAACGTCGTTGCCTTGCAGGTCGTAGACCCGCCACGACAGAACGAGATCGTCCACGCTGTCCATGTCGTCGCTGTACGATGCCGAGGCGCGGATGAAATCACCCTCCATCACGCGCTGGCCTGCATACGGCTCCAGCAGCTGAATGTCGGGTGGCTGATTGATGAGCACGTTCACCACAAGGAGGGATGGAGCCGTTGCAGGGCTATCGACCGAGAGGGTCGCGAGCGGTGAGCCAGCGACGCTGGCCTGAACCGACCATTCCCCCGCTACCGCTTCACTGCTTTCAGACACGGTTCGCAAAAGCAATTCAACATCGACGGTGGTTCCCATCACCGTGAGTGGGTCAAGGTTCTCGTTTCCATAACTCACCGTAAACGAAGCAGGAACCGGCGTGCCGCCTCGACGAGCGTCCAACACGACGGTTCGGAAGGCCGCATACTCGCCGCCATCACCAACCATCAGGGTTCCTGCGGAACCGTCAACCGTGTGAACGGTGGTGTGGGCCACATCAACGCTACCGACGAGGTTACTGTTCTCCAGTCGAACCGGGAAGTATTCGGTGGCCAAGGCGCTTGAGACGAGGATGTTGGCCTCGCGCAAGATGAGTGGTGCGCTGATCTCACCGGGGTCGGAGTGAAGCGAAACCCCCACGCTGTATCCGGAGATGTTGAGGCCTTCCACCACCAAACTGTCCGATGAACGGCCGTGGTGGGAAACAAAGGCCGTGCCCGAACCCTCGCCCTGGAGTGTCAGCTCGGAGAACACACCCGAGGTGCGGTCAACATCGATGCCCGGGGCACCGGTCAACTGAATGCGCTCGAGGGTGAGGTCGTCGTTCCCTTCACCGATGATGCCGCCTTCGCCGGATACATGCCCCTCAACGTCGCTCAAGAGGAAACCCGCAGCGAGGTTGTTCAGGGAAACAATGGCCCCTTGTCCGTTGAAGCGGGTTGCATCGACACCGTTGACGGACCCCGAAACGCCAGTGAGTTCCAGACCGGATTCACTGCCCTCATCAAACGTCAAGGTGTTGAGGTCCAACGGGACTTGTTGCGCCCAAATCGCCTGTTCCTCACAGTCAGCGAACGATACGTTGGCGAAGGTGACAAGGCCACTGGAGGGGTAAAGGTGAGCGCATCCGCTTCCGTTTTGCAAGTGGCTGTTGCGCAACACCAATTCAGCACTGCTTCCCGACTCAACGACCAGCAACGGGTCGCTGGCGGAACGGGCCATGAACACATCATCAGCCACCACCGAACCCAAGCCCGAGACGGTCAAGGCGGGGGCTGATTCGATGAGTTGTGTTCCTGAAAGTTGGATGACGGCTGCGGTCGACGTGCCAAGCGTAAGTCCGCCCCACCGAGCGCCGTATCCCGTGGAGGAGATCGTGGCTTCACCCGCGTCAAAGAGCCCGTTGACCGTGATGCTGGCGCCTTCCGAAACACGCAGCGAAACCCCGTCCCGAACGCTCATGGTCGAGGCGGTCTGCAGGAGAAGAGAGCCGTCAAGGGTGTAGGGGCTCCACTGGCGTTCGAGCACCAGCCAACCCGAGACCTCCCCGGTGGGCACGGTGGAGGCCATGAACGTGTGCGTGAGGGAACGGTTGGTATCCCAGGTGACGAAATCAGAGAAGTTCCCGCGCTGGAGGGAGACCGTTTTGATGCCGCCCCACGTTTCACCCGAATCGGTCACCCTTCGTGCCTCGGTTTGGGTGGTCAAGGTCCCTTCCTGGTCGGTCATGGCCACCGACCCCTCGATGGAAATCAGCGCCCCTTCAACCGGAGCACCCTTGTCAAGAACGACCACATCAAGGGTGGATGAACTCGTGAACACTGCGCCTGTCATCGCTTGGACGTTCCCTTCAATGGAACCGCCCATCACATCGATTTCACAGCCGGGCTGGACAACGAGCGAGCCCACGATGTTGAGGTTCTCCACCTCGCGAGGACTCAAACAGCCCCATTGCACATCTGCCTCAACGGTCAGCGAATCTTCTGTCGAACCTGTCAGCATGCTTTGCCCGCTGGCTTGGAGGGTGTCGGCGGTGATGGAGGCGCCCACACCGGATAGTTGCCCGGTGCCTTGAAGCGTGATGCTCTGACCGGTGGCGAGGATTACATCGGTGGAGAGTAAGGTCAACGCACCGTTGTTGGCCACGGTGAGATCACCCGCCAATTGATGCGGTTGGCCGTCAGGACGAGGACCGAGGACCACGTCTTGACCCGATGAGATGGTCCAGTCACCGTCTGGAATCACAGGCACTTGCACCGATTGTCCGGTTTGACCCCCGTACAGTGTCACGCGTGTCCCCGCTCCGTCAAGCGTGACATCCACCACCGAGCCGCTGTTCACCAGCGGCAACGTAAGGGCCCCGTTGCTGTTACTCACCAAATCAAAGCCGTGCACCAACACGTTGGCTTCGACGGGTTGACCGGTCAAATCCGTGAAGGTAACATCGGTTTCCAACAATCGGTAGGAAGCGGTCGTGCTCACGGTCGGGTTGCCAGACGATCCGTAATACAGCGTTCCATCACCCAGCGCATCGGCCGAGGTTGGCGCCGTGTTGGCCGGGGAAAAGGAACGAACCGTGGCCGAACTTCCCGTTGACAACATCAGCGGCGTATCGTGGAGTTGAGCGGTCCATGAAGAAAGGTGGAGCGTGGAATCCCCTTCCATGAGCACACCCTCGTCTTGGGCGATGGTGGTCAGGCTCGTTCCGGTGAACGAAGCATCAACGAGATGGAGCCCTGCGAGGCTGCCGATGTTGGCCTCCGCCGTTTGGGCTTTGACGGTGCTGTCCTCCAGCATCATGCCGGTGGACATGTTTCGAGCGATGAAGTGGTCAAGAACGAGGTCACTGTACCAGGCGTTCAAGCCGATGGACGTGCGGTCGGCGGACACGAAGGGTTTCTCAACGGTGATGGTCGACCAAGAGTGCTGGCCACCCAAGACATCGACAGCCGTCGCATCGTCCGAGGTCATCAACACCTCAACGTTGGCCAGTGAACTGCTGGGGGTTTGCACTGAGAGGCCGGTCTCGGATGCGCTGACGGTGAGGTTGGTCCAATCAGCATGGCCGGAACCGGTGGCCTCAACAGCGTAGGTGGCGTTGTGAACCTGTACATCGTCCATGATGGATGTGCCCGGGCCCGACCATGAGATCCCGGTTTCTGAGCCGTCAATGATGCTCTCGAGGAGTTCACAGGTTCCATCGCAGCGAACGTCCATGGCGGGGCGACTTTCGAGAGATGTGGCAACAAAGCCAACATCGTGCACCATCATTGAAGCAACGCCTTGGCCAACGAGGAACCGCTCGCCAGAGAGCATGGCTCCAGACAGGTTGAGACCGTCCGTATCGCTGGCGTCCACGGCCAGTGCTAAGCCCGTTCCACTGAACGTCCGAAGCGTCGTGTCGGCCCCGGCCACCGTCGCAAAACCGACGCTGGCGTTGTGGACCGCAAACCCGGACAGGTACAAATCGCCACCCAAGGACTGAGCGCCGACGCCTGCTTCCGACACCGTCAGTTCAACCACGCTGGCTTGCGCATGATTGGCCAGACCAACGGCCACTTCCGTTGCGGTGGCGTCGGTGAGGTTCAGGGAACCGGATTCCACGTACACGGCTTCGTAATCCATGCGGTTGGCCTCAAGGCCGGTCGCCACGGCGTCGCCGCCCATCACCGAAAGGCCCCTGTATGCATCGTTGAACACCACATCGGTGCCGTTGAAGGCACCCCGGACCAAGACGCTCGCTGAGGCGTTGGCTACCACGGAGTCTGTCAAGTTGAGTTGGCCGCCGGGTTCAACCACGAGTCCTGACCAGAGCCCTTGACCGTGCGAGCCCTGAGTCTCAGGGACGACGGATGAGAAAAAGGAGGCTTGGTCAACCACCATGGTGCCCTCCACCACAATGCTGTAGGATTTGGCGTCCACGGTGGTGCCTGGCGAAACGGTGAGTGTGGCACCGCTTGCAACGGTGACGTTCCCTGTTAGAACAACATCACCAGACCATGTGGTGTTCACAGAAACCGTGCTGTCAACGGCCGTCGCCATGGGGAGAACCGAAACCAGCAGGAGCAGGGAAACCAAGCCGTAAGCGCGCCCTTGTCGCATGGTGTGGCGTTGAAGTGGCGTCATATCAACCCCGAGGCTACGCGACGGAGAAAGTGTACACACACCCAACGAAATGGTGGGCCCGCCCGGATTTGAACCGGGGTCTGACGGCCCCCAGCCGCCAAGTATAGGCCAAGCTAACCCACGGGCCCGAGGAATTCCTCAGTTGCGCGCTGCGCTGAACGGTGCAACCTCATGGATGAGGTCGAGATGTCCAACGTACATGCGTCGGCAACAGTAGCGCTTCAGACCCACTTCATCGAGGGCTTCAGCGTCGGTCTTGCCGTCCGCCAGCAATTGCTTGAAATCTTCCCATTTGTGGGCGACCACGCCGCCACAACTGAAACATCGTACTGGAATAATCATGCTTTCACCTCATCGGTACGACTTCTGCTTCTTGCGGCGAGCACCACGGCCGAGTTGGTGCTTGGGCTCCTTTCGGCGTGGGTCGTTCACGAGAAGGCTGCGGTCGAAGCGCAGGTACTCGTCTCGGAGTTCTTCGTCAATGCCCTCAGCGCCACCGTTGTAGTGGACAAGACCACGAGCGATAGCGGTGCGGATGGCGTCGGTTTGACCCATGATGCCGCCACCGTTGGTGGTGACAGCGATGTCGACCTTGCTGAGTCGGTTCATGGCGTCGGCGATGATCAGGGGTTCCATCGACTTGCGGCGAGCCAAGGACGGCTGCAGAATTTCAATGGGTTCGGAGTTGACACGGACACGTCCTTTGCCAGCCTTCACGGTGGCACGGGCGACGGCGGTCTTTCGCTTTCCTGAGGATTCAACGGACTTCTTCTTGCGTGCCATCACTGGTCACCTCCCGTCCATCGGTGAGCGGGCGCTCCCAAATCTGCACTGACATCACCCAATCGGATGTAGCGGTCAGGCAAATCACGGCGGAATTTGCTGTCATCACCGTGCTGGTGGCCCTCGGGCAGGTCGCCAGAGAGGTGGCTTGGGCAGCCGATCTCGACACGGAGGTTGCGAAGAGCGCGACGGCCGCTGCTCTTCTTTTGGTAGGGCAGCATGCCTCGAACGGCTCGCTTGAGGATCATGTCGGGCATACGTGGGAAGAACGGCCCCTTTCGGGCGTGGTTCAACTCGTACTTCTTGTGGTAGGTGTCGAGCACGGCTCGTGGACGACCCGAGATGATGGCCTTCTCGGCGTTGACGATGATGACCTTGTCATCACGGTCTTCGCGAGCAGCCTTCAGGAGGATGTCTGCGGAGGCCGAGGCCAAGCGGCCCATGATGAGGCCGTCGGCATCAAACACGTAGGTGGTGGCATCAGCCAAGGATAACAACCCCCGTACCTGTTGGGTTTTCGTTCATCAGCTCGCCGTAGGTCATGATTCGACCTCCAGCGGCCTCAATCTTCTCACGGGCACCGTTGCTGACGCTGTAGGCGGCGATGGTATGGCCGTTGGTCAACTCACCTGAGCCGAGCAGCTTGCCTGGAACGAGGATGGTGGCACCCTCGGGGGCATGGCGGCTCACACGGCTGAGGTTGGGTTGGGCCCAGTTCTTGCGA
>JAYYDY010000067.1:0-13634 GCA_036160375.1 Thermoplasmatota archaeon | reverse complement strand
CTGAATGAGGGTGGTCTTGCCGTCCACACCGTCCGTTCCGTTGCTACCGTCTGCGCCATCAGCGCCGTCGTTGCCGTCTGCACCATCGGTTCCGTTCAACCCGTTCACGCCATCAAGACCGGCGGCGCCGTCCTGGCCCGGAAGACCCTGTGCCCCCGTCTCGCCGGCAGCACCGTCGTTTCCATCAACGCCGTCGCTGATGCATCCAGCTAGCGGCATGAGCGCAACGAGGAGGGCGAGAAGCACTGCAGCGGTTCGGTTCATGGCGTGGCTAGCCCTTGCGGGATGATAACGGTGCCTCCTTTCAAATGGAGACCATCGCCCGAGAAGTTTGAGAGCGGGCCTCAAACAACCGGTGCATCGGTGGACCATTCCGCCGTGGGTTTGTGCCAGTCCCGCAACTGATCGGTTTCAAGCCGGAGTTGGAGGCGCTCACCGGGTTGCAGGTCCACGTTATCAAAGACAAAGTCAACCACCTTCTCGTTGCTTCGGAAGGTGTCGTCAAACAGCACGGATTCTTCCACCACATCACCGCCGCTCAAGCGCTGCAGCATGACACGGACGTGGCACTCTTGGAGTGGATTGCGCAGGGAACACGATTCGCTGCTCCCGTCGTGCTCCACCTTCACGTATCCACCAATGGAGGATTGTCCTTCGTGCTCGGAGAGCACGATCACGGTGTCCTTTGCGGTGGGAGCGCACACGCACTCCATGTTGTCGACTTCGGCCTGGGAGACCAGATCAACCTCAACGATGAGTTGAACCTCTTCAATCGCACCCTCAAGGAGCTCGGTAGCTCGCACGGTGTAATAACCAGGCTCGGCGAAACTGTGGTTCGTAAGCGCCCCGGTAGCGGTTGAACCATCACCAAAATCCCAGGTGATGAGACCACCGCGGTCGGTGGCCGTGAAGAAAAACACGTGGTGGATGTGTTCGATGAGGACCTCCTCGTCGTTGTCGCCTTCATCAACTTCAACCAAGATGTATTGATTTGTCCCTATTGGGGAATCAACGCTGGCAGTGAAGTCCTCGCCCTCCGAGGCGAAGAGACCAGACCCTGGGGCGAACAAAACTGCTCCAGCACCAAGCCCGACGAGGAAGACAGCGAGCAGACCAACAGCGAGCAGTTGGGGTGAGGTCAAGGCCCCGTCGTGTTGAGCCACGATGCCATGATTGACTGCCATGCCGAAAAATCACTTCACCGAATACAAAAGAACTTGCTCAACGCCCTGCGTCACACCGACGACCCATCAAGTTGAACGATCAAACCTTGTCAGGATTGATGTCTTCGGAAAGAACTGGAGTCGTTGGCCCTTCGGCGACGACAACAGCAAACCAGGCGATGGCGGCAGCGAGCACCACGGTACCAAAGGTTGCATGAATGGTCCAACCAAAGGGCAGGACGTGGAGTTCATTGCCTTCAAACCAGTACGATACATTGGAGATTCGTTGGGCTTCAAACCACCACATACCCATGAAAATGACCACCTGTGCAGCGGCCATGAACGGGACGTACACCTTCATGCCCCATCGATGAAACACCGGGAGGAACAGTTCGGCGGCGATGGCCAGCAGGAGACTCATCTGGAACACCGTCGAACTAAATTCGGAATAGACCCACATGCTGACCGCTTGAATCATGAAGAGGATAAACATTGAACCTCGGGCGGGTTTCCATCGCCTCAAGAACAGGATGAGCACCCCTGTGAGAAGGAGCGCCTGTAGCCAGAAACTCTGCAACCCAACTTCGAGGCCTTGGTTGTAGTGTTCGTACTCGCAAAAATCAGTGGAACCGCTGTAGCAGAATTCCGACAGACCCCGAAACCAGAGGTTGGTGTAGCGAAAAATCAGCTGGACCACGCTCCACGCCGCCCCCGCTCCAAACACGAGAAGCAACTGAGAGGTCAACCCCGAGGTCCCGCTTTTCCCGTCGGGCCAGGCCGACCAAATCGGTGCGGTCACCGACATGATCAGGCCGATGAACAACCCGATATGAGTGGGCGAGAGAAGAATATCAGTGCTGCTTTCGACACCCAAGGTTTCGTGCCAAATCATGTCGCCCACCCCAGAAATGCCGAAGATGATGATGCCGTACACCCCTGGCTTGTGCTGGGGTGCTACATCACTGAGGACCTTGAACGGGTGTCGGACGAGCTCCTGCACGCCGCCCTCGGGAAGAATGGCGTACGTGATGTAGAGGCCGTAGGCGGTGGCGCCTGAATACCAAATGGCGTGCCACGGCGTGAAAAAGGTGTCATCCACCACGCCCGAAATGTGGGCAAAGGCATCGGTCAACAGACCGCCCAAGCACCATAGGCCCAGCAGCAAAACGATGGTGTCGTAGCGAGGCTGACCCACTTTTGGCAAGTCGCCCCACCGGCGGTGAAGCCCGTAGGCCACGAGCCCAGCGACGGCCAAGGTGCCGAAGAACAACACGGGAAACCCGAACAGCAGGTTCGGCTCTTGCGTCACTTGAATGTCATGAGCAGGGTGGTGCATGGTCCACACACCCTCGCACGGGATGTTTGACTTTTTCCTGCCAACATCGGTACCTGTTGGGGATTTGCTCGTCCTCATCAACCACTCAAAGAGTATTCAAACTCTGAGCATGTCCGTAGGACATGGTCCATCACCAGCGTTGGTCGACGGTGTTGGTCACGCTGGTCATGGTGGCGGTTTCGTGGTCGCCGTTTCTCATGTCTGATGATACTCGCCTCAATGAGGAGAACACCATTACGGCGCAACATACCGAGGAACTGGTGGACAACTTCGCGACCTCCAACGGGTTCAGCCACACCAACCTCACGCAATCGGCTTCGTCGGGCTTGACCGAGCTCAAGCGACCCCCCGTTTCGTGGACGGCCACCTCAGGCATCGGCCTCACACAAATGCGAACCGGCGCGTGCTCGGCCTACTTACCTGCCACCGAAGAGGTGTTTCTCATCGGTGGTCGCATTGATGTCGACCCCTCCCAAACGGGCGATGAGGCCAACACCAAAACCGTGGAAATTTTTGATGTCGTGAACAAAACCTGGACGCCCGCCGTTGAGCAACTTCAGGAAACCCAGCAGTATCACAAATGCACCGTTGTCGGCGATACCATCTACGCCATCGGTGACCACCACCCGTATTCCTCGCCCGCTGTGGAAGCTACCGGTTTGGTTCAGGTCTACGACGCCACCGATGGCAACTGGAGCTACGGGACCAGCATGCCCGGCAATCAGTCGGTTGGACTCGCCGGTGTGACCAGCCTCAACGGTATGGTCTACGTTGCCGGGGGCGTCTCGGCCAAGGACCGGTCGGACTCCACCGACCGTCTGCTTCGCTACGACCCTGTCAACGACTCATGGACCCAAATGGCGAACATGAACAACCAACGTCACTCCTTCGAACTCGTTGCGTTCCGTGGAAAGCTCATCGCCTACGGCGGTGTGGCCGTCTTCTTCGACCCGACTGCCAACACCACGGTTGAGGAAGAGACCAACCTAACCGAAGCCTACGACCCGGTCACCGATTCGTGGACGCAACTCCCGAACGCCACGCACAAATTCTCCGCCTACGCTGCCGCCGTCTTCAACGACGAGATCATCATCCACGGCGGATACGAATCATCCGGATGGAGCGGTTCCGCCAACGACAAAACCTACGGCTACGACCCGTTCACCAACACCTGGAACACCTACGCCACGTTGCCCATCGGCCTGTACGACTCCACGCTCGCCCTTGCCAACGATACGCTGGTCTACGCTTCGGGCGATACGAGCAACAACCGGTTTAGCACCTGGAGCATTCAATACCTCGCAGAAAACGAATACCACGTGAACCCCACCTCCCACGATGGGCTTCTGACCTCTTCCATCTACGACCTTCGACCGTCCGCCGAAGGCGCCGCCAGTCTGTTGTGGCTCCGATTTTCCGCCATTGAACCCAGCGGCACCGACCTCGGCTTGCAATACCGTACGGCCGACTCCATGCAGAACATCGCCTCGGCGGCATGGCTTCCAACCACCGTTCCTGTCAACACCTACTTCGAGCCAGGAAACCAGTCGCTGACGGATGTCCCTGAGAACACGCCGTTCCTCCAATACCGCGTGAAATACGCCACCACGAGGCTGATGGAATGGGTGACGCCGACGCTGGTCAACGTCTCCATTGGTGCTGACTCGGCGGCGTTTGAAACGTCGCCGCCATCCACCATGCAGCCGACCTCGGCTCCCGTTAACATTCTCACGCATCATCACGCCACCACTCAAGACGGCACCTACGTGCTCGCCCTTCACCCGACCGATGCGTCCGGGAGTTTTGATGCAGGTTCGGACTGGTTGACCCTCACGTGGGACACGGCTACTGCTTCGTTGACCGTTGACGACCCGTCCAGCCTGCTGTTCAATCAGCAAGCCAGTGCCACGGTCGGACCGATGACGGATGAGGGACAAACGGTGAATTGGACGTTTTCCCTCGGCAGCACCTTGCCCACCGACCATCTGAAATTCATGACCAGCACGCACGCCGAGCGAAACGCGTCGTACCTCCACGACGATATCACGAGCATCGATCGTTCCGTGAGCGTGGTGTTGCAGAACGTTACGGCTGATATGTCAAGTCAGGGTGATGATACGGTCGAAGCCGGTGAGGTGCTGCCCGGGAACACGGCATTGAACTTGACCATCGACCACCGATTCACCAACAGCGGCCTTCGTTTGTTGGGCGGTACGATTCAATGCCGTATTCACATGGACCTCCACACCTTCGACGAAGACGCCTTCGGGGAACGCATCTGGTCCAACCAAAGTTCAGCATGGTTTGACCTTCCCGCTGGCCAGGTGGAATACGCCTTGCTCAACGCCCCGGAATCCTTGTCCGGTGAACTTCGTCTTTGGATTGAGGCTCGAACCAGCGAGGACTGGGATCTTGTGGTGGACAGCACGCCGCTGGAATTTGTCCTCAACGGCGAGGGTCCGACCCTCCTCGACGTCAGTCCAGACCTTGACGCCTACACCAATGAAGAGGTGTACAGGACGGTCTCGTTCCAGTTCTACGACGTTGGCGGATTCACCAACGAAACGCTCTCTGCATACTCGTGGTTGGAGGCTCGAGATGACGGCACCAACGGCGGGTTGGCCGACGGTGTTCCGCAGCGTGTTGAATACCAGCCGTCGTTGTTTTACACCCACCAAAACGGGAACCTGTGGACCGTGAACGTCACGGTGAACGACACCGTGAACGGCGACCACCAGTGGGGGCGTGTGTTGCTGGAAGGCACTGACCTTGCAGGGTTCAGTGTCCCCGCTACGACCGCCGAAGAAGGCCATGCGCGTTGGGAATCTCGTACACCGACCAAAGGTGAACTCGTCTCCTTTGAGCCGACCACCAACCTCCTCTCAGACACCATGATGCGGTTTGAACCGTCCCAAACGGTCGGCTGGCGCGTCGCCGTCACCGACGCCAACGGCCTGAGCGATTTGACCGAACTCCGTCTCGAGGTGGGCAACGACGACCGATTGGGTGTCAAGTACACCACGGTTGACGGAACTTGCGCTTCGCTGGACGAACGACTGCTGTTGCTGCCGAGCGGGTGTGAAGTCACGCAGGAAGCCGGCATCCTCACCGTAGCGTTCACGGCCACCGTACAATGGAGCCTCACGATGAGCGGTTTGGCCGCTGGTGAAGTTGATGTGATCATTCGAGACTACGATGGAACGCACCGTGAATCCTTCACCGAATCATGGGTCTTGGAGCGTGAGATGACCATCGATGTCAATCAACTGCGCGACTCAACGGGCGAGGTCCAGCAAAACATTGTGGCGGGCGCCGTGTTGATGGGCGGCGACGGCATCAACCTGACCGCCAGCGTGTCCCACCGGACCAGTGCCACGCCGTACTCTGGTGACCTTCGCCTCCGCTGGGACGGCTTGCTGCAGGGCGAACCGTGGCGAGGGGGGGAAACCGTGACCCTCGTCGATGGAATGCTGTCAACGTCCATTCCCACACCCGAAGCATCCGGCTTGGTCCAAGACATGACCTTGATGCTGTGGGACCCGCTTGAAACCGAGCTCCTCAGCGTCTACGACATGCCCGTGTTCCAACTGGACTTTGATGAACCCGAGCTTCTGCCCTCAGCCATCACCGACACCATCTCGAGGTACAAACTCGAGGAGGTTGAAATCGGTGTGAACATCGAAGAAGGTCAAGCTTGGTCCAGCGACCTGAAGCTTACCTGCCAAATTCGTTCCCTTGCACAATCCTGGGAGCCCGTCAGCCTTGTTCGAAACTCGACCACCGTCTTTGACGGGAAGACCATGTTCAGCTTTATGTTCGATTTCAGCGAACTGGGCGACCCTTCCCAACTGTCGCAACAGGCCGACCTCAATTGCTGGGCTGAAGGGTCCGATGATTCGGGGTGGGACCTGGTCTCCTCCACCGGAAATTCAGAACTCGACCCGTGGCTTGAAGCACCGCTCAACAACATCGGTCCTGACCTCGCACTGGAAAACGTAGAACTCAGCGGTGAGTTCGAAGCCGGCGAGAACATTCGCCTGTCCTTCTTCGTGGTGAACGGTGGAGAACAACTGCCCACACCCTTCAACGCCACCATCGAATTGGTTCAGGGCGATGAGCGCACGATGGTGGGACGTTCGGTGTTTTATTCCATGGACGCCAATACGGCGAAGTCCGTCAAGCGTTCTTTCACCGCACCCGAAGGCGATTGGACCCTCGAAATCACCGTTGACAAGGAAGGCTTGGTGTGGGAAATCGATGAGACCAACAACGTGTGGTCCACCAACGTCACCGGTTCATCCGGTGGATTCGGTGCCGTCGCCATGACGCTGGGTGGTGTGGGTTTGCTCGCCCTCCTTGGTGCAGGCGTGGTGCTGCGCCGTCGAACGCCTACCGGCATTGAAGAAAACGTAGCAGCAGCGCTGGAAGCGACCGGACAGGTGGCGGCCGCACCGGCCTCGAGTGATTCAGGCAACAAACCTCCCGCCTCGCCAGCCGCCACAACCGCTCAACCGCCAAAGAAGCGAGGTCCACCCGGTGGAAAGATCGCCTCCAGCCCGGTGAAAACCCCCGGTCGTGGACCGCCGCGTGGTCCGCCCAAGGCCGCTGAGACACCAGCGACGACGCCGGCGCCAACACCCCAAGAGATGGCAGCGCAGCACCTCGCAGCGCTTGGCGTTCCAGCCCAAGCGGCATCAGAAGAACGAGTGGCTGACTATTCACAACTGCCCGGAGGCGGCGAGTACGAATACACGGCAGAAGGGACCTTCTACGTTGGAGCGACCTGCGGTCGTTGGCGTCTGAACGACGACAAATCCTTCACCAAACTCACCGATGAACCTTGATGCCTACCTTCATGAAGGCTCCACGCCTCCATCCCTCCATGAGTGAGGACATGGACGATGTTCGCCGAGCCCTCACCATCGTGTTCCGTGGTGCGGAGGGGTTAGGCCGACCCGACGTTGAACGAGCGTTTTCATTTGACATGGAGTGGGTGGCCCCGCACGAAGCCGAGGACGTCGTAAACGCTCTGTTGGCCGCCGGTTGGCTGGAAGAGCGAGGCGCTGAACTTCACCTCGCTGTTCCTCTCGGCACGGTCGACGTTCCGTTCGGCTGGTTTCCTCGCCCAACCCGCCTCTTGCGCCCGGTAGCGGCTTCCTCTGCAACCGATGGTGCGGAAACCGCCGTTCCTTCACCGTCTGCGACCACAGCACCGTCCTCAGGAACCGCAGCGGCCTCTGCCGTTGTTTCCGGACCCACCCGTCCAGCTTCAAGCGGCGATCCCCGCGCACGGTTGACCCAACGTGTCGCCAAGTTCATCGCTCGCCAAAGCGGTTTGGAACTCGAAGAATTGCACCGTCGAGCAGACCGCAAGACCAAGGCGTTCCAACTCATCACCCCGTGGATGGCCTATGCTTTGGTCGCACGAGAACAGGGGCTCATGATGGACGACATCGTCAAGGCACTTGACGTGGTCTAATCCGAAGCATCCTCGGCCAGGGATTCTTGACCACGGGCCGATAGTTCAACCAGCACGGGCAGCACCATCAACGCCAGCACCAGTGAGAACAGCACCGTGATGGCGGTGATCAACCCGAAGTCCTGAATGATGGGCATTGGCGAAAACAGCAGCACGGCGAAGCCTGCCATGGTGGTGGTGGCGCTCAGCATCAAGGCCACGCCGGTCGTATCCAACGCCTCCTCAAGAGCACCCCAGTGGTCGCCTCGCTTCTTGAGTTCAACCTCAAATCGTCGCCACATGTGGATGGAGTAATCGATGCCAATGCCCAAGGTGAGCGCCGTGACCATAACCGTCAGGACGTTCCACTTCAGGCCGATAAGGGCCATGGAACCCACCACCCAGAGGGAGGCAATGCCCACCGGGAACAGGACGATGATGGCCGGCATGATGCGTCGTGTGAGCAGGAAGAGGACGAGGAAGGAGACGATGAGGGAAATCGCCGTGCTTTCAATTTGGGTGGTCGTCAATCCGTTCAGCACCGTTTCAAGCATCACCAAATCACCGGTGACATGGAGCACTGCGTGGTCTTTGAGTTGGTATTTCAGCGTCCCCGAGTCCTCGGTGGAACCCAGGATAGCGATGAAATTGTCAACCACACGACTGGACTCAACAGAGGTCGACGCTTCCACTCGAATTTCATGACGCAGGTGAACGATGGACGCCCCTTCAAGGTGAACGGTTTGACCGATGCGTTCGCTCCACGTTTCGCCCGTCAGGGGGTCGGCCACGCTGTCGTTGGCTGAGAGTGAGACGAAGAAGGCGCCCAGATCAATGGGTTCCGAACGCTCAATGGGATAGACCTCCCCGGCAAAGACCTCCAAATTGTGAGCGGTGCCCAGACTCTCGTTGCGAAGAATGGCGTCTCGAATCAACGGATAGGGCCCTTCGTAGGTGGGCGAAGGAATCCGGAAGTTGGTGCCCACCACATCGTTGTTGGATTTGAGGTCGAAATGGAAGTTCCTGAGTTCACTCAAGAGGTCAAGGTCTCCCGGAATGGTTTCTTCCCCTTCAGCGGGCTCCATGAGGAGGTGAATCACCTTCCAGCCAGCGCTTTCGTAGCTGGTCGTCAAATCATCACGAACGCCCATGATGGCCATGTCTTCGTTGACAAAGTCGGCGAGGTCGAAATCCGTCTCCAAGGAGGCTGCACCGTAGACGGCGAGACCGGAAATCAGCACCGTGACCAGAATGACGCCGACTTGTTGCTTCTTTTGCACCCGGACGATTTGTTTCGACAGCGCCGGGAAACGCAGCGATGGACGGGCTTCACCGGGTGCTTTCTTGGAGAAGACCACGTGGAGCGCACCGACGAACACGGTCGAGGAAATGAAGGCCGAGACCACACCCAACGACAGAGCGTAGCCCAAGACCGCCAGCGGTGGGAGCGGGGAGATGACGTTGGCCATGAAGGCCGCCACCGTGGTGACCACGGCGAGGGAAAGCGGCATCGAGAGGTGGCCGCACGCACGCAACCATGACTCAGCCACGGTGGGGTATTCGTCCCGGAACGAACGCTGAGCACGCTGCAAGTGAATGGCATAGTCAATGCCGAGACCCAACACAAGGGGCGCCACGGTGGCCTCGAGGGCCGTGAACCGAGCACCGGAGACGTTGAGAATGCCGTACGTCCAGATGAGGGCGCTTGTCAAGCCGACGAGAGGGAACGCCACGCTGGAGAGGGAACGGAAGGCCACGGACAGCATCACGACAACCACGGCGAAGGCCAGCAACACGAGCAAGAGCAGGTTGTCGAAGGTGCCTTCGTCAATGTCGTGGGCCAGCAGGTCGTTGGAGATGACCTCGTAGGTCAACGCTGAGGTGGACGAACGCTCTGAGAAAACGTCCCGCAATTGGTCTTGGAGCATCCTTCGTGGTGTTTCGTCGAGGTCGGGGTCGACCTCCAGCACCCACAACGTCGAGGAAGCGGTCGGTGCTGCCGTGCCCGTGCCGTCGTCAAGGTAAACGCAGACCGGTTCGTAGTCGAGGTCGTTGTGGAGCAGGGCGGAGGACGCGTACGTGGCTGCCGAGAGCAGTTGGTCGTCGGCCGTCAGACCGCAGGTTTCGTTGTCGTCGAACAGGGCGTCGATGATACCGGACCAGTTCTCAAACGAGGCCAAAGCGGCTCCACCGCCCTCTTCGTCAAGGGCCAACTGGAGGATGCCGGGGGCGGTGGTCCACACCGAAACCATGTTCTCACGCTTGGCCGCCTCATCTTGGAAGTGAGCGAGGTCGTCTTGCATGGCCTTCATGGCGTCAAGGGCCAACACGTTGGACCCGTCGTCGGTGGTCACGTGGACAAACAGTGGTCGCATTTCGTTTGGGAAATGGTCATGAATTCGGTCGTGAGCTTCCGACGCCGCTGTTTCGGGCGAGAAATCGTTGAGATCGGTCTGAAACGTGGGTGGTGAAACGTACAGGTTGCCAGCGAGCACCAAGGTGAGGATGGAAAAGACACCAACGATGAGGGGCGCTGCCCGACTGAACGCTGGCGCCGCCTTCGCAAGGCGTTCCTCAAGGTCCGCCTTATCCATGTGCCAGCGTTGGCCATGGAGCATAAAAACCAACAGGTGTGCTGTGGTCCTGAAGTGGCTGCTTCAAGGTGAATCACGGCACCGTCGGACAAGAAGGTTCAAAACAAGAGGGCAGGTCGCAAGGTCGGTTATCATGGCTGTTACCGTCCTTTTGAAAGAGAAAAACGAACTCCGCCTTCGTATCATCGGCGAAAGCCACACCGCTCTGCAAGTGCTTCGCGAGCGACTCAACAACCACAAGGACGTCGATTACGCCAACTACTTCCCCGGCCACCCCGAACTTGACGACCCTGAATTCTACATTCGCACCACGTCCAAAGCCGGCGTGGAAAAGGTGCTGACCGACATCATCGGCGGCGTCGCCACCGAGTTTGACGACGCAACGCTCTGAAGCCCAGGTCGTTCCCATGTCCGACCCCATTGCACAAGCCATCGGCTTGCAGGGGTATGCAACACCGCACGAAGGCATTGGTGGCATCATCAAAGCCCGGGTGACCGACTTCCGTGTTGATGAAATCGCAACACCCGTCCACCATGACAACCGTGGCCGTTTCACGGTGGCCAAGATCACCCTCACGAACTGGGAAACCAACCGATTCTGCAATCAACTCTCTGCCAAACTCCGTATCCCCCGCAACCGCGTGTTCGTCGCGGGCACCAAGGACAAGCGGGCCGTGACTTCCCAACTCTTCGTCATCGACGCCCCGATGAACAAGGTGGCCGAGGTGGAACTGCCCGACGTGGAAATCGAAGTGCTCGGCCGCACTCACCAGAAAATCGGGTTCGGTAACCACCGAGGAAACCGATTCACCATCGTGGTTCGAGGATGCTGCCACCCCGACGGGACACCCATGACCGATGAAGAGGCCATGGCCGAAGTCGAGCGCATCCAGAACGACATGGAAGCCTCGCTGGGCGGACAGCGATTCCCGAACTGGATTGGACCGCAGCGATTTGGCTCGGGCCGCCCGGTCACCCCGCACGTTGGACGCCACGTGGTCAACGAAGATTGGGAACAGGCCGTGATGACCTACCTGTCAATGGAAGGCCCTAACGAGGAAGAGGAAGCCCAAGCCATTCGCCAGCAGATCCGTGAGAACGGACTCGATGAGGCGCTCCTCGAAAGCCTGCCCCGCTGGATGGGCTTCGAGCGCAGGATGATTGAGCATCTGCTGTCCAACCCGGACGACCACGTTGGGGCGTTTCGAAAACTCCCCACCAACCTCCAATTGATGACGGTTCACGCCCTGCAGTCGATTGTGTTCAACAAATCCCTCCAACGCCGCCTCGAGGAGGGTCTACCGCTCTCCCGCCCGGTGGTTGGCGACATCGTGGGTCGCATTGACGAGAAGAGTCAACTCGACGTGAATTCGTGCGTCGTGGTGCAAGAGCGCACCCTCAACCGCATCGGACGAAACTGTGACCTTGGGCGATTGGCCACGACCGGCCCCCTGCCGGGCAGCGAGATCTCCACCTGCGAGGGCCAGCCTGGCGAGCTCGAGCAAGCCACCATTGACGGCGAAGGATTGGGAAGCGTTTCATGGAACGTCGAAGCGGTCCCACGCTTGTCCAGCAAGGGAACGCGCCGAGGCCTCGTGGCCGAATTCAAGGAGTTCTCCGTGGACACCGTCCCGATTGCCGAAGGAAGCACGCTGGGCAAGCGCTGGGAGAAAGGTCCTGTCGAGGGCGACCGATGGCATCCCGAGGGTGCTTGTGTTCGATTCCGATTCACCCTGGGTTCAGGCAGTTACGCCACGGTGCTGCTTCGTGAGTTCATGAAAGGGCCGCTCTCCAACATGGGATGAGCGTCGCCGTTGCCATGGGTAGCGTTAGCAGCGACCCACTGCAAGCCCTTCGTATTCTCATACGGTTGCTAAGGGTAATCGGACAAGCCCTTCGCATTCATCCCATTGAGTACACTGATACAATGCACCAATTGGATTAACTGCCATTGTATTAGCCATTATCATGGCCGACAAGAAAAACGACATCTTGTCAGAGTCAGACAAGCAGAGAAATGCTTGGAAAAAAGCAGAGAAATTGATAACTCAAAATAAACCAGAAGATGCTCTATTGATCCTTAGAGAACTGGACGAGAGTGGTTCTCACCAAACCACACTTCGACTTGCAGGCAAGGCAACTCATAAAATCGCTCAAAAAACAAATGCCAAATCCGATTATCGCAAGGCTGCTTCACTTCTTCGAGATTCAGTAAATATGAATCCCAAAGATAAGAAATCCAGTAGAGCATACAATGATTTGCTCAATGAAATGCAAGAGAAGAGGATTAGGAGGCGTTCGTTTAGGAAAGTTGGTTACGCAATTACAGCAATAGCAACTTTACTTTTGATTGTGGGAACTATTGGTATTACACTTGAACCCGCCGCTCGTGAAGCCCCAATGTCGCCTCCTTCGTTCACACAGGGCACCGTATTTTTTGGCCCTGAGCCTCTCCGAGGCAATCCATTTCCTCTTCTACTTTCAGCAGAAGCAACGGTAAATTGGGACAGAGACGATATTTTCCTTGTGATCGCTGATGAAGATAAGAAAAACGAATGCGACAGTATTCCACCAATTGAAAGAATATTATCAGATAGTGAAACCTGTAAGGCAGGAGACAGCGAATTTGAGATAGTCGGTGAAAATGGTACTACTGGGCTTACATGGGCTCCTGGAGATGGTGAGTACTATGTTGGCATTGGTACTTTAGGGGAGGATAATCCAGCTGGGGAGGGATTCAAGTTGGATGTTACCATTGAGTTGAATCTTTCAGCGAGCGGCTATGTGCTGACATTATTGTTTGGTGCATTCGGAGTTCGACTGATAAGAAATGATTGATTACCAATATATTCGACATTACGATTATTCAGGAATGCGAACGGCTCCCCTTTGCATTGATGGCCATACGAAGGGTACCCTTTGCTTGGAGGCCTAGTCAAAGGGCCCCCTCTGCTCAGATACACTCTAAATCACGATTATGTGTTATTAGGAAGAATTGTTAACATGTTTGTTTGGCATCAAACATGGAGCCTTTACATGTGGCCCTCATGTTGACGATAATGCTCTGCTCATTGGTGGCAGGT
>JAYYDY010000066.1:0-5867 GCA_036160375.1 Thermoplasmatota archaeon | reverse complement strand
GGCGAAGTCCGAGCGCTCGTCAAGGAAATCTTCCACGGCAAAGTCGCCTTCCAGACTGGCCATGCCCACCGCCGCGGGCACGGTGACCAGTACGGCGATGAGCGCGATGACCGCAGCGGTTCTTCGCTGGCCCGAACCGTGGGTGACTTGCTTGAGCCAGTCGGGGTTCACCAGCGATTTGACCTCGCCCTGTTCCCGCTTGTTCTTGCGAGCCTCCAGCCAGTCGTCCACGCTGACCCGAATCAGCGGGGCCCACAACCCGGTCAGGATGAAGGCCGCCAGTACGCCCAGCGCCGCTTCGATGCCGAAAGAACGCAGGGCAGCGATGTCGCTGAACAGGTTGGCCGCAAAGGCCGACATGGTCGTCAGTGAGGTGAGGGTGATGGCCCGGCCGACACGGGACACGGTGATGCTACCGGCCTCTTCGGAGGTCTTGCCGTTGGCGCGCTCTTCCTTGTAGCGATGCAGCGCGTGCAAGGAATCGTCGATGCCCAACGCGAGGACGAGGATGGGCAGCAGGTTCGAAAATTGCGACCGGGCGATGAGGCTCAACCCCAACCAGCCCGTGATGTTGGCAAAGTGGCCGATGAGGCCCTGCATCCAGAGCAGGGCAGCACCCAAGGCGAACATGACGATGGCGACGTCCGACCAGCGGCGCAGGCTGACGTAGAGCAGCACGACGATGGCCAAGCCCATCATGGCGATGAGGCCCGCACTGGACTGGAGTTCCCGATTCACTTCCACGTTGACGCCTTGACCCAACAGCAGGGTGACGGTGGTGCGGTCGTGGGAGCGCAGGTGGCCTTCAAGGTCCATGTAACTCCATTCGGTGGCGCAACCGGCCCCTTCGGCCTGAAGTTCCAGGCATTCTTCTTCGGTGTACTGCGGTGGATGGAGCACCAACTGCCCGTCGGCCAGACGGTAGCCGCCCACGCGGAAGCCTTCGTCGGTGAATTGAATCTCTTTTTCTTGATGGGCATCCTTCCAGACGACTTCCCAACCCATCTCCTGCAGTTTCGTGCTGTCGAGTTGAACCAGCAGCCAGGTGGAGGAACCGGTCCAGCGACCCTTGCCCCACAGCGCCCCTTCCCAGGTTCCGTTGGAGAGCAGCTGGCCGTAAATTGGGCCTTCTTGGTGGGCGGTGTAGTCGGCCTTGAAGCCGCGGTCAAGGGAGAGCCAGCGAAGGAAGTTGTTGTTGGAGGCCTCGGCCATGCGGGCGGCCGCCATGTCGATGTGGGCCTGGGTGATGTTGGCATCGTCAAATTCCAAACAGTCCAGCGGGAAACAATCCGTCCAGTTGGTCGGCGGTTCGGTGACAACGCCCAGCGGTGTGAGGCCGGGCTGGGTGAGGATGGAGGTGTTGTTCATGAAGCCGCGGAAGTGGTCCGACAGCGAGATGGCGCCGTTGGACTGGTGGCCGGTCACGTCGTTCACAAGTGGCTTGAGGGCCGGGGCGAGCGGGTGCTCGAGGACGAGGTTGAGTTTGGTGTCCAGTTCCTGCAGCACGGTCAGGTTGAGGATGCCCCCGGTCGGGGCGTCGATGCCTTCCCACGGCTCACCAGCAGGAACCATTTCTGAGGGGTGGGGCAAGGAGGCGTAGTCGGGCGAACCGTCGGCCATGCGGGGCACGGGTTGCCAGTCCTCCACGGCGGGGACGAAGTCGGGGTTGCGCGCCGAGACGAGGAACCCGAGGATGATCTCCGCATTCGGGAATTCCTCGTTGACGATGGTTTGCGCGGTTAACTCCGGCGATTCCATCTCGTAGGATTCCATGTCGATGGGCTGGAGGGCCGTCATCGCACCGGGAATCATCAGCAGCGTGAGCAGCACCACGGCGATGTGGGCACCACGCTTGCGAGGCAGGAGCCACGCTGCGATGCGGTCGTAGCGACGGCTCATGTTCTCAAGCCCGCGCTTCCGCCTTTTGAAGGAATGTTTCCGCAGCGTTTCCTTTCAACCTCACCGAATTTTCGGACGGCATCTCGGGCAAACGCTGGCTTCGCTGTTCGCGGATATCGGCGAACCTGTTATGAACGGGTGCAGGCCCGCAAAACCAAGGAAGGATGCGTTTTGACCGTCATTGACGACCTCATCGACCAGGCCAACGGGCTGGACACATGGGCGCAGTATGCGCTTGGTCTTGGGCTCACGGCGTTTTCCCTGCTCATCGTTCGGTTCCTGATGAAGAAGGTCATTCTCGACTTCGTCAAAGCGACCTCGTTCAAGTGGGACGACGCCCTCTACCGCCCGGTCACCCAGCGCCTCTACACCTTCATTCTCCTCGTCGGTGTCCAGCTCACCTTGCTGTGGATTCGCGGCGATGAGGAAGACCTCAACGTCGCCCTCGACCCGTTGTTCAGTGCGGCCTACATTCTGCTGACGACCTCGTTGGCGAGCGTGGCCATCAAGGTGATGATCCCCGTCATTATCGAGCGCTTCTCCAACCCGTCTTCGGTCACCGTTTCGGGCAGCAACTCGTTGGTCATCTTCCTCTTGCGAGCCAGCGTTTGGTTTGGCGGCCTTTACTTGGCGCTTGACGAACTCGGCTTCGAGTTGCTCGGCCTGCTCGCCTCGCTGGCGGTCTTTTCGCTCATCATCGGTTTGGCCATGCAGCAAACGCTGGGCAACATCGTCAACTCGTTCATGCTCGCCCTTGACCAGCCCTTCGAGGTCGGCGACCGCATCGAAGTGGACGGCCACCTTGGGTCCGTTGTTTCGGTGGGCATCCTCTCGACCAAGGTGCTGACCATCGGCGAAAACCTCGTGGTTATCCCCAACAACAACCTCGTCAACTCGACCGTCATCAACCACGCCCGTGGTGGTGGCGACGGCCAGGGCCGCCGTATTTCGCTCGTTCTCGACGTTGGCGTGGAATACGACGAGGACATCTCCCACGTCAAGTACACCACGCTTCAGTTGCTTCGAGAGTGTCCTTACATCATCGAGACGCCTGAGCCCCGTGTGTTGTTGAATGAGCTGGGTGAATACGCCAAGATTTTCCGCTTGTATGCCTGGGTTGAGGACTACTCCGACGAATTCGTCGCCAAAGACTGGCTGTTCAAGAACATCGCCGAGCGCTTCGAACAGGAAGGCATCGGTATCCCGTTCCCCACCGCTGTGGAAATCGGCGCCACCCACAAGGAGTCCTACAACAAGCAGCGCAAGGCCACCAACGTGCGCCGTGCTCGCCTGCAGATGATCAAGGAAGACAAAGCCCTCGAGCGAGAGCGTGCCGAGGCCAAGTGGGAAATCGAGGCCATCACGGAGAAGCTCAAAGATCCCGAACTGGGCCGCAGCGAGCGCGAAGGCCTGGAGGAGTCCTTGCGTGAACTCAACCGTGTGCTGAGCATGTTTGAGGCCGGCGACAGTTGATGGCCACAGGCTCGTGAAGCACACCATCGGGCCGCAGTACCACGATTGTAACCAATCAAATGGTTTATACCAAGGAACCCGTTCATGATAGGTATGGGCGGCGCTGACCTCCGCTACATGCAAATCAGCATCACGTCAGAAGCCGGCGAGCATTTGCCTGGGATTACGCTGACCGGTTCATTCTCATGCGTTGAATTCCTCTCTCACATCAAAACCGAAAACGGAAACATGCGATGCTTGCTTCGACTCGAGCACGACGATCCGTCGGTCCTCGAGGATTCCTTCGACTCGATGGAGATCATCCATGTGATCGAACAGAGTCCGACCGCCTCGCTTGTCGAAGCCATTGCCAGCGGCCCACTCCCCCGTATCTTTGCTACACTGGAACATGTCTGGTGGGTGTCGCCCACCTTCCTCACCAAGGAAGGGTTCGTCGTCACGATTCGAGGAACAGCACAGGCTCTTCGGACGGCCCGAGAAGGTCTCTCCTTGTTGCTCGGCGACCGCTACAAAATGAAACTCGGTGCAGAATCCGCCCACAATGCGCATTTCCTTGATTTGCTCCCCGAAAAGCAGCGAACGGTGCTGGATGTGGCGATCAAGATGGGCTATTACGACCGCCCACGACGTTGCACTCAACGGGCCATCGCAGAAGCCTTGGACATCAAACAGGCCACCGTGAGTGAGCACCTACAATCAGCAGAATCCACCATCATTCACGCCTTTGTGAACGACCACTGAAGGCGCCAAATCCCCGGCTTTCTATCATGATAGGGAGGGGAGTCTATTGACTGTCGCGTCGACAACGAGTCCATGTCCAGCGGACGCCTTGCCGAAGTACGAACCCCCCTCATCCTGTCCATCCTGATGGTGCTGATGACCCAGGTCGGTTACCTTGACCTCATGAATGCCTGGTCGGGCGACGAAGAAACACTGGACGACGCTGAACCTGTGGTCGCTTATTCGCCATCAACATCGGTCATGTACGGCAACAACAGCATGTGGACGTCAACCATCGGGCCCATCCAGAACGCCGAGTACATTGCGCTGGCTTACGACGCCGTTCTTTTCCAGGCTGCACCCAACAAGAACTCGATGAAGGGGTGCCCGATGGCCTACAACGCTTCCAACGCCACCGTATGGCAGCCCATCACCGGCTCCACCTCCCTCTGTGGGGGCATGGTGGGCCGTTATGTGGCCATGATTGACGACATCACCTACTTCACCTTCGTCGCTTCGTCTTCATGGACAAACAACGGGCTTGCAGGAGACCTGTACGCTTACAACCCGGGCAACGACACCATTTACCTCATCTCCAATCAAAACGGCCGAGTGCAAACGGGTGTCGGCATTGGTCGAACCATTTACTTCACAACACATACCTACTCGCCATCATTCATCGTCAATCTCATGTCCTACAACGTTGACAATCAGACCACGTCAACGCTTTCCTCACCCGGTTACTACCAAGACCGACTCATGGTGGTCGGGTCGAAAATTCTCACGCATTCACCTACGCAGACCATGGGCTCGGAGGCTTTCAACACAGAAAACAACACGTGGTACAGCGTTCCTTCGCTTCCTTCAAAAGGCATCTTTGGCGACCCTGCGCCGGGGTTGGTTTCCAACGGCCAGTTGTTGTTCGTCGGAACGGACGCAGCCACCGTCGCTTCGAGCACGAGCGGCAACGGGTCGGAATACTGGATTTACGATTCCAACAACGACACGGCTTGGCCGCTGGGCGACTTTTGCGTCGCCACCGCCTGCAACGGCGGCTTGCCGTTCTACGAAGACGATGGACTCCCAGCGATTCGGGACGGCACGGACATGTACTTCATCGCCCGAAGTTACGATTCGTCAACGTCCGACCCAAGCAACGGAGACACGATGTATGACCTCTGGGGCTACAGCACGCTCAACGCCACAACGTGGCACATGACCAACCTGACAGCCACCTTCAACAACGTTGGAAGCTACAACACAGGTGGCCATCGAGCCCACATCAAACTCGCCATGCTCGCCAACGGCGATTTCGTCATCTCCTCATCAATGGCTCATCCGAGTCCCACCTATGAGTCGGCCTTCTACTCGCCCACCAACGACACGATCTGGCAGCCCAACCTCTGTTCCTCCTGCGGGAACTCGCAGGGCACCAGCGGTGTGGATGCGCAATATTCGCGCCTGCTCGGCGTGTACGGAAACACGGTCTACTTCGCCAGGTACGGGGCCCTGCTCGCTTACAACGTGGAGAACCAAACGGCTGCGAGCCAAATCATTCCCGGCCAGACCACATCGTACCTCAACGGAGCGCCTGTTCTTTTCGGGTCAACCTTTGCCATGGCCCACCACTGCGGTGACGGGACGGCCAGTTCCTGCCCCAACGGCCAGCGCAACACGCTGCTTCAGTGGGCGCCTGAATATGTGACCGTGAGCGATGCGTGGAACTTAACCCCCGGTCAGCGCATCGACGGACCGATCACCGGTGGCAACGGCAT
>JAYYDY010000065.1:0-24059 GCA_036160375.1 Thermoplasmatota archaeon | reverse complement strand
AGAGATATATTACCCATGCTCAATAGAACGGTTCGCTGCGTCCTCAATCAAGAAAAAGAGGACGGGCCCTGCTGAGGTAGTCGCTCATTGAAGAGCGTCAGCAACATCGGAGACTGGGGCTTCAAACCGAACCTGAATCATGCCGTCTTGTTCTCGGATCTCGTAAATTCGGAGGTCCTTCTTCTTCGACATGGCACCCACCAGTTTACCGTACGGAGGGAACAGGGGAAACGGCGACCACTCGACGACGGAACCGTCGTCCAAATTGTACGTCGTTTGATGGAGGGGGCAGCGAACGCAGTCGTCCTCAACCTTGGCGCCCCAAGCGAGTGGCCATCGCATGTGACGACAGAGGGCTTCGGTGGCAAACAGAGCGGTCCCTTGCCGGCCCACCATCACCATCTTGCCTTTGACGGTCATCATTTTCTTCTTGCCGGGTTTCAATTTGCTTGACTTCATCACGTTGTGCCAGGTCATGTTAGGTCCTCCTTGGGAGTGGAATGTTCAGGTGTTTGAGGGCTCGCTCGGCGCTGCGTATCGCACCTTGAACCGAAGGGTGCGTGCGGTGGTCGCCGACCACCAAGACACCGTCCACCTCGACGTCGGTCTGAGCCCTGCGGTGATGGGACGGATCGATGTGTGGCAGCGCATGGCGAACGGTGGTCGTGGTCATGTGCTCCCATTGGTCCACCGATTCACCAAACCAGGTTCGGAGTTCGTGCTGCACCGCCGAGGCATCCGGCGAAGTGGCTGGTTCACCAATCAGCGTAGCAACGACCCAATGCTCGCCGTTGGTGTGCGGATGAAGATTGGTCGGAACGTGAACGTGGAGGACGCGATGCTCCTCGTTGTCCCACGCCTCGTTGACCATCATGCGGGCTTCGGGATACGGAGGCTCGGGCGCCACAAACGCCACCGTACTCGTCAAGCGTTCCACCGGTTGGTGTTCGGTGACGAGGGCGGGATGCAAGGCAACAGCGACATGTTGCGGCACCGCCAACACGACTCGGTCGTACGTTCGTTCCTCTTCGTCCACCACCACCGAGGTGGCCGACACGCTCGAAACGGCGGTGCTCAGATGAACTTGGGTGGTCGAAAGACGGTCGGCGAGTTGGTGCGGAACGGCAGCGATACCGCCTGATGGAACGATCATCTCGCCGTGAGCCATGGCCCCCCACGCAAAATCAGCGAACGCCATGCGTTCGGAGAGCGACGGGTCGATGGTAATGCCTGCGAACAACGGCTTCAACACGTCTTGGGTGGACGAGGTAAACCGTCGCGCTCGAAGTCCGTCAGCGATGGTCGGCGACGGTCGGTCCATCGAGCGTTCGAGGTCCTTTCCTGATGTGGAAAGTCGCCAACGAAGGAAGCGTAGACCATCGATGATGCCCACTGAATTCAGGGTCGGGAGAAGGTATTGAGGAGCGTTGAGCGCATCCCCTAACACCCGTTGCCGGCCGGTTCCGGGATGAATGGTCATCGTGCAGGCGTCCATCGGCTTGGCGTCGAGAGCCTCAACGTCCACCCATCGATGGAGGGCAGGATAGGCGGTGTGAAGGACATGAAAACCGAGGTCGATGAGGTGGTCGCCTTCTTGGCGGGTGGCCATCCGACCACCGAGATGGTCTGAGGCTTCGTAGAGGTCGACCTCGTGGCCGGCTCGTTCGCAGCCCAACGCGACCGTAAGGCCCGCCAAACCACCGCCGACCACTGCGATGCGCATGCTTCACCCTCGCAGCGCTGACATGCCACCGTCGAGGTGCAAGACCTGACCCGTCAAGTTGTCCGGTGCCCCGGTCAGCAACCAGTGCATGCTGGCAGCCACCTCGTCGGGCTCGTTGATACGCTTGAGCGGAATCATGCCAACGGAAGCCTCGCGAATGGCATCGGAGCGAAGAACGGTCGCACCGAGGCGGGTTTCGGTGAGGCCAGGTGCGACGGCGTTGACACGAAGACCGCGCCCTGCATAGGTGGAAGCGGCAGCGCGCACCATGGCTTCGATGCCGCCCTTGGCGGCTGCAATCGCCTCGTGGTTGGTGAGCCCATAGCTGCCCGCGACGCTTGACGTGAACACCATGCGACCCGTCCCGGACTTCAGCATCGCCTTGCCGGCCGTCTTGAGCCCGAGGAACGCCGAGACGAGGTTGGTTTGGATGATGGCTTCAAAATCCTCGAGTTTCGTGGCGTGAGGCGGTCGAAGCGCAATGGACCCCACCAGGTGGGCCATGCCAGCCAAACCGTCTTCGCTCAATCCTGCAGCATGAGCAACGGCCGCCTGAACGATGGTTTCGTCGAGAGCGTCGCCCTCGACAAAATGCGCTCCACGGCCAACCAGTTCGCTGACGCGATCGCCATCGCGAGCAAGCAGGGTCACGTGGTGGCCATCATCGAGCAGCATGGCGGCGAGGTGACGTGCGATGTCACTGCTTCCGCCGACCAAAAGAAATGATTTGTTCATGAAATCTTTACACTTCGGGTTGCTTTTATACTGCTGTTTTGGGGGCTTGAACAGTGATTGAAAAAGAAAACCAGCAAAAGATAACCATGCTTCGGGATGCCCACCCTGCCATTGTTGGTACGGTTTGCAGCGCCGCTTCCATCCACGTTCTCGGGGCTGGATTGAATCCCGAGAAACCAGCTCATCGAGCCATTCACGATCTTGACGGGAAGGGGTGGCGCTTGGTGCCGATTCATCCTCGCGATGCAGGCGGGGCCATCCTCGGCCGACCCATTCGCCCCGCCATTGAAGAGGGGCTCCAACCCGAGGTCGTGGTGTTTTTCCTCGCGCCCGAACGAGCCAAGCAGGCGGTCATGGAACTCATGGTTCGCCATGGACGAGAAGGCATGCCGTTGCTGTGGTTCCAACCCGGTTCGGAACACGAGGACGTGCTTGAAATGCTCAACGAAGCGGGCATTCTCCACATCGTGGACGATTGCATCGTCCGGTTTGTTCAACGTCACCATCTCGTCAGTGAGCACGGACATGCACCTGAACCATGGTACCTCCAAGTCCAAGCCGAGGATGAGAGCGGTTGCTCAGTGTGGTCCATTGAGTCCAACGCGAGCACACAAGCCGCTCCCAAGACAGCCCTCGAATGGTGCGGCGATGTGTGGGATTTGGAACACTCTCAGCACACTGTGGCCCGATACATTCGTTCCTTGGCGCAACCTGGTGAAGCGTTCGCCGACCTTGCCGTTCGACTGGCCTGAGCATGGGTCGGCTGGAGAACAACATCAAGCCAAATCTGCTACGGCATCGATGGTGAAGAGTTGCCCGCCGCCACCAAAGATGGCGTAGTACAGCGTGCCATCGGGATGGAACACCAACGGCAAGGGCGTGCCCGCATCCCAAGCAAAGCGGGTGATCTCCGTGGTGTAGGCGTTGGCTTCATCGCTGGGCATGACATCGATGCGGAGAATTTCCTGGCCGACGGGGAACAAGGTGTTCCACGAACCGTACACCGTAGCGTAGAGGGTGAACCCTTCAGAGGGCGATAATCCGGGAAGCGAGGAGTGAACGGGACGAACATCCACGCCGTTCATGGACGTGTGAGGCGTCCAGCGCCCCACGGGCGCCTCGGTTCCGGGCGGTATCGGTGTCTCAGGTGCATCGTTTGGCCAACCATAGGCGGCCCCGGGAATCATGAAATTCAATTCTTCGTCGGGGTGATCGCCTTCCCAATCTCGGCCGTTGTCGGTGAAGAAGTAGCCGTGGCCGTCCACCCATACGCCATCGAACGAGTTGCGAACCCCGCTGGCAAGGACACCGTGTTCACCGGTGGTGGCATTGACCCAGAGAAGCGCCGCATTTCGTTCGTCTGCTTCATCGCAGACGTTGCAGGTTGAGCCGCTGTGCCACAGCAACGTGCCGTTGGGCATGACGTCCACCGTGTTGGTCTGATGGTTCCCAACGGGAATGCCTTCAACAAGCACCCGTGGTTCGACGAAGAGGCCGCTTTCAGCGATGGTGTACGATGTGAGCTTGCCGGCCTCCGACACCACGGCTGCACCGTCCAACACGACCAGTCCGTGAGGCCTGTCAAGCCCGTTGAGAAGCGTCCGCCGTTCATCGGTTTGGATGTTCAGTTCCGTGATGCCCCCGCCGTCCCTGTCGCAGACGAGCAAGTGGGTGTTGTTGGCCCACACCAAGCAGGTGGGGCCGCCCAAATTGGCAGCCACACGCTTGACTTCGTAGCCGTCAACCACCGTCGGTTCCGACCCTGAAACATAGGGATAGAGTTGCCTGGCCATGAGCAGCGCTACGAGAAGCGCAACCACGGGAAGCACGTGCCGCCGCATCGGTTTGTCCGCTCCGTTGTTTGATTTTCAACGATTCGGGGTACACATCATCGCATGTCGCGTTCGGCCTGCCGCTCATGGTTCGCTGCAAGCGACACGGCTGACGTGAGGTCGTAATCAGTTCTCGTCGTCAATACGGCCCATGAGAGCCAATGCTCCGATCACGGCTACAAGAGCACCTACGGCCATGAAGCCGGGGGTGTCTTCGCTCTCATCGGATGGCTCTGCTGCAGGTGCTGAGCCACCATCGCCAACCACGATTTCTCCAAACATGTCGAGGCCAATGTGTGGCTCACAGGCGTAGTAGAACGTGGTGTCTTCGGTGAAGGTGTAGGAGAAGGCTACGGTTGATGCCGCAGTGCCTGAGGTGACGCCGCCGTCAACATAGGTGGTCGATTTGAAGCCGTCCACCTGCTTCACGTTGTGGGGCATATCGGCGTCAGTCCAGGACCAGCAAACGGTTTGCCCAACCTCAATGTTCACGACGGTGGGAGAAAAGGCAACCCCATCCACACCGACGGTTGCGGCGCAATCAATGCCTGCAAAGGGGTCGGTTTCTTCGGCTTCTTCGGTTTCTTCGGTTTCTTCGACCTCTTCGGTTTCGTCCGTTGGAGGCAAGAGCACCTTGTCGATGACGTGGATGATTCCGTTGCTCGCCACCACGTCGGCCGTGGTGACATTGGCGTCGTTGATGGAAACGGAGTCTCCGTCAACGGCGAACGTCACGTTATCGCCGCTGAGCGTGGTCGCAACGAGACCGTCCGAAACGTTTGCTGAATCAACAGCACCGTCCAAGACGTGATAGAGCAGGATGTTGGTCAGCGTCTCGTTTTCTTCGTCCGTGTCAAAGGTTGAAAGGTCAATGCCGGCATCGGCGAAGGCTTGGTCGGTGGGGGCGAAGACCGTGAACGGTCCGTCACCAGCGAGTGTTGCGGTGAGGTTCACGTGGTCGAGTGCCGATACCAGCGAGTCATGCACGCCTGTTCCAGCAGCGTTGGTGGGGATGTCCTTGGTGTCGTCAGCGGCAACGCTGAACGAGACGGTCGAGATGCTCAAGCAGGCAACAAGCAACAGTGTAAGCGCACGGTTCATGATGAAGCGCCTTCGTGAAGGCTACTTAAGGCGCGGTATTTTTCCATCGCGTGGATGTGTTTCTTCAGCATGCAAGATCGGAAAGGTGATTCCGAATTGTTTCGTGTTTGACGAAGACCATGCTCCGCTCAATTAAACGGTGAGCGGTATTCGTGGACGTCTTCAGCGATACGGAGCAACTGGTTGTACTTCGCCACGCGGTCTGACCGTGCGGGTGCGCCGGTCTTGATCTGGCCCGCCCTCGTCCCCACTGCAAAATCAGCGATGGTGACGTCTTCAGATTCACCGCTTCGGTGGGAAACGACGTTGTTCATGCCGTTGGTTGAAGCCAAATCCATGGCCTCAAGGGTCTCGGATACCGTTCCAACTTGATTGACCTTCACGAGCATGGCGTTGGCTGCTCCGAGTTCAATGCCTTGAGAGAGCCGTTCGGATTGCGTGACGAAAAGGTCGTCCCCCACCGTTTGTACGCGATGGCCGTAAGCTTTGGTGAACGCTGCCCACCCTCGCCAGTCGTCTTCGCCAAAGCCGTCTTCGATGGACAGGATGGGGTATTCGTCAATCCATCCGCCGTACATCTCAACCAGGTCGTCGGATGACAGCACCTTACCGTCCATGTGATAGCCGTCGTCCTTCAGGAATTCTGTGGACGCAACATCGAGCGCGATGCCGATTTCGTCCGTGGAGTAGCCAGCGCCTTCGATGGCGCGAACCATGTACTTCAGACCCTCTTCATTCGCAGGCAGGTTGGGTGCAAACCCTCCTTCGTCCCCGATGCCGCCAAGCAAACCGTCCTTCTTGAGTTCGGCTTTCAGGGCGTGATAGGTTTCGACGCCCGCACGGAGGCCTTCTTGAAAGGTATCGAAGCCGTGGGGCATGACCATGAATTCCTGGACGTCGACGTTGGAAGCAGCATGAGCCCCGCCGTTGAGAATGTTCAGCATGGGAACCGGCATCAGGCCCCCAGCAACGCCACCGACATACTTCCACAACGGGAGTTCATGGAACGCAGCACCCGCGTGGAGGCACGCCATCGAAGCACCGAGCATGGCGTTGGCACCGAGTTTGGATTTGTTGGACGTCCCGTCGAGTTCAATCATGACTTCGTCGATCACGCGTTGTTCGTCCACTGGCAAACCAACCAGCGCCTCTTCGAGGTGATCCTTGACGTTGTTCACGGCGTTCGAGACACCTTTACCGAGGTAGACACTTGCGTCGCCGTCACGAAGTTCCAGCGCCTCGTATGCACCTGTGGAAGCCCCGGAAGGAACGATGGCGCGACCGAGCAAACCACCGTCAACGAAACAGTCCACCTCAACCGTGGGTTGCCCTCGGCTGTCCAGTACCATGCGTGCGTCAAGACCGGTGATGTGGCCTGCCATGAAGTTCCCTCGTTTTGGCGAGGTGGGCGCGCTCCTTCAATCAAACGGGATGTGTCCTCAGCCGAACGTTGAATAATATCGCACCAACCAAACTTCCCTAAAAAGGAGGTTTTTGGAAAAAAATATGCGGACATTGATAATAAATCGGCCCTATATAGTCGGAAGGCGGAGGGAATTTCTTAAAATAGGGGTCGAATATGCGATATGCATGCCTCGCATTGCTGAAATCGACCGAGCCATCCTCGCACAACTCCGAAAGAACGGACGCATGTCCTACGTCGATCTCGCCTCGAGGGTTGAGGCCAGCGAGCGCACGGTTCGCACTCACATTCGAAACATGGAAGAAAACGGCACCATTCGCGGCTACACCATCCGTGAAGGCGGTGTTGGTTTGACCGCCTTGGTTCGCATCAAAGTCTCCCCAGGTTCGGAAATCGGTTCGTTTGCCTCAGAAGTCACCGGATGGGAAGGCGTGGAAATCGTGTACGAAGTTTCCGGAGAAGCCGACCTCGTCGCCCTCGTTCACGTTGACGATACCATGGCATTGCGCGCGCTCCTCGACAAAATGTGGCTCGCAGCACCGAACGATATCGCCAGCACCACCACGGAACTGGTCCTGGAACAGTACTGAGTCTTACTCTTCCTCAGACGGCGGAGAATAATCAATGCCGCAGGACCGACACACCATGTTGTCGTCCCAATCGCATTGACGGCGACATCCAGTCATCGACATCAGGCCTTCCACTTGACGGAACATCCGATGGATTCCGTGTAATCCACAGCCGGCGTTTGACCGGCGAGCATGGCCTCAATGGCCTGGGCGAGGTCGTGGGTGGAGACATCGTTGGGGTTTCGGGGACTGTCGTCCATTCGGCCTTGATACACCAGTTGGTGAGTTGCATTGAAGAGGAAAAATTCGGGTGTTCGCTTGGCGCCGTAAGCGTGGGCGACGGCTTGAGAGGCGTCGTGGAGGTAGGCGTAGGGCATGCCACCTTCCGCTCGCTTGACCATGTGCTCAAACGAATCGTTCTCGTACACCACGGGGTCGTTGGAATTGATGCCGACGAAACCAATGCCCTTGCTCTTGCAGGATTCGGCCATGGCGTTGATCCGCCCCACGCTGGCCACCACGTAGGGGCAGTGGTTGCACTCAAACAGCACCAAGGTGCCGTTGGCGCCGGCAGCGTCAGTCAGGGAAACGTGTTCTCCGCCGACGGAAGCGTTGGCGTTTGGGAGGTTGAAATCGGGGGCTGCGTCTCCGGTCTGAAGGGTCATGGCATTGGCTTGAGGCTCATGGGTCAAAATGGCTTGCTTTCAAGCGCCTCACAAGACAAACATGGCTGCTGCTGCACCGGCCACAGCCAGACCTGCGGCCACCAAGAGGAGGAGTTTTCCTCGGCCTCCACCGTTTTCAGGGTCGAGAGCAGGGGTTGCATCGGTTGGAAGATCGGGGACAATTTTTGCTTCGTCTCCCGGAAGATCCTGCCCGTCCCAGTAGGCTTGTTTGGCGCTTTCGCCGGCCTCGAGTTCTGCCTGGATTCGCGCCTCTTCGGCCAAACGGGCTTCCTCTGCAAGGCGAGCTTCCTCCGCCAGTCGAGCCTCTTCGGCCAAACGGGCTTCTTCCGCCAGTCGAGCTTCCTCTGCGATTCGAGCTTCCTCCGCCAAACGAGCCTCTTCGGCCAAACGGGCTTCCTCGGCAACACGTGCCTCTTCGGCCAGACGTGCTTCCTCGGCGAGACGTGCTTCCTCGGCGAGTCGAGCCTCTTCAGCCAGACGTGCTTCCTCGGCGAGTCGAGCCTCCTCTGCCAAACGGGCCTCTTCGGCCAAACGGGCCTCCTCTGCCAAACGGGCTTCTTCAGCCAAGCGGGCTTCTTCAGCCAAGCGAGCTTCTTCGGCGAGGCGGGCCTCTTCAGCCAGACGTGCGGCCTCCTCCTCTTGTCGAATGCGTTCTTCTTCCTCCTGGCGGAGACGTTCCTCCTCGGCCAAGCGAGCTTCTTCAGCGAGGCGGGCCTCTTCGGCGAGCCGTTCTTCTTCCTCTCGCTTCTTTCGCTCTTCTTCAGCCAGCGCCCGCTTGCGAGCTTCTTCGGCTGCCAAGGCACGAATCCGTTCGTTGATGGCGTCCTCGTTTTTGCTGCGGTAACGGGTCAAAATGGCTTCACCCATCTTGACGAATTCCTCTTCCAACAGATTCGGAACTTCCTCTTTGGCCTTCATCAAGAGCCGTTCAATGTCCTCGACCTTGAACTCACCCTCGTGCTCGTTGAGGTGCTGGCGGAACACGGTGTAGAATTCACGCTGTTCTGGTGAAATAGCCCCGTCAGAGGTCATGAAATCCTGCAGCGCCGTCAGGATTTCTGTCAAATTCAGTTCTTTGACCTCAACCATGGGACCGCCGCCTACCTACGGAGGTGGTCATGCGCTTTTCATCAAGTTTTTCTCGCACTCTTGCAACCGGGTCTTGGCCAATTGATGCTCGGCGTCAATGCTGAGAATGGCTTTCCAAGCCGTGGCTGCGGCGTCCATGTTGCCAAGACCGTGGTGGTGGGCAGCGATCTGAAGACGAGCGGCGAGGTGATGTCCATCGCATCGGACAGCGGCTTCGAAGTCCGAGAGCGCATTGTCAATCATGTTGAAATGCATGTAATACAGACCCCGCTGATGCCAGGCAGGAGCATGGTCGGGTGATTGACGCAAGGCTTCGTTGAGCGGTGCCTCAGCTCGTTCTGCTCGGTCCATCCCCATGTAGCAGGCTGCTAATTGCGTCAACGCATGGGTGTGGTGGGGTGCTTGTTCAAGGACGTGCTTGAACTCCTTCGCACCCAAATCCCACTGGCCAAGGTGCATGTGGGCGTCCCCCTTTCGAATTCTGGCCACGGCCAGTTGTGGAGCGAAGTCCAACAGCGTCTCGGCGTCGTCAAGGGCTTTCTGAGCGTCGTCCAATCCCATGTAGACCGAACTTCGGTTCAAGCGGGCTCGAATGTGAGATGAATCCAAGGTCAGGCAGTCGCTGTAGTGGTACAGCGCCTGCTTGAGTTGCCCCTTGACGGCTGAAATGTTGCCTCGGATGTACGCCGTCGTGGCGTTTTGTCCGTGAACCTCAGCAGCGTCCACGTGAAGAAGCGAAGTTTGCGCGTCGCCCTGGTCGAGGGCAAGAAGAGCGGCTTCACAGGCGATGGACGGGTCCTTCTCGGGGCTGAGGCGTTGGGCTCTGCTCAGGGATTCGTTAGCCGTTTCAAGGTCGCCCATCATCCGCTGTGTACGAGCGAGACCAAGCCATGCAACGCCCAACTCTCGGTTCAACGAGAGGGCCCCGTTGAAGGCATGAAGGGCGTCGTTCAGCAGCGTTCGGTCCGTTTCTCCGGTGCCGTCTCGCAATCGGTCGGCATGGGCCAGATGCAAGCGGCCCTCAACCGTGTGGAGCAAGGCATGGTCGATGCCGTCGGGTGTTTCAGAGAGAAGAGCGGAAGCGTCTTCCACGCGATGCTGGATGAGATAGCGGCCTGCAATTCGAGCACGCAATTCGCCGTTGTACGGTTGAGCGTTGAGCGCTTTGAGGAGGGTTTCCTCAGCCGCCACCACCGAACCTTCAATCTCGAGCAGTTCTGCTTTGAGGAACACGGTATCAACGCCGCCGGCATCCAGCGCCACGGCGTGCGTGGCTGCTTTCAGTGCATCACGCTGGTGACCCTGTTTCTCAGCGAGAAGTCGGGCTTTGAGCGCCCAGGCCTCGCCGGATTGGCGGTCAAGGGTGAGGCAGCGTTCGTTGGCTTCCAAGGCCAACTCGTGCTCGCCTTCAGCCTCCAACAGTTGGGCGTAGTGGAGCCAATCGCCTGAACGGCTGGGGTCTTCTTCAAGCGCCTGCAAGATAGCCTCAATGGCCTCTGAACGAGCACCTGCTCGTGCTCGAAGTCCGGACAAGAGCGAACGGTCGGCAGCCGTGTCAACACCCAAGGCTTCCAGTCGGCGAACGGCACGTTCGGCTTCCTCGTCGCCCATGGACGCCAACAGGTGAGCATGAGCGCGCAGCAATGCAGGGTCGTCAGGTGTCAGTTTCATTCGAGCCTCCATCCAATGGCGGAGCAAGGCATCATCACCACGAAGACGGGCAATGTGCTCCAGGCCCTCGAGAACACTGGCATGCCCGGGTGACAGTTGATACGCTACACCAAGGGCGCCCTCGGCCCATTCGTACAGTTGGAGATGGGCGGCGGCCAAGCCGAGCCGGTGGGCCGTGTCGGGGTCGATGTGGAGGGAAGCCATCGTCAATTGGTGGCGATCGAAAACCTTCAACAAACGACGAAGCAACCCTGCATGATTGACAGAAAGACCGGTCTCTGAACCAGCCTCTACAGGTTGATGTTGGACGATCGAACGAAGGACATCACAGGCTTCCTGCACGTCCATTTCCAATGCGTCGCTTCCTTCGTGCTGAACCAAGAAACTGTGAACGGTGAGCGATGCATCGACGTCAGGGTGAATCGTCCGCAAGGCATCCAGCGTCGATTGGAGCGTGCGCATGTCGGACAGAACGCTTTCGGTTGCGAGGTTGAGGTGGTGGAAGTGGGTGGCCTGAGATTCCCGCAAGAGGGTCTGCATGTCCAGCAGACGTGTCATCTTCTGATGACCTTGATACAGGGAATATCCGAAGGCTCCCGCAGCACCAGCGGAAAGCAAGCCAAGACCAATGGCGAACAGACTCATTGAACCCGAGCGGTCCACCGCGCCTTTATGGTCTGCGGAAGAATTGATGGTTGAGAAGGTCGTTTGCAGCCCTCTCAAACAAGGCCGAATGCTGGCAAAATCGGTAAAGAGCGTCCTCAACCTCCCTTTTCAACCGCTCATATTGAAAGCCCCCGTGACCCGTGGGTGAATTGAGCGGTCATGAGCGAAGCGCATCCGGGGAGCGACGATGTTGAGGCGCGCCTCGCATCGCTGGCCCAGTTCGGATTTCCCCACGATGAGATGGTGGCGTTTCTTTCTGAACACGAAGGTGGCGCCCATGAACGCCTCACATGGCTTGAACAGCGTCGTGAAACGGCCGCTGAACTTGATGAGCGATTCCGAGCCATCGAGCAGGGTGGTCGGGCCGATGAAGGCCTGCGTGCCCTTCACTCGGCATTGAACAACCCGTTCACAGTTGAGGCGACCATCGTTGAATTTGAGCGACATCTACGAGGCATTCTTTCGTGGGAACCGCCGTTGAGTCGGAGCAAATCGGTTTGGTTTGAAGCGGGCAACGGCAACGATTGGGACAACCTCTTCACTCGTTTGATGGACCTGGACGCTTCGAGCTTCCCGGCCGTCGTGCCCCTTCATGGCCTCTTTGAATCCCCCCAGCGGTTGGATGAAATCGTTCGCCACCTGCGAACCATCGAAGCGGATGAAACCCGCCAGCGTCAACTGATTGAGGCTGGTGCCGAACGACTCAGGGAGCACGGCTATCCTGTTGGAGACTTGGGTGTGCGCCCACTGCTTGAAGGGCTGCAGGATCTTGAACGATGGCAGACCTTCCACGCCAAGAGGGAACATGTTCGGCTGGCTGCCGTTCAGTTGATTCAACCGTTTGATCCGGATTTGGCGACCGAATTCGAACAACGTTGCAACGGGATGCAGAACGTGGAAGATGCACCTGAACTCGACGCGTTGACCGATGAAATCCAAGCCTTAGCCCAGGCGTTGGAGCAGCGCCGTCAAGTGCTTTCTGATGCGATTCAGACATGGCGAACACAAGGCATTGTTTTCCCGCATGAAGGTGATCTGCACCCCAACGACTTGATGGCGTGGGAAGCCAATCATGACACGGTAGCGGCCTCGGTTGAGCGCCACCTCGCGCTCGTGGAACGCTGGAACCGATTTGCTCGGCACTGGCCTGCTCAAACGGCGGCCTCGGAAACGCTGCTGGGACACCTTGACCGAACGGAAGAACTCCAAGATGTGGTCGACGAAATGGATGGGTTGTGGAAGCAACTCGAACTTGACGGTTTGGCGTTGTTGGAATCGTACGAACATGCTGGTTTGGACGTGAGTGCTTGGCGGCAACGGGTGTTCGACGACCCCATGAACGCGATGGAACGCATGACCGTTGAACGAGGGCGATGGGACACTCGAGTGTCGCTGATGGATGAACTCAATGCCCTTGATACGTCATTCTCAGGTCAAGAAGACGCGTTCCTGCGACTGCAACTGCTCGCCAGCGAGGACGTTGATGCTGAGGTTCTCGAAGAAATGCAAGGTCATGTTCAGCGTGCACAACGGCGGGTTGAGCGGCACCGTGTGATGCTCAACGAGGAACTAGCGGCCCTTCGTCGCACCGGCGTGTTGGAACGTGAGGTGTCCACCGACGACATGAACCTCCGAGAACTCGAAGCGCACGTGGCGGATCTTACGCGTTCAAACGGGGCTGCCAGCGCCTCGACCTACAGCGGCATCATGATGGAACGAATGCGGACGTCCGTTGAACAAGAACTCGAAGCACTTCACGAGCAAGGTTGGCACGTTGATGAATGGCGAACAGCCGTGAAGGGAGAGTTGGTGAGGGTCGCCAGGGAACTCAGCGAGGCGCGTCCGCATTTGCTTCGCCACGATGTTCTCCGCCGGAGGCTCGCCGCCCTGCCGTGGAACCGTCATGTTGAGTTGGGGTTGAGCGTTGAGGCCATGTGTCAGCAACCTCACCGTCTGTCTTACCTTCGTCAACAAATTCCAATCTACACCGCCCTGTTGTCCGCTCGCCCAGTGGAAGACGAAAGCTACACGCTCAGCCTATGGATGCCGGTGGAAAAACACCCAACGCTCATCCCGGTTCCTGAAGACCAAGACCGAAAGGTGCTCCAACCTGCAACCACCCTCGATGACGCCCATGAAGCCATGCTTGAAGCCATGGACGACAATTCAGCAACAGACACGGAAGAGGCAAAACCCCGGCGAAACATCGACGAACAGCCCGGCGAAGCATTGTCCGAAAAGGTGGAGGTTTCGCCGGAGCATGAGGCACCAACCCAGCTCCCTGTTTCGCCGCCGCCACCCGATCCCGTTGAGGTTGAGAAAGTACAACCCCCTGTAACTTCGGTAGCGATTGAAGAAAATGAATCCGAAGAGGAGGTCTCCGAAGAGGATGAACTTGCAGTGGACGTACCCGAAGTTGAGGTCGTCCCCTCTGGAAAGGGGACGGTCAAAGCGCTGACCGCGCTCACTGAATTGGTGTCACTGCTGGGGTTGCCGGATGAGGCGTTGGCCATTGAGCAACATGAAATGGAGGCCATCCCCGACCTTCGCCGGCGATTGGCAACCGAAGTGAACGTCTCGCCAAGGGACGTTCGCGTCGGACGACTGCTTCGGTTGACCCTCCGACTGTTACCTCAGGGAGATGGAGACGATGCTTCTCGAGCCAAGATGCTCAGCACCCTCTGTGAGCTGGTTGCGCCGCTCAAGCGCTGGATGCGGCGTCGGCTTGAGGCACGGCATTCGGGAGCGGGCGGTGAATTTCTCGCGGACGCTGCGGAATTGGGCGTCGCTCTCGAGCGCATTCCCGGCCTAGGCCATCACCTTCCGTTGGATCTTGACAACTGGCCCCTTCCATCGAACATCAAGGAACTGAGCGAAGAGGTGGCCAAACTGGCCCGTAGCGTCCACCTTCCTTCGGCCGGTGGCGTCAAAGCGTGATCAGCTAAGATCGTCCCAAAGTGCATCCTCATCGACCGCTGCCTGAGACGGTGGCGGTGGCAATGGAGCAGGCGGAAGTGGTGCAGGAGGAAGAACCGCTGGCGCCGGTGGTGGCGGGAGCGGTGCCGCTGGGAGTGTTGTCGGTGCGGGTGGTGCCGGGAGTGGTTGGGGTGACGGAGGTGTCGTGGTCGCCGGTGGTGGGGGCAACGGCGGCATGGTGGCCGAGGTTGGCGTGGACACTGTCGTCGAGGTTGGGGGGCCGCTGATGGCCGGCCCTGCGGGTACCATGGAAGGCACCGATGTTTGAGGCTGAACCACGCTCATGGGAACGAGAGAGGTGTCCTGCTCCACGGGTACAGGAAGCGCTGCCGGCGCTGCTGGTTCGGGCGACGAGGTCAGTTCAGGAGCGGGTTGAGCGGGTGCACCCATCGCTTTGATGACCGCATCGATGTGTTGCGTATCAAGGGACGACGTGCGCAAGAATTCAACGAACGCAGGCCCCAACAAGGCCGTACTGTTGTGAATCAAATAGGGCTCCTGACGCCATCCGGAGAGGTAGAAATCGTGTCGTCCGCCGTGGTCGGAAAACGAAAGGCGGTGAAGGTCCAACTGAGCCATCAGCAGACCAGCAACACCCGTCAGCACAAACGCCCCGCCGCCGAGGGCAAGGATGCTTTGAGCAAAGCCTGTCGCCATCACGAGACCGAATCCAATGGCGCCCCACCACACGGCCTGCAACTTCTGAAACAGGTCGAGATGGGTATGAGAATATCCGGATATGTGCTCTTTGACAAGGGCCATACGGACGTTCAGCCGACGTACACCATCAGGGTCGTACCGCGCTTCAACGATTCGCATTAATTCATCGTCCATGATCAGCGATGTTGATTCCAAACCACTGCGGTGCTGACTGAGCGGAAATTCAATGACGTCTTCACCCTGAAGTGCAAGGATTGGCGCAGCCCGAATCGGTAGCGTCCAGGCCTCGCTGGCTGACGAGGGATCAGAAGGTGTGGTTGCTGTTTCTGAGTCGCCCTGTGCCTCTGCATCGTCCGTTTCGGCGGCTGGCGTGTCAGCGCCGTCGGCTGCGCCGTCGTTCTCAACTTCGCTTGCCGAGTCGTTGTCCTCCGTGGAGGTCGCGTCAGACAATGCCTGGGGTGTTTCGTCAGGGCCGTCAGCCTCCGCTGGGGCGTCGTCTGAAGCAGATTCATCCCAATCGGTGGCGGGCCACTCCTCAGACTGCTCGTCGTCCATGAGCGTCGCTTCCCCTCACAACCACATAAAGTGAGCCGTGGGGTTTCAACGGTGGACTTCGGCAAACCAGACGGTCAAGTCTTCCGATGCTTCGAAACCCTTGCCTTCCTTGGTACCCACCAGGGTGTTGGCGGAGGATTGGTTGACATAACTCAACACCTTCTCGGTGACGGAACCGTTGAAGAGAACGGCTTCGGCTTCCTCGGCTTCGTTGAGGGCATCGGCGAGTTTGGAAGGGCCGATTTCGTCAGAGAACGTCCCGTCAGCAAAACGAATGACGGCCTTGTTCTTGCCCATCTCGTCAACCTTGTCAAAGAGTTCCTGGATGTCGGCGGGGGCCGATTCCTTCTCGTAGGCGTCATCCATGTCCTTGTCCCAGTCCTTGTCGCCCCCGTACTTTTCGTCGTCTTCAGCGATTTTCTTGTCGAGTTGGTGCTTGAACTTGGCCGCTTCGACCTTCTTCTGCAGGCACATGGTCACCGTCTTCTGAGGAAGGAGTTCCCATTCTTGACCGACAGGGGCTTGAGCGACGTGGTCGACCTTCATCATGTCATACAGTTGCATGAACAGCATCTCACCGCCGCGATCACCGTCAATGGCGACCGTGACGCTCTCTTTCCCGTTGGCAAGGTCGATGAGTTCCTGCTTGATGTTTCCAGAGCCGTCGGCGCTGATGGCGTTCTTCACGCCACAATTGAGCAGGTTTCGAACGTCGTTTCGACCTTCGACAATGATGAGCGAGGACGAGGATTCCACGTTGGGTCCGCAGGTCAATCCGTGGAAGGACTTGGCCGTTCCAACGGTCAACACCGAGCGAACTTCCTCGATGACGGTCTTGGAGGCGGCCTCACCGGAGTTTACCATGGTGAGCAACAATTCCTTGGCGCGATCGACCACGGCCGTGCGCTTCGTTGCACGAATGTCGCTGATTTGAAGCACCTTGATGATGGCGTTGCAGGGACCAATGCGGTCGATGGTTTCCAACGAGCTGGCGATGATAGCCGTCTCGACGTTGTCCATGCTGCTGGGGATGATGATCGTCCCGTGCACCTTGCCGTTCTTGGTTTCCATTTCGACGTCGACGTGGCCGACGCGTGCCGTTCGTTGCAGCTTTCGAAGTTCCAATTCATCGCCGAGGAGGCCCTCGGTTTGGCCCATGATGGCCCCGATGATGTCCTTTCGCTGGACGGTTCCGTTCACTTTGATATCAGCCCGAATTTCGTACTTCATGGCCTTGCCCTTTCCACCGCCACCGCGGTTTGAGTTGCCGCCGGAGCGGTTTGAGTTGTTTCTTCCCATGTGGATTCTCTCCTTGTTTGCACACAGCCACGACCAAGGGGCCGACGAAGTGTCGGCGTCCGAAGCTACCACCCGAAGAACGGGGGAGTGAATGTGAACAATTGCATCCACCGACCGATGCCTTTTGAATCCTGTGCAGAAATGGAGGGAGGTTTTGGCTATTTTTTCAACTGACGGTTTCTTCAAAAGGTCGGAGGCACTCGGTGGCGTGTGTCGTCGCAACAACTGGGAGCCTTGGACGTGTTTCGTTCAACGGTCGAAGTGATGTTGACCGACGGTGTCCTGACGCGTGAAGAAAAGCGACTCATCATCAAACTCGCCAGTGCGCTCAACCTCAAACCTGAGGAGCCAGCTTACATCTATCGGTGCATCCAAGCGAACGAGCCCTCGGAGAGCGGTGAGGCGGTTTCGCACGACGACATGCGCGCCATCTACACCAAGGTGTTCGAAGTCGCCATCGTGAACGCTTCGCTGTCAAGGGATGAATTCAGGGTGCTCGCCAACCTTCGGGACCAGTTCAACATTGAAGACCAGCTTCATGAAGAAATTGAGCACGAACTTCGTGAGACAATGAAGGAAAAGTACGGGGATAAGGCGATGATTGACACCTTGATGGACACGCTCAAAGATTCGGTGGGCCTGGTCGGTGACCTCTTTGACACCTTCCGGAAGAAAAGCCCTGAAGGTGACGAGCGGTGAACCCGTTTCTCGATGATTGGCTTGAAGGGCAGCCCACCAAGGTCCTCAAATCAAAACGAAGGTGTCTTCGATTTCTGCGAGAAGCCTACAACCGGTGCGTCAGTGATTTTGCCAACAAAGTTCGAACCGATGTTACCATGACGGACGGCGGGTTTCGCTTCCATGCTGGCACGCCGTTGCCCGATCTCCGTCAAATCACCTCGTGGATGATCACCCACGCACCCAACCAACGGGTGCTCGCCCGCATCATTCCAGCCCTTTGGAAACGGCACGGCCGAGAAGACGTCAGTGTTGCAGGGATGCTGCTGGCCAACCTCGAGCCCGCCGTACTTGGCCAGGAGCCTTGGATGGCGTTCATTCATTTGCTCCAGCGTCAAGAACCCCTCTTGGTGGTGCTGGAGGTCGCTGAGGAACTGGTGAGAGCAGGGCACGCCGTTCCCGACGATACGTGGTTGTCGGCAGCAGCGGAACAAAGCGGCCATTGGCACCAATACTGCGTGCTCTTCCTTTCCTTACGACGTGAGTTAGGGGCGTGCAGACCGTTGGTCGAACTTGCACCGAAAGGCGGCGAAATGTTCGAGCGTATTCGCCAACGCCTGCTTGAATCGGAGAGTTGAAGGAGCCGGCCCGTCATTTCTGCCCATGGTGGAACGCCTCCTCCCTGCAGAAGACCCCGTTCTTGAAAGCGTGTTGAAGTGGACCGTTGAGCGGGATGCCAAGGACGTTCGCCGCCTGCTCGAATGGCTTCCGGAGGCCCGGTCAAGTCGAGAGCGGAAGGCGCTGCTTCAGCGGGTTCGCGGGTTGCTCACGGAGTTGGAAGCGGCGCTTGATGAGCTCGACAACATGCACTGAGGAATGCCATCATGACCGTTGCCGTCATCCTTGCCGGAGGAAAAAGCCGCCGCATGGGCGAAGACAAAGCCGCGATGTTCGGTGGCGTTGAACGACTCCAAGCCTGCCTCGCCGAGTCATGTATTGACCGAACCGTTGTGCTCTGTGGACCGGAACATCGCCGGTCTCATTTCAAGGGCAACATCATGGCGGACCCTCCGCACCTTGAGGGGCTTCACCGCATCATCCCGTGGGCGATGGGCGCCTTGGAAGACGATGTGGTGTTGATCCCTTGCGACGCGTTTCTCCTGACCGCTGAAGCCGTGGATGCACTCATCCATGGTTCACCAGGGGGTGGCGTTCCGGTTGACGAAGCCGGTCGACGTCAACCGCTCTTCGCCCACCTTCCAAAAGGGGTGTTTCTCGACGAGAACGCTCACCGGGTTGAGAGGTTACTCGCCCACGTTCCGACGGTCGATTTGAGGAAGCACCGCTCGGCTTTTTCGAACTTCAATCAACCCGAAGATCTTGCCCATCCCGAACTTCAACTTCGGTTCCCCTGAGGACAACACGGCCTTCGGCGATCATCGTGAGGACCTCGGGATACAATCGGTGTTCCTCAACCTTGACACGGTCGCTCAATCTGCCTTCATCATCTTCAGGGAAGACAGGCACGATGCGTTGAGCGATGATGGCCCCAGTGTCCATGCCTTCGTCGACCAAATGGACGGTGCAGCCGCTCACGGCCGTTCCAGATGCCAGCACATCACGGTGTGCGTGAGCGCCGGGGAAATGAGGGAGAAGCGAGGGGTGGATGTTGATCACACGACCCTGCCAAGCAGCGAGGAACGTCGGCGAAAGCAACCGCATGTAACCCGAAAGCACGATGAGTTCCACATCGTACTGTCCCAATCGGTGCAGGATCTCCTCCTCATGCTCCGCCCTTGACCGTCGATGGCCGTCATGCACTTGCTCAACCACCTCGACGGGCACGCCGAGCCGTGTGGCTCGTGCCACACCTTCCACTTCGGCCCGATTCGACACCACAACCGCGGTTCGGTGGAGCGGATGACGGGTTCGTTGAGCCAACACCAGCGCCTCCATTCCACTTCCTGAACCGGAGAGGAAGACCGCACAACGCAGCGGTTCATCGGGCGAAGCGAGGCGCCCGCCGATGTGGATGAATTCCATGAATTGCGCAAGAAGCAACGGGTTTCAACCCTTCCCATGCATAAGGAAGAGGTTTTAGCAAGGCCCTCACCACCGTAAGCGAGGACCTATGTCAGAACATGCGGGGTCCTCAGCGGCGAGACGAAAAGAGGCCTCGCTGGCACTGGCTGAAACCTACGCATCTCTTTCCGACGATGAGGTCGTTCACCAAGTCTTGGCGAATCACAAGCCAAGCGCCAACCCCGTCGTGCGAATCGTTTGGATCGTCTTTGGCAGCATTTTCGTGGTGTTCGCTGCCGTCGGCGTCTTTCTCCCAGGTTGGCCCACGACCTCGTGGTTGGTGGCCGCTGCGTACTGTTATGGTCGGTCTTCTCAGAACCTCTTCCGATGGTTGGTCACCAACCGTGTCTTCGGCTCGCTGTTGTTGAATTACTATCGGTCCGGCAGAGCCTTGCCGTTTCATTCAAAAATCGCCATTTGTGGATTGATCGGCATTGTCTCTGCCGCCTCCATTTGGTACATCACCATCCTCGGCGACCCCGGGTTCGGTCAAACCACCATCGCCATCATTGCCGTCATCGGTATTTGGTGGGTGGGATGGCGCGTCCCCAGCACGGCTTGAACCGAATGAGCCTTCCCGCTCCTGCATCTGAGGCACACAAAGGACGTGAGGGGCGTCGCCTCAACTTCAATGTCGGAAGAGGCGGTGTCCGGTGAACAGCATGGCCACACCACGGGCATCGGCTTCGTCAATGACCTCTTGATCGCGAATAGAGCCGCCGGGCTGAACGATGGCGGAAGCCCCTGCTTCGGCGGCCTGCTCGAGACCGTCCTTGAACGGGAAAAACGCATCCGATGCGAGAACACAATTTTTCGCTCGCTCACCCGCCCGTCGTGCAGCAATTTTCACGGCCTCAACGCGACTGGTTTGGCCCGGACCGATGCCGACCGTTGCCGTTCCTTGAACCATGACGATGGCGTTGGACTTGACCTGCTCGCAGACACGAACGGCGAATTTCATGCTGTCGAGTTGGTCGGGCGTTGGCTCGACCTTGGTGACCGTGGTGGCTTTGCTCCAATCGATGATGGGGGGTTCTTCGGTTTGGACCAGCACACCACCTTCGATGGGTTTGCGGACGACCTGCCGTGCGAGCGGTTCAAGTCGGTCGCCCGGCGAATCGATGGTGAGCAGACGTCGGTTTTTCTTGGCCATGAGCACCGTCTTCGCCTGGTCGGTATAGCCCGGGGCCATCATGACCTCGACGAACAACTCACCGACAGCCTCGGCCGTGGTTTCGTCCACGACTTCGTTGAAACAAATGATGGAGCCGAAGGCAGATTCGGGGTCGCTCGCCAGGGCCATTTCAAACGCCTCAAGTTGAGTGGCACCCAAGGCGGCACCGCAGGGGTTGTTGTGCTTCACGATGACACAAGCGTGCGGGGTTGAGGGCCATTCGTCGGTGGACAGCGAACGGCACAAGCGAAGCGTGGCATCGGCATCGCTGTAGTTGTTGTAGGACATGGCTTTGCCACCTTCAACGTGTGCAGTGACCAGGGTGGTATGGCCTTCGGGAGCATCGTGGGCGACGTAGAGCGCTGCGGCTTGATGTCCGTTTTCGCCGTAGCGAAGGGTGTCAACGAGATGGCTCGCTTCCAATACGCTTTGAGGAAGTCGATCCCGTTGGTCTTCCATCGATGACCCGTCGGCCGGGTCGCCGACCACACGACGATGCAGTTCCTGAGCGATTGCGACGTCGTAGGCTGCGGTATGTTCGAAGGCCTCAAGGGCCAAAGACTGACGGAGGTCCATGCCCACGGAGGCGGGGTCGTCAGCCGATTGAAGCGCTTTGACCACGTCACCGTAGCGTGCTGGGTTCGTGGTGATGAGGACGTGCCGGTGATTCTTGGCCGAGGCTCGGACCATGGTTGGCCCTCCAATGTCGATCATTTCCAGCAACGCATCATCGCTCAAGGGTGGCACGGTTGCAGCGGCTTCACCAAACGGATAGAGGTTGCAGGCCACCACGCGAATGGGTGCGTAACCAAGTCGAGTCAGTTCCGTCGCATCGGCCGCCTGATGAAGGCGAGCGAGAAGAGGTCCGTGAATGGCCGGGTGGAGCGATTTCACGCGCCCGTCGAAGATTTCTGGGTGCTGCGTCACGTCCGAGACAAGGGTGACTTTCAGGCCTGCTTCCTTCAGGGTTCGAGCGGTGCCGCCCGTTGAAAGGAGTTCAAAGCCGAGCGCGTCCAAGGCGATGGCAAACTCAACGATGCCGGTTTTGTCGTACACGCTGAGAAGCGCCCGAGGCGGCGAAGAAACGGTGGACATGGACTGAACCCGTTATCGCAGTTGCCCCGTCCGATGCATTTGAACATAGCGACAGGGTCGTGATGGCCGCTTGTTCAGTCGCCCCGAGCAGAGATGACTTGGTCCACCCTCAGCAAGCCACAGGCCGTTTCAGTAGCGGCTTCGAGCGCATGATGCAGGGTGTCAGCGGGCAGCCACGTCCCTTCGATGGGAGCGACCGTCCCGTCTGCAGCGATACCGGCGTGTTGTTGCCCTGAACGGTGAGCAGCCCGCAGTGCAAGCAAGGTGTCCAAGCGGTCAACACCGGCGTTCTGGGCGAGCGTGGACGGAATGTTCTCCAGCGCCCTGGCAAAGGCTTCCATCGCCAAACGCTCCCGCCCCGCTTGGCCTTCGGCCGCTTCCTTCACCATCAGGGAAGCCCCCATGTGGAAGCTTCCACCACCACGAACAACGGCGCCGGATTTCATCGCAAGGGACGTGGAACGAAGCGCATCGTACAAGCCGCGAATCGTTTCCTCGACCGCCGCTCCGTCGCCGCCACCCACATCAAGGGTGACGAGCCCAGCCTGTTCACCAAACCGAAGACACAGGCGTTCTCGACGTCCGTCAAGCCCTTCTCCCGTTTCAATTTCAAGGCTTGAAAACCGACCCAACACCGAGTCGTCAGCGTCGTCCAAATGATCGCACATGGTCGCTCCAGACGCACGGGCGAGGTCTTCAATGCCGGAGCGTTCCAAGCCACCCAAAACGAAACAGCCAGCGTCGGTCAAGGCGTGAACGATGCTTGGCTCAATGGTCTCTGCGCTGAAAATGGCGGTGGCACCTGTGGCCAACACGGCCTCAATTTTGCCCTTCAGAAGCGCATCGTTGGCTTCGATAAACGCCATCCATTGGTCGGCCCGCTCCACCTCGATTTCGGTTTCCCTGACGGTGTCCTCCACGTCAAGAGGGCAGGTGAGGGTCAGCACGGTGCCGGATTCAAGCCGGCGAGGAAGGCGGTCGAGCGTCAGCGCTGCATCAAGCACCAGACCGTCAACGAGACGCGTGTCGTGAAGATTACCCTGAGTGCGCTTCGCCATGCGGACGTCCTCGTGGTCGACGCCGTCGCTGGACGCTACGGTGTTGAGGGCTTCCACAATGAGGTTTGCCAGGGTGTCATCGCCCGTATCGGCTGAGGTCCCGGTCATGGACGTACGGGCAACGGACACGAGCCGTTTGCGGTCGGCATCCATAGCTTCGGCACGATGCTCAAGGTGCTGGAGCGCCACATCAAGCGCCAGTTGAAACCCTTGAATGCACACCAGCGGATGGAGGCCTCGCTCGAGCAGGCGGCCAGCTTCTCGCATCAATTCACTGGCGAACAACAAACAACCGGTGACGCCATCACCACACGCCTGTTCTTGTGCGTCTGCCAACTGAACGAAGGCTTTGGCTGCAGGATGCTTCACGAGCAGTTCAGCGACGATCTTTGCACCGTCGTTGGTCACGGCCGTTTCACCGTTGGTTTTGTAGAGCATCTTGTCAAGGCCCTGCGGACCAAAGGTGCCTTGCATCAAGTCGCCGAATGCAACGGCGGCGGTAACAAGTTTCTGCGTGACGCCCACGCCGCTCGTGACCGTGGTGGTGGGGCGAACAATCGCAACAGGGGCGCGCCCGCTGCCGTCGTTACCGTTCGCCATGATGCGAGAGGCGGGGCCTCTTGTTCTTCAACCCTCTTTGGGAAGAAATCACTTCTTCTTGGTCGTGGATTTCTTTGCCGCCGGCTTCTTGGCGTGCTTGCCCAACTTGTGCTCCTTTTGAGCCTCGTTGTTGGACCAGTGGTAGGCCATCTTCAGCAGGTTGAGGTAGTGCTCGTTGCCGTCCTTGCGCATCTTGTCGTGAAGCACTTCGTTGGTCATGAACACGTCGCCCCAGAGTTGCGCAGCCGTACCCTTGTCGCCCTTTGGCATGTCGAAGACTTCCTTGATGGTGGGCTCAAGGTAGGAGCGCCACACACGGGCTGGGTTCACGGCCATGGTGACTTCCACCACGATTTCGTTCTCTTGAATACCGGTTCCCGTTTGCCA
>JAYYDY010000064.1:0-17978 GCA_036160375.1 Thermoplasmatota archaeon | reverse complement strand
AAGGAAGCAAACAGAAATGGTTGGGTTCAAAGCTGCAGAAACGAACGATGCAAGGTGTGTACAATGACGTTGAAAGACCGAGGTTGCCTTGTGGTCGATGAGACGAGCCACCCCGCCGGAGCAAGTCCAAACCGTCCCGTTGACGCTGCACGCCGAGGGACAGGTAGGATGCACAGTTGAATGCGGTCACCGAAAGGGAACAGAAAGGGGCTTACTCCCTACTCCCTCCTCCCTCGGCCTCCAGCGTCATGTACGATCCTGGAATGACAGCGTCCATCGGCTTCATCACGGACGTGTCTCCGAGTGCGACGCCCTCGCCAAAGTCTATCCAAGATGGATGGCGGTTGATTTTCGCTCGGGCAACGTGTTCGGCCGTGATGACGGCGGGGAGGAGGAAGGTGCTGGTGATGAACGCGAAGATGATGAGCAGGCACATCAGCATGAAGAAATTCTCCAAGCCTGGGAAGGCTGCGAGGAAACCAGCCGCAATGCCGGAAACCGTTGTGATGGTGGTTTCAAAGATGGTCTGGCCGGTCTCCTCAATGGCGGATGCCATGCCGTGGGGCGATTCGCCTTCCTCTCGAATGCGATGCATCACGTGAATGGAATCATCAACGCCGATACCGAAGACGATGGTTCCAATCATTGCCGTGAAGATGTTGACATTCACGTCCCCGCTCTGCATCAGCAGCGGCTGCCATAGAATCACAACCGCCACAGGAACCATGGTGTAAATCCCTAACCTTGGTGAGCGGAACACAAACATGAGCAGAACGGTGAGCACAAGAAGCGTCAGCAGCGTGGTTGTGGACTGTGTGCTGTGGATGCCCTCGTTGATGTCAAGCGAAACCGGCAGGCCACCCGTGAGCAGGGACGTTCGGGTGTTGAGCAGCGTGGGACCCTCTGCGAGAATCTCATCGATTTCGTCGCGCAGCTCGCCTGCCACGTTGAGGTTCATGTAGGGCTGAGAGACGTACACGATGGCCTTGGTGCCTCCTTCGTTCATCAGCATGGAACGTACTTCTTTGGACAAGGTATCAAAGGCAACGTTCACCATGTCCTTTCGCAAGGATTCTCGTTCGCTGAGCGGAACCAAGGTCCAGCCAGCACAGTTGGGGTCGAGAAGGTCCTCGCTTTCCCAGCATGGGTCATGAAGTAAATCCCAAAGCGAACCGTCGCCGATGGTGATGCCCTCAGCCACCGTGATGGTGGCAGGAACAGCCTTGAGGAAGGTGATGATGCTGGTCGTCGAGGTTTCGTCAACTTGATCCACGGCTTGCTCCATCGCATCGATGGAATCCAATACGGGCAGGTCCCGCACGTTCAGGGTGTTGTTGTTGTTCGGACGCTCCGAGGCATCGTAGATGAACAAGGACGTTTGCCCGCTGCTGAACTGCCGTGAGTATTCAGCAAGGGAATTCAGCGATTCGATGCCATCAGGAGCCTCGGATGAGCCGGTGATGGGTTCGTTCAATTCGTCAAGGTTGGCCACCCCGTAGGCGGTGACACCGCCAGCGAGCAGAATGACGATGAGGAAGCCCTTGATGGGTGCTTGGCCGATGTTTTTCCATACGCTCGGGTTGGTGCGTTTGTTGAATTTGAGTAACCAAGCCAGCGTAGGGACGAGGATGATGCTCAACACCAGCGTGGATGAGATGCCGATGACGAGGGTCACGCCCACCGATCGTATAGGAGCGATGGGGACGATGAGCGGGGCGATGAGGACGGAAAAACCAACGATGGTGGTCATGGCGGACAGGAAGACGGCTACGCCGGTTGATCGCGTCATTTCCATGACGCAGGATTTGTAGAATTCGAGATCCCAGAGGTCAGGAACCGGTTGTTCTGGCTGACCTCGTTTGCGACGCCGCTCGTTTTCATCGTGAGCTTTGTCAATTTCTTTTCGCCTCACTTCTTCAATCCGGTTTACCATGTGAAGGGCATAATCCACGCCCAAGCCGATGAGGATGGGGAAGGTGGCCACAATCATGGGTGTCAGCGTGATGTCCATGATGACGGACGAACCGAAGGTGATGGCAAGCGCCATCAGGATGGGTGTTCCCGTGATGAGGACCACCTTGGCTGAACGGTGCAGGGCTGTAATGACGAGGACGGTGAAGAGAACGGACCATGGCAAAATCATCAGAAGGTCTTCGTAGATGGCGTCGGAGATGTCTTCGAGCACTTTTGTCAAACCGGTGACCGTGATGGTTTCGGTGTTTCTGTATTCCGTGGGTCGGTTGTCAATGATGTCTTGGAAGTGATTCAGCAGGGCAGAGAAATCAGCCCAGTCACCGGTGACTGAGGGGTCATGATGCATGCCCACAACGATGGCGGTCGTGTCCCAAATTCCGTCCCCGTCCATGTCGTTGGTGAAGTTCCCATCGCCATCGCTGTCAACGGTGGGGTCCATGTCGTTCGTGTCTTTGATGAGGGCGTCGAAGGCACCGTTTGACTCTTCGATGATTTGGTCAATTCGGTCTTGGTCTGGGATGGCGTACTCACCGCCTTCGGGCAGTTGCTCGCAGTCCAGTGCTACAGGTAAGCGGTTGTTCACTCCATGGACGCACAGGGAATTGTTGAACCGTCCGTCGGCCGAGTTGATCTCCTTGATGACCTGAGCGGGTGAGATGATCCAGAGCACACCGTCGTTGCGTCCATGGTCGGTTTTGTCAAAATCCATCCCGCGACTGGTCGAATCACCGCCGATGTTTCGGTCGTCGCCTTCCAGCCAACTGATCTCGTTCAGAATCGCTTCATCGGTGATGTTGGTCGTATCGTTGGGGTTGTTGGCGTTGGGTGTCGTGATGTAGATGACTGCCAGATCGGTTGACCATTCCGTGCGAACCTCAAGCAGCAAATCGGTGGATGATGCGCCATCGGGGAGGAAAATTTCCACATCACCATCAATTTGTTCTTGAAACGCCACACCCTGCTGGGCAAACACGGCGCTGATGATGATAAACAGGGCAAGGATGGTCCCTGGAGACGCCAGAACAGTGGTGTAGAGGCTGTCAAGGCGCGTGTTGAAGGTGGACTTCATCGAAGCAGCCATTCGCTCAAGGGCGTGGCGGAGACCGTCCAGGGCGGATGCCTCGCTCTCCATGGTGGATGGACTCCGTGGTGGCTCAAGAAGGATTCCGCTCCGAGAGCGGCCGTTTGTCTTGTTCAGCAGGCGTCGTACGCCTCGATGAGGTACTTGGTGAGCGGGCTGGTCCAAGCAAGTTCAGAGACGCCATCTTCCCCCTCAACAGCGTAGGTTCGAATCACGTCCCTGACCCTCACGTTTCCATCGGAGGAGCGAGCGAGGATCATGGCGGCCTTGATGGGCTTACCCGTGCCGTGTGGGTCATAGACGGTGTCCAAGGCTTCTTCAAGGAACCATTCTGCTTTGCCGCCGGGCTCCCCTTCGTAGGTTTTCTTTGGTTTCTTGGCGCCGAACAGCCCGCCCGATTTCGGCTTGGCTGGAGCAGGCTTGCTCTTCGCTGGTGCAGATTTGGTGGCCGCAGCGGCCTTTCCTGAGGACTTTTTCTTTTCTGCTGGTTTCTCTTCTTCCTTGGCTGGTGGTGCCTTTGCTGCTGCTTCTTTGGCATCAGCAGCGGCTTTCTTCGCATCGGAGAGTTGGTCTTCAAGGTCCTGAATCTTATCACGGTAGGAAGCTGCGAGGTGCATCAAGGATGAGCGCATCGCGGCTTCAAGCTGGATGGCCAAGAGTTCGGTGGACGCATCGCTCCATTTTTTCCACTGTAGCATGGCGTTGGCGTGAATGTCCGAACCGCATTTCGGGCAGAAACTCTTGTTGGGCGGTTGCATGATAGGGACGGATTGGAGCGCATCGGCGGCCGGAAGCACCACACCCTGAGATACTTTGAGGACTTCCAGCGTTGCTTGACGGCCAAGATCCATGGCATCGTTGAATCGGTCGCCGAGTTTCTCAAATGCACCGGCGTTTTTCAGGTCCAGGAGTTTGCTGCCTTCGCTTGCAAGTTCGATAGCAGCGTCTGCTGCTGCATGATTCCACTCTGCTGCTTGGAGGCCGGGCGCAACCTCGGTTGCAGCAGGCGTATTCAGAGCGGACTCCACCGGAAGTTCGCCTTCATCGGCAGCGGCGGCAATGCCGAGCATGATGGGGTCGGCCCCGTCTTCAACCCTCGCAATCATGTCAAATTTCTCTGCCATCGAGAGGTCTTCTCGGAGACGAATCACGTCCTTCAACTGGTTGAGGTCATGACCCGTGGCCGTGATGGGTCCTTGTTGTGTCAAATCATGGCCGCATGAGAGACAGAACTTCGCCGTGACTTCCACGCCCGCTTCACATGTTGGACAATACACGCCGCCCATGGGGGTGATACATTGGTGACACCTTTTGAATGGTGTGTTGGATGACGCAACAAAGGAGGCGAGTTTGATGTTCGCCTTGCTTCACAGGGCCGTTGCTTGACGAACCAGTTCCATCATCTCGCCCTGATCGCAGTTGGAGAGAATGGGTGCCAGCCTCGGGCCACGCTCTGTTCCCATGAACAAGGCATAACTTGCACGGTACACGTCTCGCATGCCGGTCTCGCTCAGGGTGGCGGCGGTCTTGAACGCCTCTGTGATGCCTTCAGTGGTCCAAGGTGCCGATAGCAGCGCCTTCTCGAGGAAGGGGAGAACACTGCGCTGGTCTTCGTTGAGTTCTCCGAGTGCTGTGGCGTCAGGCTCCGAGCAAAGATGGATGCGCATTTCCTCCGGGAAATGTTCGGAAGCAATCCAAGAACGCATCCTGGTGAGACGATCTTTCAGTGTCGGGGTCGGGTCAACGATGGTGCCCGTCATTCGCAAACTTTCCCACACGCCCTCATCGCTCGGCTTGACTTGGGCCAAGAGAGCGAGATGACGGAAGCTCACCGAGGTCGCCACGCTTGCTGTTGCCTCTTCCACCACGGAGAGTTCCAACGCCACCTTCGCATCCTCAATTTGAACACGCTTTCTTCGGCTCAGTTCTGGGTCGGCCAACTCAGCCTCAAAGTTTCGAGCGCACAGGCGCTCGTATTCGTCTGCAAGGTTCACCAAACCCATCCCGGTATCAAATTCGATGGCCTTGCTTGGCTTTGAGTTGGCGATCAAGAATCGAAGAATTTCCGGGGGGACGAGTTGGAGGGCTTCGATGGGTCCGACCGTGTTGCCGGAGGACGATGACATGGCACCCTTTCCTCGTAGGCTGATCCACTCGTAGGTCAAGGGTGCGGGAGGTTCATGGCCAAAGAGGAGGGCGATTTCCTTCCCGGTGTCGTACGAGCCTCCAGCCGCCCCGTGGTCTTTTCCAAAGGGCTCACAGGTGATGGCGTTGAAGCCCCACTTGGCCGGCCAGTCAAGTCGCCACGGGAGTTTTCCTTCGCCTCGTTCGATGTTTGATCGACCGTCGACACCGTGAGCGTCGGTCCAATGCACGTGCGGATACTCGTAGCCGGTGACGTTCACACCGTCCAGCGAGCCTTTGGAATCCAACGGTTGCCAAGGAAACCAATCCGTTGGAAGCTCTCGACCCGACACACGCTCAATGATCTCTCGGACAGCCTCGGGGTCGTCGCAAGCAACCCGCGCAGCATGGCTGAATTTTCCGGCCTGATAGGCTTCAAGATTGGGCAGGAGGCGGGGTGCGACGCCAATGAGTTTCAGTGCCTCTAGAAAGGGAGTAAGGAAATGGTCACCGTAGGTCCAGCCGTCTTCGTTGAACCGTTTCCAGTCGGGTTTTCCGTTCTCGTCGGGGGCAGGAATGGAGCCGAGTTGATGGCCAATGAAGGTCTCGTACTCGGGGTCGAGGAAGGGGTAGACCTTCCGCAGCGGATCGGCGTTGTCCACCACGAACACCAATTCTGCCTCCATGCCTGCTCTGCGAGCTGCGCGAGCGATCATGTCGCCGGTCAGAATTTCACGAAGATGGCCGATGTGAAATTCGCCGCTGGGCGTGATGCCAGTGGCCACAATGTGCGTCTCACCGCGTTGGGCGAGGCGTTGGGCCATGACATCGCTCCAGTGCATGGGCAGACCTCAAACAGCGACTGCACGAATCAAACCACGCAGCGGGACGTCGTCGATTTCGTTCCGCGTGGTTTTGTTGACCAGAACGATGGCGAGCGAGACTTCGCCGCCGGCGGCCCGGATGGATTGGATGGTCTTCGACATGGTCTTGCCAGAAGACAGAACGTCGTCGATGATGACCACGCGCTTGCCGGCAACTTGGCCGTACTTGTTGGAAAGGGAACCGCTGCCCTCGCCTTCATCGGTGGTGCGAAAGACCGTTATATCGGACTCAAGGATGCGAGCGACTTCGTAGGCAAAGGCGATGCCGTTGATGGATATACCAACCACGGTGTCGATGTTCTCGAAGCCAAGTTCTTCGTCGGCTACATCGGCCATGATGGAGCCCACTGCAGCGATGCGCTGGGGCCGAACCCCAAGGGTACGCCATCCAATGCGAACATCGCTGGGGCGCTCACCTTCACTCGTACCAGACAGCAACCAGGTGATGGTGTCCTGCGAAAGGGAGAGTTCGTCAGCGATTTGTTGGGTGTTCAACCCCTCTTTCATGAGGTTGGAAGCCAGCGCTTTCAGTTCTTCAATGCTCAAGACCATGGTCCTCAACAATACCCTGCCGTTGAACGCTCATGAATGCTTTCATGGGCTCGGTTCATGGGGCGAAAGTCTTGAAGGGAGGGAACGACGGCGGCAAACCATGGGAGACTTCGATTACGAGAGCCTTCTCGACCGAGCCCGAGAGAACATTCCTGAGGAGATTTCCTCGAGGTCCCGTTGGCGGCTCCCAGCTCCGCAAATCATGATCGAAGGTTCAAACACCATCTTCCGCAATTTCAACGAAGTGGTGTCCATGATGGACCGGGATGACAACCACGTCTACCAGTACATTCTGAACGAGTTGGGAACCTCCGGATCTCGTGATGGTCCTCGTGCCCGATTCAAGGGACGAATTCCACCCAAGCGAATCAAGGGAACCATCGCCAACTACGTCAACACCTACATCAAGTGCAGCCAATGCAGTGCCCCTGATACCCACTTCGTCAAGGAAGATCGAACAACGCTGCTGAAGTGTCAAGCCTGCGGTGCGACCCGTCCAGTGAAACTCTGATCACTCCAATTTCAAAGTGGCTTGCTCGTCCATCGTTCCCGAGACAAGGTGCTGGAACACGGCCTCCAATGCCGCCTCGTCCTTGAGGCTGTACCAGGCTCCCTCTGGGTACACCACGCACGTTGGGCCTTGTTCGCAGAAGTCCAGGCACCCTGACTTTTGCACGCGCAGGTTGAGGTCGCTCCCTTCCCTGACGCGTTGCTTGAGTTCACGCATGAGGTCGAGGCTTCCCCTGTTCATGCAGGAGGGGCGGGCAGCCCCTTCGCCCCGTTGATGGCCACAAACGAAGGCATGGCGCAGGTAGCCGGCTTCGGTTCTCCCTTTGGGGTCAGACGCCATCACGACACCTCCAGTTGGTTGATGGCGTTGGCGAGTTCATGGTCCAGCGTTGTGATGCTGTTGGTGTCGTGGGTCATGGTTTCCACCACGGCGTAGCCCCATCCAAAATGGAGTTCTGCGTGATGGTTCATGTCCTCACAGATGGATGAAACCGCATCAACGAACGCCTTTGCACCAGCAAAATCCTCGAAAGAAAATTCGCGCATGAGCCGGCCTTCGACCTCAGTCCAACCCGCCGGGGCTGACATGGCCTCATCCCCAAAGGTGCGAATCATCGTTGCCCTTGGTCTCTTTCTCGACCTTCTCATGGAGTTTGGAACGTCGCTTCATGTCCTCTCGTTCGAAGGCCAACAGTTCCTTGTCGTCGATGTAGGCAGGGCGGGTGTGGGCGATGAGTTCCATTTTCACGATGACCTCTCGTGAAATGAAGATGCAACGTCCTTCGTCGGTGAGGATTTCGAGGCTTGATTTGCCTGAAGAGATGAGGCGGCCACGAACATGGGCGTCCTCTGGGTCGGCAAAGGCCTGAACGTTCAGATGAAGTTCAACAAAGTCGTCTCGCCTCAGCCCTTGGCGGCGCTCGAGAAGGTCGCCGTTGTAGACCGGGTTCAAGCCTTCGAGTTCGGGCGAGCCCATGTCTTCCCACATTGATTTCGCCCATCCCGGGAGGTCCACACTCTTTTTCTTCGCCATGATTTCAACGAGACGGCGAGCGTACTTGAACCTCCCCTTTGCTTTCCCCACCCGTTTCACAACGGGATACTTCATGAAGGAAAGACGGCGGCCCTTTGAACGAGGCAACACCATGAAGGTCTCTTGGCGTACGCTCGGAACGGTTCTGCTCGAGGAGGAGGTCCTCGACAAGGCCTTTTCTCGAGCCAAGAAGGCCGCCGACCGTGTGGACGACTCGGACCGTGTTTTTCGAGTTCGAAAACAGATGACCCGGATGGTTCAAACGGCAGCGGACATCATTGCGACCGAGTTCCAAGAACTGGTCTCTGCTTGGCCTTCGCTCGACCAATCGCCGTTGTTCGATGTCGCCATGATCGACGCTTGTGTCGGATGCGATGACTATCGCAAAAACCTCGCCACCCTCCAATGGGCTTCAAAGCAGGTGCAACGCATTGCCTCTCAAAATGCCAAGAAGATCATCCGCACCGGCCGAACCGATTTGATGCACGAGGCACGTCGAGAAGCCTATGGGCGCATCTCCTCGGTGATGCGCCAAGTGGGCCCTTCCTTGACCTGGCTGAGCGAGGCACGTGAAACCCTCAAACGCCTTCCAAAAATCGATCCTGTGTCGCCCTGTATCGTTGTTTGCGGTGCTCCCAACGTGGGAAAATCCGCCTTCATCGCTGCCTTGAGCACGGGAAAAATGGAAGTGAACCACTACCCGTTCACCACCAAGCAAATTCACGTTGGTCACTTTACACATCGCCGACTGCAATACCAAATGGTCGACACCCCAGGTCTCCTTGATCGCCCCATGGAGCAGCGAAATCACATCGAAATGCAGGCCATCGCTGCGCTGGAACACATCGGTTCCTTGGTGTTGTTTTTGGTCGATGAAAGCGAATCGTGCGGTACGCCGATTGAAGAGCAAATGAACCTCCTCGAAGAGGTTCGAACGCTCCTTCCAGAAACGGACCTCATGCAGGTCAGTTCCAAAGCCGATTTGCTCAACCCACCACCTGCGATGTGGGATGAGGTTGTAGAGCACGAAACCGCCTGGCGGGAGGCTGGTGCTGAGGGCGAACCAGCGTTGCCACTCCTGTTGGACGGCCAGGGGCGCGTGTGCCTCTCGGCGACGGAAAACGTCGGTCTTGACGCCATGCGGTTGGAAATTGTTCGCCGTGTGAAGTCCGCTCGCCCCAACAACCCGATGGAACTCCCCGAGGGCTGGTACCGCCAAGACGTTTGATCACATCGTGGTGAGCGGTACAACGCCCAAGCCTTCCATGCCGGCCTTCAGCGTGGCTCGGGCCAGTTCGGAAACGGCGTAATAGAACGGGTTGACTTCGCCGTCTTCGATGATGTAGCAGTCTCTATAGAACGAGTTGTAGGCCGTGGCCAGGTGGAGCATGTACTCGGCAAACAGGTTCGGTCGGTGTTCTCGGACCACCTTCTCAAGCCGGTCGTCGTGGACGGCCAAGGTGCGCAGCAACTGAATCAACCCCTCCGGCATGGCGTCATCAGCTTGCGCAGCAACCGTGTCAGAGAGGAACTCCTTTCCAACGAGTGCCTCAACCTTGGACTGTATGGAGCAGGCGCGGGTATGGCTGTACATGATGAACGGTGCTGAACCGGCTTCGAAACTCAAGGCGTCCTCCCAACGGAAGGTGAACCCTTTCTCGGGGCTGACGCTGATGATGTTGAACCGCACCGCTGAGGTGCCAACGGCCTCTGCGATGGTCTTCATCGAATCGTTGTCGAGGTCGGGTCGGCGTTCCTTGAGCACCTCGATGGCGTGGGCTTGGGCCTCTTCGAGCAGGTCGTCCATGAACACCACGTTGCCCCGACGGGTGGACATTTTTCCCTCGGGGAGTTTGATGAAGGAATAGAACATGACTTCAGGACGGCGTTCGCCGAGTTCTTCGAGGGTCAGGCCAACCTGTTGGGCTTGGAGCTTGTGGTCTTCACCAAGGACGTTGATCAATTCGTTGCACTGGGTCCATTTCCACCGATGGTAGGCGATGTCTCGCGTGGCGTAGAGGGAGGAACCGTCCCCTCTCCGGTAGAAGAATTCGGTCTTGCCCTTGAGGCCACGTTGACCCAAATCGAGGTATTGCGCACCGTTCTCGGCGACGCCGTTGATCTCCAGTTCACCAAGTTCCTCCATCAGTTTCGCTACGTCGCCGTTGATGACGAACAGCGATTCCTTGGTGAAGCGGTCGAAGTGGATGCCCAAACGGCCGAGCGTTTCCAGCATGCCGTCCAACACGGGTTGGTAGGCGTTCTCGAACGAGCGGAGCACGGCTTCATCACCGTGTTCACTGGCGTGGACGAGGGTGCCGATGGCCTTCTCGATGTCTTCAGCAGCAGGGTCGTCTTTTCGGCGCAGTTGAGCGGCTTGGTACCAGCGAACGCGTTGATGGTCAGCTTTGTTCGCCCATTGGGGGTTCGCCGCTTCTCGGTCGGCGAGCAAGATTTCGACCTCCTCAGCGGTCATGTTCTCCAAGGCCCATGCCAAGACGGCGACTTGTTTGCCCATGTCATCCACGTAGTACTCTGCGGTGACGGTGTCGCCCCAAAGTCGGTGAAGGCGAACCAGCGTGTCACCCAAAATGGCGTTTCGAGCCCGGCCCACGTGGAAGGGGCCGTTGGGGTTCGCAGAGGTGTGTTCAATCAGGACTTCCCGACGCGCATCGTTTGTGATTCGATGCCGTCCTTCCAAAAGTTGTTGCGCCAACCATGCTGGCGAGGCTCGGAAGTTGAGGTAGCCGTTGACGGCGTTACTGCTCTCCAGCGAAGGATGGGCAGGTATCGATGCAGCGAGTTGTTCGGCGATGGCTGCAGGTGCCATGCCGAGGGCCTTGGCAAAGGGGAAACAGGGAAGAGAAAGGTCGCCCTGATCCAGTTCACGGGCGGGCTGAAGCACACGGGCCATCAGACCGGCGTCCAGGCCCATGCCCTCAGCGGCCTGCTCCACGAGCGGCAAAATTTCGTTTTTGAGAAGGTCCACGTGCTCACCTCACATCATGGGATAGCGTAGAATGGCTGCCAAGCCCCCGAACCCTTGCATCAGTTGTGAACCCTCTTCCGTGTCCACCGAGATGTACGTAACTTGTGAGTTACCGTCCTCAGCAAGGGAGGTTAACGAATCGATGATGGAATGGCTTGAGAGTTCCTTGATGGAGTCGCCAGATGCACCACAGGACGGACATGCGGGGAGTTCTTGCTGCCGAGTGAGACGAGCTTCCCAGTCGCTCTCGCTTCCATGGCCGCATTTTTTGCACTGCATGGTGATGATGTTTCCACGCAGTCCCTCTGAGATGAGCAAGGTATCAACCGCACCGCTCGAGAGCGCCTGTTTGATCATCATTTCACCGTAGGTGGCCTTCGGGTGGGCTCGAATCAGTTCTTCGAGGAAGCGGTTCATGACTTGACGCTCAGCGTCCAGTTCAATTTCGCCCATCAGTTGGCCTGCGTTTTCCACCAGTTCTCGAACGCCGGACTCGTTCGAATAACCGACATCAAAAGTGGTCTTGGCGATTTTTTTGGCGATTTCGTGGTGGAAGTATTCGTTCTTGACCACGAAATCCTTCGTGGCGCCCGGACCGCCAATGATGACGGCCTGAATGTTCTCAAGGTGGGGCAACCAGTAAGACGAGGCGTGTTCAGTGGCCCGCTTGAAGAAGTTGTGCGCCGCTTCTTCGATGAGTCGCTCGAAACGTTGAGCCGACTGACCACCTTGCCGGTGCTTGCCCATGATGTTTGAAACCAAGTGCTCCTGGACGTGAATTCGCTTTCCGGAAGCGATGCCGTAGGCGGCTTCCGCTCGGTCAATGACGAAGAGACCGTACGATTTTTTGTCGATGAGCATCTCTTCGAGTTGGGTCAGTTCAAACCTCGAATCACAGCGGTATCGGAAGGAAATGAGCGGTTGGGGCGGGTCTTCAATGACGATGTTGACCATGCGACTTTTGTTGTTGCCGACGATGATGGAGCCAACGAAAATGGCAAGTCCATTCTCTCCGGGGGTTTTGTAGCGTGAGAGGGTTGAAATGGCGGATTCAATGGCGCCCTGAACGTTTTTCCTGGTGCCTTTGGACTTGATGTTCGCCGCTTGACCGTGTTCGTTTTGCAGCATGGAACGGGCATCCGAGACCTGACGGTCGGGCGGAATGATGAGGGTGACAAGTTCAGTGCCAAAGCCCTTCATCTCTCGGAGGTCTTCCAAAGCGAGTTTGAGGCGCATCCTTCGTGCCGACAACTTCGCATCGTCTGCCATGGTGCTTCCCCCCATTGTCGGGCTGAGGCGGGGCACTTCAAACCTCGCCCCGCTTCGCTGGGGTATCCACAATGTGTGGCCTTGGAGAGGGATAGGATGAAAGCATGGCCGCGTCGGAGGGAAACCATGAGCCCCGTGCACGTCGTTGCCCTTGGTGGGAGTCTTCTTCGTCCTGAAGAAGCCGACGCTCGTGCCATGTGGATGGGACAGCTTCGCCAGCTCATGGTCCACCTCGAGGGCAACGGGCGCCGCATCGCCCTCGTGGTCGGTGGTGGCCTGCCTGCACGCGAGGGCATCGAACTGGCCAAAGCCTCCATCTCGTCTCCCCATCGCTTGGATGAGATCGGGATTGCCGGCACACGGCTCAATGCCACGGTGCTTCAGCAAGTGCTCCTCGACATCGGATGCGACGTCGCTCCATCGGTGCCGCATACCATCGACGCCGCACGCTCGCTGCTTGACGACCACCACATCGTCGTCATGGGCGGTACCGTGCCCGGTCATACGACCGACACCGTGGCCGTGAAACTCGCCGCCGCCGTCCACGCAAGGCACTGCATCATCGCCACCAACGTCTCGCACGTCTACGACAAGGACCCTCGAACCAACGACGATGCCAAGGCCCTCACCGACATCACCCTCGAAGAACTCGGTGCCATCGTGGGTGTTGGGCAATCGCTTGAACCAGGAGCATCGGCCGTGGTCGACCCGGTGGCTGTGGGCGTGGCCATTGAGGCCGGCTTGGATTTGGCCGTGCTCGACGGCCGAGACGTTCGACGACTGGACGACGCCTTGGACGGGAAGCTGTTCGACGGGACCGTCATCAAAGCATGAGGTGAAACAATGGTGGACGCAAAGAAGGTGAAAGACATGGTGGCCAAGAAATCAAGCCAGTTCATTGGCAACATGCAGGGCGGTGGTAAGGTCCCACCTCACAAGCACTGCCGTATCTGCCAAGAACCCATTCCGGTCAAGGCCGACCCACGCGTCTGTAAACAGCAGGAATGCATCGAGAAGAACGAAAAGGACGAGAAGAACCAGAAAACGGTCCGTGTCATGATGTTCATCTTCTTCGGTATTTTTGCCGTCCCGTACCTTTTGGTCCTCGTGACCGGGCTGTTCTGAAGCGTTCAGTCCAAGCCAAACTCACGAACGAGCAGCAATCTCAGGAAACGTTGTGCACTTTGGAGCACAAGACCGGTGGCCATGAGCGAGAGCCCGAGCAGACCGATCCAAACGGCCGAGAATCCGGCACCGATGATGCTGTCAAGCTGGAGGGTGAAATCCTGCGCCGTACGGGTTCCCATGGCGGCGCCGGTCGCTAAGAGACCAAATCCGGGGAGGCCGAGTACGAGGAGCGGTTTCTTCTGGGAAAGCGAGAGCACCGCCCAAGTCATGACGGTGAAGCCGTGGGAAACGGCCGTGAAGTTGGAGCCTTTGGGGACGTCATAGCGAATGACGGTTGGGACCTCGAGCACGCGCAGTTGCTTCTCATGAGCGTCTTCGAGCATCTCGAGGGACAACTCCATGCCTTCCGAGTCAAATCGCAGGCGTTCGAGGGCGGTTCTGGAAAAGGCTCGGAAGCCAGACTGCGTGTCCTTGATGCCGAGGTCGCTGGAGAGGTTGGAAGCGGCCGTGATCACCTTGATGCCCAACCGGCGGTAGGCTGGCATGTCGGTGCCCCCTCCTCCGTCGACAAAGCGAGAGCCGATGGCGAAGTCGGCCTCGCCGTCAAGGATCGGTTGGAGCAACTTGGGGATGTCGCCGGTTTCGTGTTGACCGTCGGAATCGAGCAGCACCAGTGCGTCGGCGTCCAATTCGGTGGCTCGCAAGAACAGCGTCTTGAGGGCGCCACCGTAGCCACGGTTGACGCGGTGGCGAATGACAGTCGCCCCGCAGGCTTCGGCGATTCGGGCGCTGGCGTCGGATGAGCCGTCGTCAATGCAAATCACCTCATCGACGTAGCGAAGGGTTCGGGTGACAACCGAACCAATCGTCTCCTCTTCGTTGTACATGGGCATGCCAGCAACGATACGCGGCTTGGCCGCGTTGCTTGACTTGTCCCCTTGAGGCACGATGTCCCGTCATTGAGGTTCTATATATGCCTGTTTAAATAAAATCAGACATAAAAAGGAAAAGGCGGTTCAATTGCTCGTGAGCAACCGAACAGCGTTGTACTTCTCAGAGAGAAGGAACCCGGCGACGGGCCGAGGGCGGCTCAGTCGTGGAGTTGGGTCACGGTGGTGACTGCACGCTCGCCGGAGAGCACCTTTTGCAGGGCGCTCATCGAAATGACCAACGGGACATAGGATTGCCCGTCGCTGGTCATGTACGTGCTGCAGTCAGCAAACGCCGCCGTGTTGATGGAGAGCTTGAGGGCTCCACCAGCGTTGCTTCGGCGGACGTATCCCACCAGGATGTTGTTGTCCAGGTTTTCGGTTTGCTTTGCGGTTTCAGATTTCTTCATGTGTTCACCTCCCCCAAGGTTCTGGTTCCTCAGGAACCGAAGCATTCACCTCAAACAAGATAAGGCTCTTCCTCAGATGACGGCGGGAACCATTTGCCTTATACGAGCGGTTTTGGTGGTTACACCATGCGAGCCTTGGTTACGGGTGGAGCGGGCTTCATTGGCTCCCACCTCATCGACCGCTTGGTGGCTCGCGGGGATGAGGTCGTCGTCATTGACAACCTTTCGAGCGGTGAACTTTCATTTATCCAAGGCCACCTTGATTCCGGTGCCGCCGTGCTGGTCGAAGGTGACATCTGCAATCCGGATGACGTTGGCCGAGCCATGGCCATGAACATCGATTGCGTCTTCCACCTCGCCGCCAACCCCGACATTCGCCTCGGCACCCGCATCACCGACACGGACCTCAAGCAGGGTACGGTGGCGACGTACAACATCGTGGAAGCCATGCGATTGAACGACGTGAAGAACATCGCCTTCGCTTCAAGTTCCGTCGTCTACGGCGAGAACGCCCCCATGCCCACACCCGAAAACCACGGCCCGTGCATGCCCATCTCGCTCTACGGTGCGAGCAAACAAGCCGGCGAAGGACTCATCAGCAGTTGGGTCGGTACTTTTGGGCTCAAAGCCTGGATCTTCCGATTCGCCAACATCATCGGTGCACGTGGTACGCACGGTGTCATCTTCGATTTCATTCACAAACTCAAGAAGGACCCGTCACGTCTCGAGGTCCTCGGCAACGGCCTGCAGGAAAAGTCCTACATGGAAGTGGGGGATTGTGTTGACGGCATCCTCCATGTCATGGAACACGCCAACGAACCGCTCAACCTCTACAACCTTGGCAGCCACGACACCGCCTCGGTTCGCCGCATCGCAGAGATCGTTGTGGATGTCACCGGCTGTCACGATGCGAGCATCGAATACACCGGTGGCGACCGTGGATGGGCTGGCGACATTCCCCGTGCCAGACTCGGGATTGACAACATGCTGGCGACCGGGTTTGATGTGTCCATGAACAGCGAAGAAGCGATTCGCCACACTGCAACTCAACTTTTGGAAGAAATTGGACTGGATTGATGCCCATGATGAACAACACCGAAGCTGACGTACGAACCGACACCCTCATTCGCGTGATGGCCCTGTTCTTTGTGGCCATCATCGTGCTGGCGGTAACCACCAACCCCATTCCTTCTGGAACCGGCGTTGGTGAGCGAGCCCCGCCGCTGGAAGGCAAGGCCTACAACGGCAGTGCTTGGACGGATTTCAACATGAACGACTACCTCACGGCCAACTGGACGGCAGGAGATTCGGACGGCCAGTGGCTGCTCATTGATTTCATGGATACGGACTGCCCGTTTTGCGAAAAATCTGCTGACGATGTCGGTTATGATGCTGAATATTTCATGAAATTGCGGGCCAGTCATCGAACCTACCCTTCACTCGGGCCTTGGGACGGCCCCATCGTCAATTTCGTTGCCAGTGCAACTCAACTTGACATCCCGAATCATGAAACCAGTCGCGATGAAATCGAAGCGTTCCGAGACCGTTCGGGTGAGGAGGAGTGTGCGGGCAAATCCTGTGCCCAGCGCGAGGGCGATGCGCATCGGTTTGTTTACATCGACGACATCGACCAAGACAACATGAAGGAGTGGAAAGTGGCGGGAACACCTTCGTATTTCCTGATTCAACCGGACGGCATTGTTGCTTGGACTTCGGCAGAAAGCAGTCAAGAAACTGTTCTTGAGGCCATCATGAGGCTGACACCACAGGAGGCCTGATTGCATGGTCAACCAGAATCTCATTCTTGCCGGCTACGCCGTTCCACTGGTGGTCGGTCTTCTGTTGATGACCAGCGCCGGTGATGGTCTAGCGACTTCACTGTCTCGTCGCAATCCGCTCCTCGTTCACGCTCGACGAAGGCACATGCTCGGCATGAACCTCGTGGCGTTCATGGGGTTCGTGGTGTCCGTTCATACCCTGTGGATTTCCAACAAGATCAGCGAAGGCGCCAACGTCTGTTCGACCGCCACGGTGTTTTCCTGCGATGACGTGCTGGGCAACGCCCAATACAACGTTGACCCCTTCTTCGGTATTTCTTGGGGACTGATTGGCATGTTTGCCTTCGGTGCTATCCTGTTCATCACCAATTCCGTGGGCAAAGAGCCCGACGCTCTTTGGGCCGAGTCCTACATGAAGTACGGGATGTACATGACCGGGGCAGGCATGCTCGTTATCGCGCTGCTTGTTTCCTACGAGGTGCGCATGGAGAAGATCTGTCAGTTCTGTACCATGGCCCACATCGCCAACGTGGTCTGTTTGTTCGGTTTCTGGAAAGCCGGTAAGATGCACGAGGCTGGAAACTGGAGTGACGCCGTGTTGGATGAAAACAGCAAAAAAGGATGAAACGGATGTGAACAGCATGAACAAAGAATCGATATTTTGGCTTCTCGTAACCCTCAGCGCGCTCGCTGCCATGGGCTTCCTGCTCGGACAAAGTGATGGTGAACCACCGTTCAACACCGCTGATGAGCGTCATGCGCTTGCCAAAGAGTGCATTGGGAGCCACAGCGGCTTGGAAGACCACTACCACGCTGAGATCCGTATCTCCGTTCTCAACGAAGCGTTCGCTATTCCTGACGACGTTGGAATCGACGACCGAGGTTGTTCAATGCGCCCGCTCCACACCCACGACTCATCCGGTAGAATTCATCTTGAGTTTGGTGAGAAGGGCGTGGATGCTCCGCTCGAAGCGTTTTTCGACATCTGGGGCAAGCACATGGACTCCACCGGCTTTGACGACCACCGCATCGATGCGGGTCATGAATTCTTGATGTTCGTGACCGAAGAGGGTGGCGAGCGAACCCAAGTCACGACCTTCCAGGAGCACATCGTCGAAGACGGGCAGGTCATCGAACTGATCTACCGCGCCATCGAGTGATCAGGGCGTGAAGGCACCGTTGAACATGGCTGCGTTGGGTTCGGTTTCGATCTCTTCCATGCGCAGCACGGTAACTTCGATTTCTTGGGCTTCGTGGTAGGTCGAACGAAGTTCCTGCATCAGCATGCGCTGCACGTCTTCCATGCCGTCCCCGTGA